>NZ_CP084910.1:0-300000 GCF_020535245.1 Asticcacaulis sp. AND118 | reverse complement strand
CGCCTGAAGTTCTGCCGGGGTGTAGGTGGTTACCCCTCCAAGCACACCTGAGAGGGCGGTGTTAGGCACATATCCATAGTTACAAGGCTCAATTGAGGTCGCCGTCGGCTGACAAGCGCGGAACGTGCTGCGGATGAGCGTACTGGGAACGACAATAGGAGCAACATAGCCAGGCTGCCCATAGGTACCTGACGCAGAGCGAACCGTCACACCGCCAGGACGGGACCATGCCGAACCTTCAGGGTTGCGATAATTGATCCCCGTCTTGAAACGGGTGAAGAACGGAACCTTGTCCTTCAGGTTGTACGTTACGTCAATTTTCGCCGTTGTCTCCGACGACTCGCTCAGCCAAGCGTCATAATTGAGCGTAAAGCTGTTTGAAACCAGCGGGCGCTGGGCGACGGTATAAGCAGGTCGTCCTGCCGGAAGATCTACCGTCGCTGCCGCGGCCGTCTGAGCGGCTTGAGTGTTCAACTGCACATAGTTGGCAGGGTTGGTTTCATCATAGGTGCCCAAAATTTCGTGCGCCCACAGACCACTAGGCTGAACGAAGAAACGCGCCGCACCATAGGTGAAGAAGCGGCTGGTAGAAATATTGTTGCGCCAGTAATCCGACTCAGATTTGCCAGCTACAAATTCGATACGCAGGTCACCGTCCTTATACTCACCACCAAACTGTGCATAGCGCGTGTTGATCTCGAATGGCTCGTAAGATTGCGTGATGTTGGAGCCTGCATCCGTCATCACATATTCCGTGACAAAATGGTTAGCATCCACTTTTACGCTGGACGGAATAATGCCTGCCACATTGCCGTAAATGGGCAGATTGCCATAGGTATTTAGACCACCATACTGATAATATTTTGTATTACCCGGTGCCACGACACGTTGCTGATTAGCGGTGTTCGGGTTCAAAACATTCCAGACGCCGTTAGGGTTGCTGGTTGCGTTGTAAATATTCCCCGGATTCAGCCCCAGTTCCTGACCACCTGACAGACTGCGCCAGCGATATTGGCGATCAACCTTACGGTCAGAAATGGCATATTTGGCGTAGACCGTGAGTTTATCATTGACCCGAAAGTCAAAGCGAATGTCAGCAGCCAGCCGGGAGTCATTTTGAGTGTCGTCGTAGCTACGAACCAAGTTGGGCTCAAGGTCATTCCACTGATTCAGACAGGTCATCTGCTCATAGATGCGCTGGTTGCGCTGGTTTGCCGTCTGAGCGGAAGTCGTGAACAGCGGGAACTGTGTGGCGCAATCGGCCTTCGTCTGAGCCGCTGCGGATTTTTCGACGATCTGACGTGGCGTGAAGAAGGAGTTAGCGAGCAGGACATCGGCGTCGGAAGTCGCCAGTCCCGTTACGCCGTAAACGGCCGCAGGATTAAAGGCGAAGGTTTTCTCCGGCGAATTGTCAAAATCAATACGTCCTTGATAGCCGGCGGTATTCGCCGACACGCCCTGACGGTTGGAATTATTCTGATAATCGCTGCCCGTCACGCTGAAGATAACGCCCAGACGATTGTCGAAGAATTTGCGCGAAGCGATAAAATTATAGTCCGGACGCCACTTTTCCCCGAGAGAGTTGCGGCGCGTGCCGACGCGAAGCGACACGTAAGGCTTTTTGAAATCAAGCGCGGTGCGAGTCTTGACCTGAATCCCGCCGCCCAAAGACCCTTCGGTCATGTCAGCGGTGGCCCCCTTAACAACATCCACGCTCTTGATCAGGTCTGACGGAAGCACGGTCAAATCCGAACCACGCGCTGAGCCCGTGCCACCAAGGCCGAAACTGGTGTTGGGCACACCCATTCCATCTATTTCGACTCGTGCAAACTCAGCACTGTTACCGCGAATTTCGATGGCGCTCCCTTCACCGAAGTCATCACGTTGAAGCGCGACACCAGCGACACGGGAAATGGCTTCATTAAGGTTTTTATCCGGAAACGCGCCGACATCATCCGCCACGATGGAGTCCGTAGCCGTCTTGGCGCGCTTCTTGCGGTCGTTCGATGACTGCTGGGCGGCGCGCGCGCCGACGACGACGACGGTTTCGATATCTTCAGCGCCCGCCTGAACAGGCGCGGCGTCTTGCGCGTAAGCTGCGCCGGAAACGGCAATCATGACCAGGCCCGTGCCGGCCATCAGGTACTTTGCGAAAGACCCCTTGGGTGATTTCTGCATTTTATTCCTCCGATATGCCGCCGGAACGGCATGCCCCTTAAGAACTGTGTTGGTCCTTGAGACTGCGCGGGGAACAAGCAGACAAACGGTGGCGCAATCGCGCACCGCCCTTATCGGAAAAACGATTCGGAATGACAGAACACACCTCGCCTTAAATGGCGCAGGCACACACAAATATCCCGTCAGTTCGGAAATCGCCTTTCGGCCTTTCACTCCCCTGCCAGGGCCCTTGTTTTTGTGCGGGCCTCTGACTCAACAACCTGTTGGATGAGCCTGATCCTCATTGATCGATGGTGATAAGTCAAGCCACAATGTGATCATAATTGGCCTTAGGTCTGACAATATCGACACATTCCACGTTATAAGTAACACAAATGTCACACAAATGCCCGGTGTAGAGCTGTTTATTTATATATTGCAATCATTTAGCGCTCCTCAGCAGAAAGCCAGCGGAAACTTCTCACCGTCGATAAGCGCAAAAATAACCATTTGTTTTCAATATTTTATAAACACCTCTTCCTTCACGCCATTCTCAACGTGCAACACGATCCCGCGCCAAACGAACGACTGCTAAGCGTCGGTTCCAACGCTGCAAATAAATCAACTTCAATCAAATTCGATGGGAAGGGCACAAAATTGTGCTATCGGTTGCGACTGGTACGCAGGACTGGCGCGTAAAAGTTCCGGGAAAGCGGCCGCAAAGGTGGACAAAGCGCCGCATCGGAGGAACCCTATGACAATCCTGACATCCAAGACCTGGCTGCTGGCTGGCGCCGCCCTGAGCCTGAGCCCCCTGATGCTGAGCGCCGCGCCCGCGGTGGCTGCGCCGGCCAAGGTCGAATATCTCGATCGCGGCGCGGTGGCCGTTACCGCCGACAAGGGTGTGCTGGTGAGCTGGCGCGCGCTGGTCACCGACGACGCCAAGCTGGGCTTCAACGTCTATCGCGACGGCAAAAAGCTGAACGCCAGGCCGGTCACCGCCACCACCAGCTTCAAGGACGACGCCGGGACGAAAACCGCCGCCTATGAAGTGCGCGAAGTCAAGGCGGGCAAGGAGGGCCCAGCGTCGAAGGCGCCGGTCATCGACGGCTTTCTGAACATTCCGCTGAACAAGCCCGCCGACGGCACGACGCCGGACGGTCAGGCCTACAGCTACACGGCCAACGACGCCTCGGTCGGCGATCTGGATGGCGATGGCCGTTACGAGATCATCCTGAAGTGGGACCCCACCAATTCCAAGGACAACAGCCAGGGCGGCTATACCGACCCCGTTTTCCTCGATGCCTATACGCTCGAAGGCCAGCAACTCTGGCGCATCAATCTGGGCCGCAATATCCGCGCCGGCGCGCACTATACGATGTTTCAGGTCGCTGACTATGACGGCGACGGCAAGGCCGAACTGATCGTCAAGACCGCCGACGGCACCACCGACGCCCAAGGCAAGGTTATCGGCGACGCCAATGCCGACTGGGTCACGCCTTCCGGCGAGATCGAAAACAAGGACCGCACGGGCTCGCGTCAGACCGAAGACGGCAAGCTGATGGCGCGCCTGACCGGCCGTATTCTTAAAGGGCCGGAATATCTCAGCGTCTTCGAAGGCGCGACCGGCAAGGTGGTGGACACCATCGCCTATCCGTCGCCGCGCGGTCCGAACGGGGACAACCCGACCGACGAAGAGGCCACCGCCCGCTGGGGCGACGCCTACGGCAATCGGAGCGACCGCTTCCTGGCCGGTACAGCGTGGCTCGACGGCGAGCATCCGAGCGCTGTCTTCGCGCGCGGCTACTATGCCCGCACGACCATCGCCGCCGTCGACTATAAGGGCGGCAAGCTGAGCAAGCGCTGGTACTTCGACTCGAAAGAAAACGGGCTGGACGAAACCTACTCAGGTCAGGGCAACCATCAGTTCAGCGTCGCCGATGTCGATGGCGACGGCAAGCAGGAGATCATCTACGGCTCGCTGACGCTCGACGATAACGGCAAGCCGCTGTGGACCACCGGCATGGGCCACGGCGACGCCATGCATGTGTCCGACCTAGACCCGAACCGCCCCGGCCTCGAAAAGTGGGGCGTGCACGAGAATATGCGTATGTCCGGCAATGTCGGCGCGGCGCTGATCGACGCCCGCACCGGCGAGGTCATCTTCAAGGTGCCGGCGGAGAAGGACACTGGCCGCGGCGCGGCAGGCGACATCGACCCCCGGCATCCGGGCGCAGAGTTCTGGGCCTCGAACAGCGGCAATCTCTATGACGTCAAGGGCAATGTCATCTCCGACAAGCGCCCGCGCCAGATGAACTTCATGGTCTGGTGGGACGGCGATCTGCTGCGCGAACTGCTCGACGGCAACAAGGTGTCGAAGTGGGACTGGAACACCTCGGAATCGAAGGTGATCCTCGATGCACAAGGCGCGACCTCGAACAACGGCACGAAGTCGACTCCGGCCCTGTCGGCGGACCTGTTCGGCGACTGGCGCGAAGAGGTCATGCTGCGCAGCGAGGACAATCTGTCGCTGCGCATCTATTCGACGAATATTCCGACCACGTACAAGTTCACCACCCTGATGCAAGACCCGCAATACCGCGCAGCGATCGCGTGGCAGAATACGGCTTATAACCAGCCGCCCTGGCCGTCCTTCTTCATCGGCGAAGGCATGAAATCACCGCCCATGGCTAACGTGACGGTCATCAAAGCCCAATAGAATTTATATATTCTCCAACGGTATCTTTAGCCCCGGTCACTCGACCGGGGCATTTTTTGCGCCAGGATGCAGACACAGACGACGCCGAATATCCGCAACAAAATCAATCAAATTTATGTGCTTTCAACTTATCTTTAAATCTCTGTAAGGTTGTATGGGTCATAAAGTAACCGATTTGTGGGATTGCCAAACGCACCCATCCCGATAGTTCAGGCGTACAAGGGCTTAAGGTACGCGAAGAACAAGAAGCGGTATAACCTTCCATTCAGGCACGGAGCCCGACATGCAAAAATATCAGATCAGGAGCATGACCGAGATGGATACGGCGGAGGAATTCAAGGATTTCGCCTATATCATTTCTCACGATCTGGCCGGCCCCGTCCGGTCCCTGGTCGAATTCTCGCGCCTGCTGGTCGAACAGGCGCCCGTTCCTGAAACCGACGACGCCCGCACCAACCTTTCCATGGTTCTCGAAAGCGGGGAAAAGCTGCAGGAAATCCTGCACGGCCTGCTGCAGTTTTCGCGCCTGAATACCGTTCCGCGCCTGACGCACAAGGTCGATCTGGAAGAGATTGTCGCCCGCGTGCACATGAACCGGCAAACCGACCTCGACATGATCCGCGGCACGCTCAACCATGGCAAACTGCCCGAAGTGCAGGGCGACCCCAACCGCCTCTATCAGCTCGTCTACATGCTGGTCGACAATGCCATTAAGTTCCGCCGCCGCAATCAGCCGCTGACCATAGAGGTCAATTGCGAGGAAACCGAGCGTGACTACTGGATTTCCATCGCCGACAACGGCATCGGCATCGATCCGATGTTCTATGACGATGTGTTCCGCCCCTTGCGCAAGCTGCATACCGACGATGTCTATGACGGGGCCGGCATGGGCCTGACCCTGGCGCGCAAGATCGTCCTGATGCACGGCGGTCAGATCGGCATCGGCTCATCCGACGATGGCACGGTGATTTCGTTCAGCCTGCCTAAGGCTCAACCGAAGGCCTAGATCCTTATCTTTCCATAAGAAAGCATAAGGATCTGGATTTGTTTACGCCCTCGCTGGGCGGTGGCTCCGCCGCCTCAATGGCGGCTTGCGCGGAATGATTCCCTCAGAAATCATTCCGCTCTAGAAACAGTAGGGCAGACCCGCCGGGAAACGAAACGGGGGGCTTGATTGCCCCCTGACAAACCCGGCCAGCGCCCGGGCCAACGCATCGAATTCGTCCATGGTTTCCGGTTTTTGCAGATGACCGTCGGCGCCGCTCTTGTGCCCGTCATCGAGGTGTTCCGGCGTCACCACGCCAGACATCAGTACGATGCGCACATCATTAAAAGACGCATCGGTGCGCACGGCCTCCAGCACCTGAAACCCGCTCAAACGCGGCAGTCGACAATCGAGCAGCACCAGAGCGGGCAGGGGGCAGCCGGCGAATTCCGCTTCACAACGCAATCTTTGCAACGCTTGCTCGCCCGATGTCGCGGCGTCTATGGCAGCATCGCCGAACGCCGCGTGGAGCGCGCGCGTCAGCAGCAGCGCGTCGCCGCGATTATCATCGACGATCAGTATACTGATCTCAGGCGGCATGATCCGGCGGGTCCTGAGTAGCGGGGTTCGAGCTTGACAATATGCTGTTATTTTTACGCAATCGTAAACCCACCGATTGCGCCCGCCTCATAGCTTGACACGCGACACGCCTCCGCACAGGCTCAAACCATGCGCCTGCCCGATCCCTACGCCGCCGACTCCGCACTTTTTGACCCCTTGGGGGCGGAGTTTACCCGCGATCCCTATCCCGCCTATGCCAGGCTGCGCGCCCTGAACGCGCCGTGGTACTTCGCCCCGTTCGATATCTGGCTGTTCTCGCGTTTTGCCGATGTGCAGGCCGCCGCGCTAAACCCCCTTTCGCTGCGCTCGCTCGATCACCGCCTGACGGCGGAGGAAATCGCTGCCGACCGCCGGGCGCAGAACTGGCACGACATGCCCTATCATTCGCGCTTCGTGCAGTTTTCGATGCTCAATTCCGACGGCGACGCGCACCAACGCCTGCGCAAGCTAGTCTTTCGCGAATTTACGCCCGGTCAGGTCGAACGGCTCAAGGCGGGGGTCGAGTCCTATGTATCGGAATTGTTCGACGCGGTGGGTTCAGAGTTCGATTTCATCAACGATCTGGCCGTGCACGTGCCGGGGCGGGTCATCGGCCGCTTTCTGGGTGTCCCGGACGCAGATTGCCCGCAACTGCGCGTCTGGTCCGAGGACATCGTGCAGTATTTCGACATCGACCGCACGGATGAACGCAAGGCATTGGCCGAACTTACGACCAAGACCTTCTACGATTACCTGATTGACCTGTCGAACGAGCGACGCAAACGCCCGCAGGACGATCTGATTTCACGCCTGCTGATGCGCTGGGACGCCGGCGAACTGAACGAAGACGAATATATCTCGAACTGTATGCTGATCCTGATGGCGGGGCATGGCTCGACCATCGACGCCATGGGCAACGGCCTAACGGCGCTGCTCAAACACCCGAACGAATTACGCCGGCTGCGCGCCAACCCTGACCTGATGCCCACCGCCATGCAGGAGATGTTCCGCTACGACGCGCCCCTGCCCTTCTTTCATCGCCTCGCCTCAGAAGACATGGAAGTCAATGGCTGGGAGATACCAAAGGGCACGAAGATCGGCCTGCTTTACGGCTCGGCCAATCGCGATCCGGAGGCCTTTCCCGATGCCGACCGCTTCGACATCGGTCGCACGCCCAACCGTCACCTGGCCTTTGCGGCGGGGCCGCACTTCTGTCTGGGCAATCACCTGTCGCGCATGAATATGGAGGCGACCTTCGCCACCCTTCTGTCGCGCTTCGAGCGCATCGAACTGAGCGCCGAGCCGTTATTCAAACCCAGCCTGTCCCTGCGCGGTCCGAAGGCCCTGCATCTGAGGGTCGGTTAACCTTTGATTAACCCTGATCGTTCACGGTTTGTCCGAAAGCCGTGGAGCGCCCGTATGCGTCGATCGAAATTTTCCGCCCTCAAACTCTACGATCGCGCCTTGGTCGAAATCCTCGGTCAGGTCCGCCCGCAAACCGCGCTGCGCGATGAAACGCGAAAGGGCGTCTACCGCATCGGGGCCTTCGCTTATCAGGAAAACGGCACGCCACTGCCCTCCACCCCACCCGCGCCGCCAGTGCTGCTCGTCTATTCGACCGGCTGCACGCTGGTCAGGGGGTAGGCTTGACAAGGCGTCATCCAACCCCCACGTCTGGATCATGACCATCCGCGCCGTGCTGCACATCACTGCATCGCTCAAGGGACATCCCGTCACGGGATCGTAGCCCGAAGCCCGGCCTTGCGCGCCGTTCGGGTTTCGGGCGGCCTCTCGAACCGCTGATCATATCCCAGCCGTTTCCCAAATCTCGCGCTTTTTCCGCATCTCCATTCATCGTCACGCGGCGTCTGCCGCGCGCGTCTGCACAGGTTTATTCCCATGACCCTCCACACCGAACCCATTGCTCTGCCCGCCATCACCATCGGCGAGGACGACTTCCAGCTTCTGAAGAAACAGGCCGAACAGGCCGGCGGTTTTCTGGCCGAGGCCGGCGAACAACTGCTCGAAGAACTGTCGCGCGCCACCCTGCGGCCACAGGCGGAACTGCCCGCCGATACGGTGCGCCTCGGGGATTGGGTCACCTTCCGAACGGCGCGCGGGACGCGCCGCCTGAAGCTGGTCCTGCCGGACGAGGCCGATATTACCGAGGGCAGGCTGTCGGTCCTCACGCCGGTCGGCGCGGCCCTGATCGGCCTGTCCCAAGGCCAATCCATCGCCTTCGAGGCGCCCTCCGGCGAGGTCGAACGCCTCATCGTGACAACCGTAGAGCGTTAAACAGAAAGGGCTCCGGAACACCGGAGCCCTTTGTCATTTTCAGGCCTTCGCCACTTCGACCGCATAGACGTGGATCGGTCCGTGCATGTTGGAGCGGAAGACCAGCCATTTGCCGTCCGGCGTAAATTGCAGGTTCGGCTCGGTATTGTAATTGTGCGCCTTGAGGTTCACCAGCTTCGTCGCCCGTAATACGCCCGGCCGCACCAGTTCCGCCGCATTGGGCGCCGAGACGCCGAGGTCTTCGATGATCTCCGGCTGGAACAGGTAGAGCCACTTGCCGTCCGGCGCACGGGCGACCATGTCGGCATCCCCGCCATCGCCGGCAAACATCTTGCCGTCGCGGCTGATCTGGAAGTGCACCGACCACTCGTTGCGCTCCATATGATACCAGATGCGTTTGTGCGTCTTGAGGTCGTAGCTGGCCAGCCAGAAGTCCTCGCCCCGCGGCGTTTGCAGGTCGTACAGGATGCGCTCACCGTCGAACGAGAAGAACTCGTGCCCGGCAATTTCCATGTTCATCGAGCGCTTGTGGACATTTTCCTTGCCCGTGCCGTCGGTCTTGATTGTCCAGATGCGGTCGACGCTGTGCCACGGCCCTTCGTGGCAGTACATGATGCGGTGCGGATCGGCGGGCGAGAACTGCACGTGGTTGAGCCAGTCGGTCGAGGCCGTGACCACCTTGCGCTCGCCGGTCCTGATATCCAGCGTGAAGATTTCCATGGGGATGTTCTGCGCCAGCCGTTCGGCCATGCGCACCTCCTTGGCCGCCTGAAAGCTCAGCGGCTTACCATCCGGCCCTACGGCGTTATAGCCGCCGTCGGTATTGGCCACCTTCGGCCCCGGCTGGAGCTGGTATTCGCGCTCGGCCCAGGTGCCGACCAGCAGGGTGTCGTCGGCATTGACCGAGGTGACGAAGCCCTTGATGTCCTTAGCGATGGTGCGGATCTTGCCCGTATCCATATCGATGGCGACGATCTCGATGCCGCCACGGCCCTTGTCGTCGGCGCTCTTCTTTTCGCCACCGGGGAATTTGCGGGCGTAACAGATGTTTTTGGTGTGCGACACCATCAGGCTGCCGTAACCGGCGGGCGTCAAGGGATACACTTTGCGCGTCGCCAGTTCGACCTTCTGGATGCCCGACGGGCTGTCGAAAATCATCCACCTGCCATCGGCGGTGAAGGCATTGTCGTGGAAATAGAGCGACTTGGAATTGTCTTCGTTCGACAGGCGCACGATGCGGTGGCCCGTGTCGGGGTCGATCCATTCGCGCGGAATATCGGCCTTGGGGGTCGTGGCGTTTTGCGCCAGAACCGGCGTGACGAAGGCGGCGGCCGCCGCGCCGAGAAGAAATTGTCGCTTGTGCACGTCCAAAGCTCCCTGAAGTCCGTATGGTTTCTTAAGCGCCATAGTAAGGGACTGAGGGCGCAACTCAATCAATTTTACGCAATTGCACGCATAAACCGTCGCCAGGGCTCCCGATATGATCCTCAATAAACGTCACCTGCTCGGCGGCTTGGCTCTCGGCACCGGTATAGGATTGATGTTGTCGGGATGTTCGACGCTTACCGCCTTCAACAATCTGACGCCCAAGGACGGCGGGTCGCGGCGGCTGGCGCGCGATGTGGCCTATGGCGATCATGCGCGTCAGACGTATGACGTCTATGCGCCCACATCCGGCCCAAAAAATCAAAAAGGTTGGCCGGTGCTGGTCTTCTTCTACGGCGGCAACTGGGATTCCGGCAGCAAGACCGACTATGCGTGGATGGGCCGGTCGCTGGCGGCGCTCGGCTATCTGGTGGTCATTCCCGACTATCGCCTCTATCCCGAAGTCGTCTATCCGGAGTTCATGAAAGACGCCGCCTCTGCCGTGCGCCATCTGCAAGGGCAGGCGGCCAACTGGGGCGGCGACCCCCAGCGCATGGGCGTGATGGGCCATTCCGCCGGGGCCTTCATCGCCATCAGCCTGGCCCTGGACGAAGGTTTCCTGACATTCGATCCGCTGGCTTCCAATCCGTTCAAGGTGGCGATCGGCGTGTCCGGTCCCTATGACTTCTATCCCTTCGACGTCGATGCGACGCTCAACAGCTTCGGCAGCTATCCGCGCCCGCTGGAAACCCAGCCGATCAACCACGCGACCAAAAGCACGACGAAGTTCCTGCTCCAGCATAGCCGCGCCGACACCATCTGCCGGCTAAGCAACGCGGTCAATCTCGACAAAGCGCTGAAAAAGGTCGGCACGGAGTCGCAACTGATCGTCTATGAGGGGTTGAGCCATCAGGACTGCGCCGCCGCCTATTCGATCCCGTTCAGGGGCAAGGGACCGTTGCGGGCGGATTGCTCCAAGTTCCTGAAAGCGAATCTGTAACCTTTCATACCTCCCTGCACAAAGTGCGGGGAGGGGGACCGCACGAAACGGCGTAGCCGTTGAGATGTGGTGGTGGGGTGTCTTTCCGAATTACACCGCCTCAAACCGTTATAGCTAAGAAACCACCCCACCACCATTTGCTCCGCAAACGGTCCCCCTCCCCGCCAAAGGCAGGGAGGTATAAGAATGGCACTCCCACGTCCCCCTCACGCAATCTGTAACCGGGTTACAAAATTTGTGCGCTGCGGTCTTTTCACCGTAAAAAAGCCGTGGCACAATAGAACATGGAAAAGCAAAGAAAAGCGGCTCGTGGTGCCGAAAGCCACGCCTTCGAAAATCTGACCGCCGTTGAGGCCGTCGCCCGCCTGAAAGACATCTACGTCGCTGCCGTCAAGGCGCTGCAAACCGATCTTCAGGCCTATCTCACCGACCGCACAAAACCGTCAAAGACCGCCCGCGAACAGGGCCGGTACTGCTATCCGCGCCTGATCGTGGTGTGGAAGGGCGTCGATATCGATGAGGAGGACGAAGCGCCCCTCACCCACCGCCACCCGGTCGTCAATCGCGCCTTCGCCCGCTTCTCGCGGCCCGGCACCTATTCGTCCTCGATCACCCGCCCGGACCTGTTCGGCGAAGAGATCGCCCATCAGCTCGAACTCCTGCAACAAGACTATGACGCCGTAATCAGCGTCGATGTCTCGGATCAGGAAATCCCCTATCCCTATGTGCTGGACGGCGCGGGGCTGGACCTCAACAGCGTCTCGGCCTTCGATCTGGCGCGTCACTTCCCGACGACCGAACTGGCCCTGATCGGCAACGAGGTCGCCGACGGCATGGACCTGCTGGACAATGAAGGCCACCGTCCGCTGGCCCTGTTCGACGGTCTGCGCACCGATTTTTCGCTGGCCCGCCTGAAACACTATACGGGCACCCCGGCCGAGCACATTCAGTCCTACATCCTGATGACCAACTATCATCGCTATGTCGATGTGTTCGTCACCTACGCGCTGGAGCAGCTCAAGCGCCCGGACAGCCCGTACACGGCCCTGTCGTGCTGCGGCGGCATCGTCATTACCAAGGACACGCCGAACCCGCTGGAGCTGATTGCCAATTCGCCGTGGCGCAAGTTCCAGATGCCGTCCTATCACCTGCTGTCGCCCGACCGTCAGGGCATCAGCCTGGTCAATATCGGCGTCGGCCCGGCCAATGCCAAGAACATCACCGACCACCTCGCCGTCATGCGCCCGCATGTGTGGCTAATGATCGGCCACTGCGGCGGCCTGCGTCCGTCGCAAAGCATCGGCGACTACGTTCTGGCCCACGCCTATCTGCGTGACGATCACGTGATGGATAATGTCCTGCCGCGCGAAATCCCCATCCCGCCCATCGCCGAAGTGCAGGTCGCCCTGCAACAGGCGGCAGTCAACATCACCGGTCAGGACGGCGACGCCCTGAAAAAGCGCCTGCGCACCGGCACGGTGGTCACCACCGACGACCGCAACTGGGAGCTGCGCTATTCGTCTTCGGCGCTGCTGTTCTCGCAAAGCCGGGCCGTCGCCATCGACATGGAGTCGGCAACGCTGGCCGCACAGGGCTATCGCTTCCGGGTGCCTTACGGGACGCTGCTCTGCGTGTCGGATAAGCCGCTACATGGTGAGTTAAAGCTGCCGGGTCAGGCCAACCACTTCTACGAACGGGCCATCGCCGAGCATATCGATATCGGTTTCGAGACGATCAACCTGCTGCGTCAGGCTGGCTCGAAGCTGCACTCGCGCAAGCTCCGCGCCTTCGACGAACCGCCGTTTAGGTGATATGAACGAGACGGCTGAAGAGCTAAAGGAACTTATAAGGTCCGCCGCATCTCAATTGCGGCGGACCTTAAGTGTCAAACAAAGCGCAGACGATTTTTCAGCGATAGTTGACGAGGCAAACTCAAGGCTGGGCTATCAATTAATCGGCACGCCACAAACAGGCTTTTACAAAGAAGCTTTTTTAGCCAGCCGCTTTGCACCACTTCGACAAGCAACGCACGTTTGGTTAGGTGATGATCCCCCTGATTTTTGGCTAACTGTCGAGGGTCAGGACTATTCGTTTGAGGCCACGGAAGTGCTGAGGCCCAATCGAAAACGCGATATCGAACTCCGTGAAGTGCATGAGCTAGGCCCGCAGATGGACCCGGCCGAAAACTGGCTCACAATCTCGGAAAATATCGATCTGGTTATCAAAGCTATAGCGCGTAAGAATAAGCCAAAATATTCAACGGTTTTTGGTTTGCTTATATATCTCAATACCGGCTCCATAGACCATGAATCTGGATGTGATGAGGCTACAACTGAAATAGTTAAAACCCTACGCCAATCGAATTTCCCCACTCCGTTTCAACAAGTATGGCTTGCGCTGAACACATACTGCGAGCGCATACGCTAAATTTTCATCCAATTTAGATTGCGTTAGGCTTTGTTAACCGCCGTTAGCCCATATTAACCCTGTCCGCAGTTCGTGCGGGCAGGGTTTTTTGCCGGTCACATCCATGTTCGCCAAGCCGAAGCTCCCCTCCCTGTCCAATTCACCGCTGTTCCGTCAGGACGGCGGCCTGATGAGCCGCATCAAGGGCTTCGGGCCCGCTGCGCTCGACATACTGAAAAAGCCCTATACCGCGCCGCTGATCGCCCTGGGCCTGTTCCTCGGCGGCGGGGCGCTGTTCCTCAGCCTGTCCGATCCCGAAGCCGGCAACCCCAGCATCCGCATCGCCGCCGCGACCGTCGCCGCCCCAAAGGCGGACGACCACGCACAGGCGCAAGCGCCTGCCAATGAGGCCGCATCGGGCCTGCAAGCCTTCACGCTCGATTCGCTCGGCCTGTTCAACGACGCCTCCGCCGAGCAGTTCGGCGCCAATGGCGAGGCCGGGCCCGCCGACGGTACGGCGATCATCACGCTTCCCAATGACGGCGCGCCGGTGACGGTCAGCGCGGCCAACAAGCTGCCCGCCTCGCCGCTAGCGCCAGCGCCCATCGCCGGCCTGTCGCAGAACGGGCCCAACGGCCCGCTGCCGGCCATCGCTTCGGACGGCCGCGTCCCGGCCTCGGCCTATGCCCGTCCGTTCAAATCCAACGGCAAGCCCATGGTGTCGCTGATCGTCGGCGGTCTGGGGCTCAATCCGACCACCACCAAGGCCGCCATCGAGCAGTTGCCCGCCGAGGTCACCCTGTCCTTCGTGCCGCACGCCGAAGGGCTGCAAGGGTGGATCGACGCCGCCCGCGCGCAGGGCCACGAGGTGCTGATCGAAATTCCGATGGAGCCGACCAACTATCCCGACACCGATCCCGGCCCGCGCACGCTTCTGGTGGGTCAGCGTCCGGACGACATGAATGCCAGCCTCAACTGGCTGATGGGGCGCGCCACCGGCTATTTCGGCGTCATGAACTATCAGGGCAGCGCTTACTTACGCGACAAGGGTTCGATGACCGGCTTTCTCAATGTGATGAAGGCGCGCGGCGTGGCCTTTATCGACGACGGTCAGGCCCGCGACGTCGCCGGCGGCTGGACCCGCGCCTCGGCGGATCGCGTGATCGACGCCCAGATCAACACCCAGAGCATCACAGCCCAACTCACGGCCATCGAGACTCAGGCCAAGGCTCGCGGTCGCGCGCTGGGGTCGGGCTTCGCCTATCCGGTGACGCTGGCCGCCGCGATCAAATGGACACAGGGTCTTGAGCAAAAGGGGCTGCAACTGGCTCCGGCTTCCGCTATTATGAGGCGATGACAAGAGACCTAAAAGACTACCGCCCCAATGTGGGCATCGTCGTGATCAATCCGGACGGCAAGGTGTGGATCGGCCATCGCTTCGGCATGAGCGGCGACTACGCCTGGCAATTCCCGCAAGGCGGCGTCGATGCCGGTGAAGATTTCGAGGCTGCCGCCAAGCGCGAGCTTTACGAAGAAACCGGCCTGAGCACGATCGAGATGTTTGGCTGCACGTCGGACTGGATCATCTACGACTTCCCGCCCGAAGTGCTGGCCCAGAAGAAGATCGGCCGCAATTTCAAAGGTCAGAAGCAGATCTGGTACTTCTGCCGCTTCACCGGTCCGGACAGCGAAGTGAACCTTCAGGCCCACGGCGAGCAGGAGTTCGACCGCTGGGAATGGTGCGACCTCGATCAGGTCATCGAGCGCGTGGTGCATTTCAAGCGCGACTCGTACCGCACCGTCATCGCCGAACTGAAAACGCTTCTGGGAAGGGTATAGCCATGTCTTACGTCGATGGATTCCTGATCCCGGTACCCAAGGAAAACCGCGCCGCCTACAAGAAGATGGCCGAAACCGCCGCCGAGGTGTTCAAGGAATACGGCGCGCTTCAGGTGGTCGAATGCTGGGGCGACGACCTGCCCGAAGGCGACGAAGGGGCTTCGTTCCGTAACTCCGCGCGCGGCAAGCTGTCGGACAGTGTGGTCTTTTCGTGGGTCATGTGGCCGTCGAAAGAGGCACGCGACGAAGCCAACGAGAAGATCATGGAAGACCCGCGCATGCAGCCGACCGAGGCCATGCCCTTCGACGGCGCTAAGCTGGTCTATGGCGGTTTTCAGGTGCTGGTCGAGAAATAGACCCATTGGCATTTTATCCACAGGGCCGTAGGCTGGTGCCTCCCAACAGAGGAGACGCTTCCCATGTCTGATGCCGCCATGTCTGACGCCCCCAGCACTTATGTCGATGGCTTTGTCTGTCCGGTCAAAGTCGAAAGCCGCGACGCCTATCTGAAATCCGCGCAGGTCACCGCCACCCTGTTCAAGGAACTGGGCGCGCTGGCCGTCGTCGAAAACTGGGGCGATGACGTCCCGGAAGGCAAGCTGACCTCGCTGCCCCTGGCCGTAAAGCTGGAAGCGGGCGAGGTCGTAGTCTTTTCGTGGGTCGTCTGGCCGTCAAAAGAGGTCCGCAATATCGCCTGGGAAAAGGCGCAGGCCGATCCGCGCATGGCCGAGATGGACATGCCCTTTGACGGCAAGCGCCTGATCTATGGCGGCTTTCAGACGATCTTTACGGCTTGATCAGGCGTTCAGATATTCTGCCACGCGTTCGACCTCTTCGGTCGAGCCCAGCACGACGCCCGTGCGCTGATGCAGGCCCGTCGGCTGGATGTCGAGGATACGGGTGGTGCCGTCCGTGGCCTTGCCGCCCGCCTGCTCGATCAGCAGACCGATGGGATTGGCCTCGTACATCAGGCGCAGCTTGCCGTCGGCGCGCTTCTTGTCGCCCGGATACATGAAGATGCCGCCCCGCGTGAGAATGCGGTGCACGTCGCCGACCATCGAGGCCAGCCAGCGCATGTTGAAATCCGCGCCGCGCGGCCCGTCCTTGCCCGCCACGCACTCGTCGATATAGCGCTGCACGCCGGGGAACCAGTGGCGGTGGTTCGACATGTTGATGGAGAATTCGCGGGTAGAGGCCGGAACCGTCATTTCGGCCCTGGTCTGCACCCACACGCCGTCGGCGTCAGGGGTGAAAGACACGACGCCCTTGCCCACGGTCAGGACCAGGATGGTCTGCGGGCCGTAGGCGGCGTAACCGGCGGCCACCTGATCGCGGCCCGGACGCAGGAAGTCGTTGAGGCCCAGCTCGCCCTGCGGCGCGGGCAGGATGGAGAAGATGGTGCCGACCACGCCGTTAACGTCGACATTGCTCGACCCGTCGATGGGGTCGAAGAACAGCAGATAGTCGCCCTTATCGAAGGCGATATAGTCGTCCATTTCCTCGGAGGCCAGACCGCGCACCACGCCCTTCCAGCGGGCCTCTTCGAGCATGATGTCGTTGGCGATGACATCGAGTTGCTTCTGCACCTCGCCCTGCACGTTTTCCTGCTCCAGCGCGCCCTGAAGATCGTTGACGGCGCTGAGGTTCACCGTGCGGCCGATCACGGCGCAGGTGTCGGCCATCGCGCCGATCAGGACCTTGAGATTTTGCGGCAGATCGCTCTGGCCTTCGAGGAAGGCGGTCAATGTCATCGGCATTTGAAAATCGCTTTTTTGTAATGGCTTTGGATGCAGCAGGACTAGCCTCCCGCAGGCCCTGCGTCAACGCGTAACGCGGTCTTAAGCGTGACGTGGCATGATCGAAGCGACTTAATGATGGGGCCTTCATGCCAGCGCCGAAACTGCCCGACATATCGCCCGACCGCCTCAAGCTGTCGGAGTTAATCAGCGCCTTCTCCTATGCGCTCGACATCACCGAAGGTCAGCCCGAAGGCCATTGCGTGCGCTGCTGCTATATCGGCATGCACATCGCCGAGGAACTGGGCTTTTCCGCGGAACAGAGGTGGGAGCTTTACTACGTCCTGCTGCTCAAGGATCTGGGCTGTTCGTCCAATGCCGCGCGTATCTGCCAGCTCTATCTGACCGACGATCTCAGCTTCAAACGCGACTTCAAGGACATCGACACCGGACTGTCGGACGTGATGGGCTTCGTCATTTCGCATACGGGGCTGAAGGCCGATCTGGCCGAACGCTTCCGCGCCGTAATCAATATCTTCAAGAACGGCGGCGAGATTTCGCGCGAACTGATCGAGACGCGCTGCACGCGCGGCGCCGACATCGCGCGGCAATTGCGCTTTCCCGAAGCCGTGGCCATCGGCATCCGCGACCTTGATGAACACTGGGACGGGCGCGGTCAGCCGCAGGGCCTGCGCCGTCAGGCCATCTCGCCCTATGCCCGCATCGCGCTGCTGTGTCAGTGCGCCGACGTGTTTTTCAAAAGCCGGGGGCAGGACGCCGCCACGCGCGAAATCCTCAACCGCGCCGGCACCTGGTTCGAACCCGAAACCGCCGACGCCTTTTTTGAGGTCGCCGCCCGCCCCGGCTTCTGGGAAGGACTGAGCGCGCCCGACCTCGTCCAGCGCATTCAGTCGATGGAGCCGGCGCATCATGAGGTGGCGCTGGACGAAGACTATCTCGACGACATCGCCATCGCCTTCGGGCAGGTGGTCGACTCCAAGAGCCCCTATACGGCGGGCCATTCGTCGCGCGTCGCCCTCTATACGGACATGATGGCCGAAGCGATGGGGCTGGACGCCCGCGCCCGGCGCTGGTTGAAGCGCGCCGCCCTGTTGCACGATGTGGGGAAACTGGGCGTATCGAACACCATTCTCGACAAGCCGGGCCGTCTGGTGGACGAGGAGTGGGTGCAGATGCAGGCCCATGCCCTCTATACCGAAACCATCCTGTCGCGCATCGGCGCCTTTGCCGAACTGGCGCGCATCGCTGGCGCGCACCATGAGCGGCTGGACGGTAAGGGCTATCCCCACGGCCTGAGCGCCGAAGAGATCAGTCTGGAGACGCGGATCATTTCGACGGCGGATTTCTTCGACGCCCTGACCGCCGACCGCCCCTATCGCCCGGCCCTGCCGATCTGGAAGGCGCTGGACATCATCGGCGAAAGCGTCGGCGACGCCATAGACCCGGTGTGCTTCGCGGCGCTGAAACAGGCCATTGAGCGGATAGAGACCGACGCCAAGGCGGGGACGGTCAGCTTCGACGCGACCGAGCGGCCGGTGCAGAAGGTGGCATGACTTATCAATAATACCCGTATAATATCAATGATATGGCTTGAAAATCGTTCACGCGACTACGGTCTATTCGCTTCTTTTATTTTATACGGCTTTTAAAAGCCTTTTTGCATTCAATTTGACAGATAGGCAAAATTCACTCTAGATAATGTAGAGAGGGCGGAAACCGCCCTCTCCTTTGCCCTCCTTGTGAGGGCTGCTCACCTTGGCGGCATCTCGCCCCCAAGATCAGGAAGGGTTTATGGCGGCTTCATTCCGCCTCACCTCCTTTCCGAATTCTGCGACAGAGGGTAGTCCGGCAAGATTGATCCCTCTGACCAATACAAGGCCCTGCCAAAAGCAGGGCCTCAAACTCTAAGAACCAAGCAAATCCTCTAAATCGTCATTGCCTCTTGAACTTTCTCCATGCTCAAGTGCAAAGTCCTCGATTGAAGGTATCGGCCGTTCCTTAAACCACCAATGGGGTTTTCCGTTGATGCGTACGGCTCGAAAACGCCCATCGCGCGACAACGACGATGCCAGATTGGTATTGCGATCATTTCCGCCAACCATGGAACCATATTTTTCGAGAAGCTCAACCAATTCCGCCGTTGTTGCAGGTGATCCGCGCTTTTGTAGGGCTAATTCTGCGGCATCAGCATGGGACATTCCCTTTTGGGTAGCGCGCTCTTTATTTTTTGTATTTGTTATATTTTCCGAGATCCAGTGAGTTTTAAGAGGAGGGGAAGAGCCCCTATTTGTGGGAGCAAGCGCTTGTTCGATTGCTAAATCCAACGCTTTGAGAGCCCGGTAATCCTCAGACGCCAAAAGACGAGCCTCAATGGCCTGCCTCAATTGACGCATCATTTGTAAAGCAGAATCAGACATTGCAACCTCGCTTTGGAATACTTTAACATTCGATACGGGACCGTCAATCAAAATACGCAATTATCAAAGGCAAAAATCAAAGCGACGAAAATTTGTCAAAGTTGCGCAGCGTGACATTCCATAGCAAAAAGGCCGAAGCGGGTGCTCCGGCCTTTGATATTGGCTCCCGGTTTCGGGTGCAGGGCCTGAGGCCCTGCTTATTGGCAAGCCAAGCATTCCTCGTAGTCCGTCTTGCCCGCGGCTTCCATCGACACCACCGCGGCCTTGCCTTCCGAACCGGCGAAGGCCGCGCGCTGCACCGACTTGGAGCGGAGATAGTAGAGCGACTTGACGCCCTGTTCCCACGCCGTCCAGTGCAGCATGTGCAGGTCCCACTTATCGACATCGCCCGGCAGGAAGATGTTGAGCGACTGCGACTGGCAGATTTCCGGCGCGCGGTCGGCGGCCAGTTCGACCACCCAGCGCTGATCGATTTCGAAGGCCGTCTTGAAGATGGCCTTTTCGTCTTCGTTCAGGGCGTCGAGGTGCTGGACCGAACCTTCATGCTCGACGATCGAGTCCCAGGTTTCCGGCGTGTCGAGACCCTTTTCCGCCAGCAGGTTCTGCAGGAAGGGGTTTTTGACCGCAAACGAGCCCGACAGGGTCTTGTGGGTGTAGATATTGGCCGGGATCGGCTCGATACCCGCCGAGGTGCCGCCGCAGATGATCGAGATGGAGGCGGTAGGCGCAATGGCCAGCTTGTGCGAGAAGCGTTCCATGACGCCGCGCTCTTCGGCGTCGAGGCATGGCCCGCGCTCCTGAGCCAGCTTGACCGAGGCCTTGTCGGCTTCGCGGCGCAGGTGCTTGAACAGGCGCATGTTCCACGACTTGGCCATCGCCGACTCGAAAGCCACGCCCTGCGATTGCAGGAAGGAGTGGAAGCCCATCAGGCCGAGGCCGACCGAACGCTCACGCTGGGCGGAATAGGCGGCGGCGGCCATCGAATCCGGCGCGGTATCGATGAAGTCCTGCAGGACGTTGTCGAGGAAGCGCATGATGTCTTCGATGAATTGAGGCTGGTCGCGCCATTCGAGGAAGGTTTCGGCATTGACCGAGGACAGGCAGCACACGGCGGTGCGCTCATGACCGAGGTGGTCCTTACCGGTGTGCAGCATGATTTCGGCGCACAGGTTCGACTGCTTGACCTTAAGGCCCAGTTCGCGTTGGTGCGGGGCCATCGACCGGTTCACCGTGTCGGCGAAGATCAGATAGGGCTCGCCCGTCTGCATGCGGATTTCGAGTATCTTCTGCCACAGGGCGCGCGCGTCGACGTAGCGGATGACTTCGTTGTTCTTGGGCGAACGCAGGCCGAACGGCGCGCCGTCGCGGACGGCTTCCATGAACTCGTCAGTGATCGAGATACCGTGATGCAGGTTGAGCGCCTTACGGTTGAAGTCGCCCGACGGCTTGCGGATTTCGAGGAATTCTTCGATTTCAGGGTGGAAGATGTCGATATAGACGGCGGCCGAACCACGACGCAGCGAGCCCTGCGAAATGGCCAGCGTCAGCGAGTCCATCACGCGGATGAAGGGGATGATGCCCGAGGTCTGGCCCGCACCCTTGACCTTTTCGCCGATAGAGCGAACACCGCCCCAATAGGTGCCGATGCCGCCGCCGTTCGAAGCGAGCGCCACGTTTTCGTTCCACACGCTGACGATGCCTTCGAGCGAGTCGGGGACCGAGTTGAGGAAGCACGAGATAGGCAGGCCGCGCTTGGCGCCGCCGTTCGACAGCACCGGCGTGGCCGGCATGAACCACAGGTTTGAAATGTAGTTATAGATGCGCTGGGCGTGTTCCGAATCGTCGGCATAGGCCGTGGCGACGCGGGCGAACATGTCCTGATAGGTTTCGCCGGCCAGCAGGTAACGGTCGTCGAGCGTCTTCTTGCCGAAGTCGGTCAGCTTCTCGTCCTTGGACGGATCGGTCACCACCGTCTTGATCAGCCTGAACTCCGGGCGCTCCTTCGGGCGCACCTTGAGCGCGCCCTTCACAGGCGCCGCACTCTGAACCTTCGCCGCCGCATCATTTGCCGACATCGTCACACTCACCTGGTATGCCTGAGAAAACCGCTCCGCGGGCGGAGCACCGAAGGCTTGCCCCCACAACAACTAGATATAGTGTCATTGGCCGCCCTAAGCCCCTATATGGGGCCATAATCGCGCCGCATCGTCAACGGCCAAGTCGCCGCACAGGCGAAGTTTTTAGTTAATGATTTCTTAAAAGAAACATTATTCCAAGCGCCTCAAGGGGTTGGCGCGACGACGCGAAAATACCCCCAAAAAAGAGTCCTGTTAGAGAATCGTCGAGGGGGTTTCAGAGAGGTAGCGGTCAACCCGATTCTCGCGGTCGACCAGCACGACTCTGGGGATAATCGGCGCGTCGGTCAGCTCGAACCCCATGATGATGATCTGTTCGGATTCGCTGATCAGGTGCGCGGCGGCGCCGTTCATGGCGATCTTGCCGGATCCACGTTCGCCGGTGATCACGTAGGTTTCGAGTCGCGAGCCGGAGGTGTTGGACACGACCAGCACCCGCTCGCCCTCCCACAGGCCGACGGCATCCATCAGATCCTCGTCTATGGTGATCGAACCGATATAGGCGAGATTGGCTTCGGTGACGTAGGCGTTATGGATCTTGGAACGCAGCAACTGACGCATGAATCTGACTCTGACGATTTTAAAGATTAACCACGGAAAACACGGAAAACACAGAAATCAGAGCGCTAATCTCTCGATTTGCGCCTTGGGATGGACACCGAAATTAACGAGAAGCCCGACCCGAAGACCAGAGGCCTTGAGATAATTCAACACCTGCGCCCTCTGCTCATCCAGCAAGGTACGACAAGTCTTCAACTCAACAATAATGCTATCGAAACAGATGAAATCCCGCCTGTATACCTGGGTAAGCGGTTCACCCTTGTAAGCCAATCGCAACTCAGGATGCGCGACGGCCGGAATGTCCTGCTGGGCAAACTCGCGTATCAGACATTCCTGATAGACAGATTCAAGAAAGCCAACGCCCATCTCACGTGATATCTCAAAGATAGCCCCGCGAATGGCGTAGGTTTCAGCCTCATAAAGAAGGCCGGTATTTTCCATGAATGTCCGTGCTTTCCGTGTTTTCCGTGGTTCTTAATCCCTTCACTTCGGAAAGTCAGCCGTTTTCTCTTATCAGGCCCCTTCGTCCACCTCGTCCATCAGGAATATCTCGCCGTCGAAGTCCACCACGTAGAGGTTAGCGAAATCGTCCTCGCCGAAGCTGGTGATGCTGCCTACCGCCCCCGCCGACGGGGCAAAGGCTGTGGTGCGGTCGGTGAAGGCGGTGTTGGCCAGGGTCGTGCCCTGCACCATATTCGCTACCGGGATCGACCACATGCGTTTGTTGACGAAGTCGCCGAAGACATATTGTGCGCGCATCGACACGACCGGCCCGCGATAGACATAACCGCCCGTGACCGATTTGCCTTGCAGCGGACCCGTGCCCTGGGCGTATTGCGCCACCGGCGGGGTCAGGCCGGTCGTCGAACCACCGGCGTAAAAGGATGTGCCTTCGAGGATGTTCCAGCCGTAGTTGAGACCGGGGCTGCCGGACGAGGCGAAGTTGATTTCCTCGATCGCGCTTTGCCCCACATCGCCGATATAGAGGTGCCCCGTTTCACGATCGAAGCTGTTGCGGAACGGGTTGCGCAGTCCCCAGTGCCAGATTTCCGGCGCGCCGCCCATGCTGGCGAAGGGGTTGGTCATCGGGATGGCGTAGTCGCGGTTCGGATCCGCCGGATAGGCGTCGCTGCGCACATCGATGCGCAAAATCTTGCCCAGCAGGACATTGGTGTTCTGGGCATTGCCCGAAGGGTCGCCGCCACCGCCGCCATCACCGACGGCGGCCACCAGCAGGCCGTTCTTGTCGAAGGCGATCCAGCCGCCATTGTGGTTATTCGCCGGGTGCGCAATGGTCAGGAGGGTGTCGCCCGCCCCCGAAGCGCCGGCCGCCGTCGCCGTGTAGCGGCGGATATTGATCGCTCCGTTAGTCGCCGTCAGATAGGCGTAGAAAACCCCCGTCGTGCTGAAATCGGGCGCGAGGGCCAGTCCCAGCAAACCCCGCTCGCCGTCGGTGGCGATCTGATCGCGCACATCGAGGAAGGCGGTCGCGTCGATGACCCCGGTCAGCGGGTCGAGTACACGGACCAGCCCGCCCTTCTGCACCACCAGCACCTTGCCCGAATTGTCGCCGCGCCCGGTCACGAACAGGGGTTGGGTGAAGCCCTCCCCCACCCGGCGCAGCGCCACCCGGCCCGAACGGTCGGTGACGGTGACCGCGACCGTGCGCGAAGCCGAAGCCCCGCCTGCCGAGGCGGTGACCGTTACATCATAGATATTGTCGCGGTTGGAATCCCGCGGCCATTCGAAATTGGGCGCGGCCTTGAAGGTCAGGGCGCCGCTCGTTCCGTCTATAGAGAACAGGGCGTTGTCGCCGCCGCTGCCCAGACTGTAGGTGATGGCGCCGCTGCCGCCCGTTGCCGCCGCGGTGTAGGCTGTCCCCGTGCCGTTTTCGCCGAAACTGGCCGTACCGCCCGAGGTGAAGCTCAGGGACGGTGCGCCGCCGCCCCCGCCGCCTCCGCCCGAATCGTCACCGCCACAGGCGGCCAGAGACAGTCCCAAGGACAGAACGACAGCAAGCGGTATCCGACTCATGCGTAACCCCTGTTTATCTTTTCCAGTATTTTCTGGCCGGCTTGATCCGGTGCCGCGACAATGAGACAGGGATGATAAAGATTCAAAGCGAAGAGCGGGTTAGACCAGCTTCCAGCCCTCAGGACCGCGAACGGTGGCGCAGGCGGGCGTGCCGTCCTTGCCGCGTCCCGGCAGGACGATTTCAGGCACGGCCCCGACACGGGCGGCGTCCCTCAGGGCTTCGGGCATGTCATGGATGTCGATCTTGGCGCGGCGCGACCATTCGCTGCCGGGGTCGCCCGCCGATTGCCCGATAGCGATATAGACGAAACGGCGCTCCGGCCCTTCGCGGCGCACGAACGGCCCCAGCCAGCGATTATCGGCACTTAAGCGCACCGGCACGTCGAAGGACAGCGGACCCTCGCTCGCGATCACGGGATCGATCGGATGATTGTCCTTGTCCTGAAGGCTGTAGGCGACGCCCGGCACCGGATCGGCGATGGTCAGGCGCAGGATGACCGCCGTATCGCCCAACTCAGTCGACCCAGAGGTCCGTCACATCGCCCTTGCGGTTCAGCATGTGCACCGCGCGCTTGATGACGTTGAGCAGGTTTTCGATACGCTCCGGCTGATCGTAGGTCAGGGCGGCGCGGTGCAGTCCGTCCAGAGCGAAACGGGCCAGATCGCGGCTGGCCTGGAAACGCGAATCGACGCCGGCGGTAATGAAGCCCGGCGTGGCGCGGCCCATGGCCCCGCGATCGAAGGCTTCCTGCGCCGGACGGATGGCCTTGGCCACGTCTTCGTCCTGACGCGCGGCGCGTTCCAACGCCAGAAAGGCGGAAAACGGCACCGAACTCAGCAGACGCCAGTAGGCGTCGATAGCGCCGTCAAGCGCGTCCTGACCGGGCTTCAGCTTGCTGGCCTCAGCCTCAAAGGCGGCTTCGCGGGCCGAATGGATGTGCCAGGCGGCCGCTTCGACCAGCGCTTCGCGCGTCGGGAAGTGATAGAGCATGGCCCCGCGCGTCAGACCGCAGGCTTCGGCGATGGCGGCATTACCCGCGCGGTCATAGCCCAACTCCGCGAACAACCGCATGGCGGTGTCGAGAATCTGGACCCGCGTGCGGCGGGACTTGGGCGTGTCTTTCGGTCGATCGCTCATGCGCTGCCTTCCAGCTTCCGCGCGCTGGCCTCCCGTTGTGTGTTCTTTACGGGCGCGGACGGTACTCACATTCAGGTCGTTCGTCGCGGTTGACAAGGCAGTACGAGTTTTAACGCGACGCGGTTCCATGATCGGGATTATACGCGGGTTTTTGTGCATCGCAACAACTCTGCGGTCCAAAAACCGGCCACACCTTGAAAATATGGCTCCATTTTCTTTCGCAACCGCGCCATGGGCAGAAAAACTTCCTTCCCTTGTCGCAGGCCTGAAACAAAATCGTGCTTCACAGAGCGCCCGTTGCGCTCTACACAAGTGGGCCAAGGACAACAGACGGAAACGATTGTGCGTATCTTACTGGCGACCGATGCGTGGGACCCTCAGGTCAATGGCGTGGTCACGACAATGAAGCGGGTCATCGCCGAGTGCGAAAAACTCGGTCACGAATTCAAGATCGTGGACTACAACCAATTCAAGTCCGTTTCCTGGCCCGACTATCCGGAGGTCAAGCTGGCGCTGGGCTGTTATGAGGAAGTCCGCGAAATCATCCAGGATTATGAGCCGGACGCCGTGCATATCGCCACCGAGGCCTTTGTCGGCCTCGCCGCGCGCCGCGTGTGCATGGAATGGAAGATGCCCTTCACGACCTCCTACCATACCAAGTTTCCCGAATACGTCTCCGCCCGCCTGCCCATCCCGCTGAGTTGGGGTTACGGCTATATGCGCTGGTTCCACAAACCTTCCGGCCGGGTGATGGTGGCGACGCCGACCCTGCAGAAGGATCTGGAGGCACGCGGCTTCAAGAACATCTCGCCCTGGACGCGCGGCGTCGATACCGAAATGTTCCGCCCCGACCTTGAGCCCATCTTCGGCGACCTGCCGCGTCCGATCATGACCTATATCGGTCGCGTGGCCATCGAGAAGAACCTCGAAGCCTTCCTGTCGCTCGACCTGCCGGGCACGAAGGTGATCGTCGGCAAGGGGCCGCAACTGGAGGAACTGAAGGTCAAGTATCCGGACGCTGTCTTCACCGGTGCGCGCTTCGGCGACGAACTGGCGCGCTCTTATGCCGATTCCGACGTCTTCGTCTTTCCGTCCCTGACCGACACCTTCGGTCTGGTCATCCTCGAAGCCATGGCCACCGGCACGCCGGTCGCCGCCTTCCCGGCGCACGGCCCCATCGATCTTATCCCCGGCACGGGCGCGGGTGTTATCGATGACGATCTGGGCGTGGCCATTACCGAGGCTTTGAAGCTCGATCGCGGCCATGTGCGTCGTCATGCCGAAAAGTTTTCGTGGAAGGCCTGCGCTGAAGAATTCATCCGTAATCTGGAGCCCTATCCGGAAGCCGAGAAGAAGAAACTATGGGCGCGCCTGCGGACCTTACCGCGACGCCTGCGCAAGGCGGCCTGACAACCCACTCTCAGACACAAAAAAACAGGCGCTGAAAATTTCAGCGCCTGTTTTTTTGCCCGCAGTACGAGCCCAAATAACAACGGCCCTCTCTGGGGGGCAGAGAGGGCCGCGCATGCCGCCGGATTCGAGGGGGGGGGGGGATGATCCCGGCGACGAACTAATTGACGACGACTCAATTACCGTGAGCCGTTGTCGTTAGAGCCTAAATAGCCCCTATTTCCAAAAATGGAAGAGCCTCAGTAAAACTTTTTTGTGATCTATGACGCCGATCTTTGGTTAATGGCAAAGACGTACCGTTAAGCAAACGATTACGGATAATTATTCTCAAAAACCGGCGTCATATACTCAGGGTTTAAGCAAACAGCTTCGCCCAGTTACGCTTCTCACGCGACTTCCACGCGCCACGGTGGTAGGCGTCCGAGCCGATCAGCGGTACGACCGTGGTGGCTTCGGCGAAGACCATCTGTTCGTAGGTGGTCGAAACCTTACCCCACGATGCGGCTTCCTTCAGCGTCGAGGACGAGCAGGCGCCGTCACGTACATCGGCAACAGTGATCTGCACCGCGTACTTGTGCATGTCGGCTTCGATACCGAGGATTTCGGCGCAGACGACGGTGTCCTGCGCGAAGTTCTTCGGTACGCCGCCGCCGACCATGAACAGGCCGGTGGTGCCCGCCGCGATCTTGATGTCGGTCAGTTCGCGGAAATCGGCCACGGCGTCGATCATCAGGTAGGGTTGCTTGGCGGCGATGCGTTCCTTCTGGTGCTTGACCAGACCGAAACCGGCGGACGAGTCGACAAAGGCCGGGCAGAAGATCGGCACACCTTCTTCGTAGGCGGTCTGGATCAGCGAGCCGGGCTTCTTGGCATTGCCTTCCGACAGCCACTTGCCCATTTCCCAGATGAATTCGCGCGAGGAATAGCCGCGTGGCTCAAGGCGGTTGCAGATCTCCAGGATCGTATGATCGCACGCCTGAAGCTCTTCTTCGTCGATATAGGTGTCGTAGATGCGGTCGATATAGTTGTCGCGCAGGACGTTGTCATCGACCGGGCCCGCGGCCTGATAGTGCTTGAAGCCGAGCGCTTCGAAGAAGTCCATGTCGACGATCGAGGCACCCGTGGCGACCACGGCGTCGATCATGCCGAACTTCACCATGTCGCGGTAGACGTGCATGCAGCCGCCGGCCGAGGTCGAACCGGCCAGGATCAGCCACGGCGAGCAGCCCTTGTCTTCCAGCGCCATGTTGAAGATGTCGGCGGCGCGGGCGGTGTCGCGCGACGAGAACGACATCTTGCGCATCGAGTCGATGATCGGACGGGCGTCGTAGGAGGTGATGTCGACGTGCTCCACGGTGTTCTGGAGCAGGGCGGCCTTTTGGTTCGATTGGGGGGTGTTAGCGTTCATCGCTTGGTCCTTTTTGATAAAGAGGAGAAAGGTGGACGCCCGTCATGTGCCCGATACCCCCCAGACGGTGCGATGGGGCGGGATTTTACAGGGAGCGGCCTATAGCCCATAAGTTGGCACTTTGCAAATCAAGGTTTTGCAAAGGGCGGCAAAGGGTCCGGGCCTAAATCCCCAGCGGTCCGAAGACCAGCGAACGGTGCACGCCCACCCCGGCCATCATGCCTTCCGCTGCGGCGAAACTGGCATTGTGCATTGAGCGCGTGATGTCGCCCGCGGCAAAGACACCCGGTACGCTGGTCTGACCGATCTGATCGACCACGATTACCGGCCCGTGCATACCGTCCTGCATGACGCAACCCAGTTGTTCGGCCAGCGGACTGGTCATTTCGGTGCGCGTGGCCACATACAGCGCCGCCAGCGGCACAAGACGCCCATCGGTCAGGCGCACGCCCTCCAGCGCCTCCGCCTCGCCTTCCAAAGCCGCAATCGGCGCGGGCTCGATATGTACATTGCGCGCCTTGAGGTGACTGAGGGTTTCGGCGTCGGGCATCTCCCCGCCATTGAGGAAGAAGGTGGTCGGGCCCCATTCGCTGATCAGCAGGGCCTGATGCACCGACATCGGCGTGACGCGCAGCACACCCAGCGGCCGGTTGAGGAACTCATAGCCGTGGCAGTAGGGACAGTGCAAAACCGTCCCGCCCCAGCGTTCGGTCATGCCCGGCACGTCGGGCAGGTGATCGCGGAGGCCGAAGGCCAGCACCAGCTTGCGTGCGTAGAGCCTCTCGCCGCGCAGGGTCTCGACCACGAAACCGTCGTCCGACCTGTGCGCGCGGATCGCTTCGCCCTCGACAAAATCCACGGTGGGATAGGCCGCCAGCTTGTCGCGCCCGGCGGCCTTGAGCGCCAGCGGCGCGGCCCCGTCCTGAGCAAAGAAGCCGTGCGAGGCTTCGGCGAAGCGATTGCGCGGCTGACCGCTGTCGAGCACACAGACCGACTTTGCGGCGCGGGCCAGCGGCATGGCGGCGGACAGGCCGGCAAAGCTGCCGCCAACGATCAGGGCGTCATAGATCATGGTCGTTTTCCTTTTGGGGGTGATCCTTGAGCAGGACGTAACCGCGCGCATCGGCACGGTTCTGGAAATCGGCGGCCAGCATGGCCAGCGTCACCTCGCCGAACCGCTGCATCAGCAGGGTCTCGGCTTCGGACAGGGCGTTGTCGATCGCGGCATTGACGGCCTGCTCGACCAGGCACTGCGGGTTTTCGCTGCGGTTGCCCATAGCGAACAGTTCCGGTTCGCCCACAGCCCGATAGACTTCGGCCAGCGTCACCTCCGCCAGCGGCCGCCCCAGACGCCAGCCGCCGCCATGCCCTTTTTCGGATTGCACCAGTCCCTGCGCGCGCAGGCCGGCCATGACACGGCGGATGACGACGGGATTGGTTCCCATCATCTGCGCCAGCCGCTCGGAGGTCACGGCCGCCTCCATGCCCGCCATATGCAGCAGGACGTGGAGCATGCCGGAAAGTTTGCCATCTCTTTTCATGTAACTTTATATGTTACATGATGCGGCAAAAAACAAGGGCCGGTTCTGAAAAACCGGCCCTTTGTATTTTCATACTCCCCTGCATAGCGGGGGAGGGGGACCACAAAGTGGTGGAGGGGGCAAGGTTCGAGACTCCGCCCCCTCCGTCATTTTCGCTATCGCTCAATGCCACCTCCCCCGTATCGCTACGCTCACAGGGGCGGATGTATTTATTTCGAGCGCTTCTTGCCGCGCTTGCCACCCTTCGGGCGATTAAGACGCACGACCTTATTCTCTTCGACACTATCGAAAAGGCTGCGCGGCACGTTGAGCGAACGCGGCCCCAAACCGAACAGCGAGGCCATGGGCGCGTCGTCGAGGAAGACGGTTTCCGTCTGGCCATAGCCGTTGAAACCGGTGGTCATGGCCACGCCATAAGCGCCCAGCATACCGATTTCGACATAGTCGCCCTCTTCCACATCGGCAGGCAACCAGAACGGCCCCGGCATGTGGTCGATGGAATCGCAGGTCGGGCCGTAGAAACGGAAGGGCTTCAGTTCCGGCTGCTCGTCGCCATCCTCGGCGCGGTGCAGGCGCACCGGGAAGGGCCATTTGGCGTGGGTGGCGTCGAACAGATTGCCGTAGGCCCCGTCGTTCAGATACAGGGCGTCGCCCTTGCGCAGTTCGACGCGGGTCAGGATCGAGGTCGATTCCGCCACCAGCGAACGGCCGGGCTCGGCCCACAGTTCGGTCGCCTCGTGCACCTTCATTTCATCGAAAGCGCGATGGATGACGTCCATATATTCGGGGAGCGAAGGCGGCACCATGCCCGGATAGACCGAGGGGAAGCCGCCGCCAATATCGACGATATCGGCCAGCACGCCGGCGCGAACCAGCGCGCGCGAGGCCGCCGACATGGCCGCGGCATAGGCCGTCGGGCGCATGCACTGCGAACCCACATGGAAGGAGATGCCCATACGGTCCTGCGTCGCCTGACGCGCCGCCAGCAACAGGGCCGGAGCTTCATAGGGCTGCGCACCGAACTTGTTGGTCAGGGGCAGGTTCGAGCCTTCGCCCGAGGTTGCCAGACGCACGATGAGATTGAGGTCCTTCGCGCCGCCCGTGGCGTCGAGGATCTTCTGCAATTCTTCGTGGGTGTCGAGGCTGAACGTCTTTACCCCGAAGTCATGATAGGCTTCGGCGATGGCGCGGCGCGACTTGACCGGGTGCATGAAGGCCAGACGCGCTTCGGGCGCAATGGAGCGCACCAGCTTGACCTCGTTGATCGAGGCCACGTCGAAGGAGCCGATACCGGCGTCGAGCAGGGTTTCGATCACCCACGCAGACGGATTCGCCTTGACTGCGTAGAAGACATCGCCGTTGAAGTGGCGCTGGAACCATTGCGCTGCGACGGAAACAGGCTCACGTCGCACAAGGGCGACGGGCTTTTCCGGTGACTGCTCGCGGACCAGGTCCAGGGCCGATTGGAAGTTTGCCACTGCCAATACCCCGTAAAATTAAGTTAAACCCAGACCGGCGTTAGCAGCGTTTCAACGACACCCAGCCCTTCGAGATTACAGTCTCTTGGGGCCCCAGGGCGCCGACCTGTGTGTCGGGGTCCGCCGGAAGCGGGCTATATCGGGCATTTTAGCCGGACTGTAAAGACCAAATTATGGTCAACACCCTCTGTAAACCCTTGCGACCAATCGACTGAGCGGTAACGGAGGCGGTTGCCAAAGCGCACGAACTTCGGCAAGACTCCTCCGTTCATCTTTGTTAACGCCGCTGTCCCGGACAGGCAGACGGCGCAGGGGGGACGGGGACAGCCCCCGTGAGCATGAAATGCCGAGCCTTGTCGAAGTCCAGTCGCTGTCGAGAACCTTCGCGCTCAAAGCGCAAGGCGATGCGCCTGCACGTCGCTTCAAGGCGCTGGATGATGTCTCGTTTTCCATGAGCCGTCCGGAACGCATCGGTCTCATCGGTCCTTCGGGATCGGGCAAGTCCACGCTTCTGCGCAGCCTGTCCGGCCTGATCCTCGGCGACGAAGGTTCCGGCCCCATTACCGTGCGGGGCCGCATCGTACAAAACGACGGCAAGCTCGGTGCCGATGTGCGCGCTGCGCGCGCCGATCTGGGCATGGTGGCGCAGCAATTCAATCTGGTCGGGCGTTTGAGTCTGTTCACCAATGCGGCGCTGGGGCTTCTGGGGCGCATTCCGCACCTGCGCGGCCTGCTCGGTCTGTGGACACCCGAGGAAAAGCAGCGCGTCATGCAGGCGCTCCATACGGTGGGCATTGCCGACAAGGCCCCCCAGCGCGCCAAAACCCTCTCCGGCGGTCAGCAGCAGCGCGGGGCCATCGCGCGCGCCATCGTGCAGGACGCGCGCCTCATCCTCGCCGACGAGCCCGTCGCCTCGCTCGACCCTGTCACGGCGCGCAAGGTGATGGAGCTTCTGATGCATGTAAATGAAGACCGTGGCGTCGGGGTCATCGTCACCTTGCATCAGGTCGACTATGCTATGAAATACTGCGACCGTATTCTGGCCCTGAAAGACGGGAAGATCGTCTATGACGGTCCCGCCGACGGCCTGAGCCTGGAACGCCTGACCGAGATTTACGGCCCTGAAATCGAGCAGGCCTATTGGAGGGACCCGTCATGACCCTGTCACGCAAGGATATGCTGAGAGGATTGTCCGCGTCTGCACTCGCCCTGCCCTTCCTGACGTCGGGTTGCGGCAAGGCCGATCAGACCAAGGGCCCGCGCACCGAGATCGCCTTCTCGATCCTGTCGACCGAAAACGCCCAGAATCAGGAGCCGTTGTGGCGGCCGTTCCTCGCCGATATGGAAAAGCAGACGGGCCTTAAGGTGAAGCCCTTTTTCGGCTCCAACTATACGGCGCTGATCGAGGCCATGCGCTTCAATCAGGTGCAGGTCGGCTGGTTCTCCAATGCGTCGGGCCTCGAAGCCGTGCGCCGCGCCGATGGCGAGGTGTTCGCGCGTTCGTCCGACCCGTCGGGCGTCGACGGCTATCAGAGCGTTATCATCGCCCGCGCCGACTCGCCCCTGACAGCCGAAGATCTGCTGAAATGCGACGGCAAGCGCACCTTCGGGCTAGGCGATGTGAAATCGACCTCCGGCACGCTGGCGCCGATGACCTACTTCTTCCTGCCGCACAAGGTCGATCCGGCCAGGTGCTTCAAGAGCGTCCGTTCGGGCAGCCACGAGGCCAATTTCCAGGCCGTGGCCAACGGGCTGGTCGACGCCGCCACCAACAATAACGCCTCGCTGGAGCGCATGGCGCAGGTATCGCCGGACAAGATCAGGCAGATCAAGGTCATCTGGACCTCGCCGACCCTGCCCGAAGATCCGATCATCTTCCGTAAGGACCTCGACCCGGCGACCAAGGAAAAAATTCGCTCCTTCTTCCTGTCCTACGGCACGGGCAAGGACGCCGAGGGCCAGCGTCAGCTCAAGATTCTCAACAACCTGATCTTCGGCGTGTTCAAGCCTGCGGACAATTCGCACCTCCTGCCCGTGCGCGAAATGGAAGCCGCCGAGGCGCTCATTCAGGCGCAGAACGCCGGCGACGCCGAAGCGGTCAAAAAGGCCGAGGCCGACCTGAAGGCGATTTCGAGGGAAGCCGCTGCGCGTCAGGCCGCTCCGCAGGCCTTACCCGACAAACTGCCTGACGCGCCGTAATGGCCGAAGCCGCACAACTCGACGCACTGGAGCCGCCGCGCGCCTCGCTGGGGGAAAAACTGGTGACCTGGGCCTTGTGGCTGGGGTTCGGCCTGCTGCTGGCGCTCAGTTTCAGGGGGGCGCAGATCGGCGACCTGCCCCTGCTGGGGCAGAACTGGAGCAATACCAGCACCTATCTGCGCGACTATCTGCATCCGGATTTTTCCGACCATGCGACCGTCACTCACTACATCCGGGAAATGTGGGTGACGGTGCAGGTGGCTATCTGGGGGACGGTGCTATCGATCCTGCTGGCCGTCCCTTTCTCGCTTTTGTGCGCCACCAATATCGCCCCGGCCTGGATCAGCTTTCCCGTGCGGCGGCTGATGGACACGTTGCGCGCCGTCAATGAGCTGGTTATCGGCACGGCCTTTCTGGTGGCCGTGGGACCGGGACCGCTGGCCGGGGTGCTGGCGCTGGCGCTGCACAATACCGGCGTGCTGGCCAAGCTGTTTTCCGAAGCCGTCGAGGCGGTGGATCAGCCGCCCATCGAAGGGGTGCGCGCCACCGGGAGCACACGGCTGCAGGAAATCGTCTGGGGCGTCATCCCTCAGGTCGGGCCGTTGTGGACGTCGTTTGCCCTCTATCGCTTCGAATCGAGTGCCCGTTCGGCCACGGTGCTCGGCCTGATCGGCGCAGGCGGCATCGGACAGGTGCTGTTCGACAATATCAACAGTTTCAACTATGCCCGCGTTTCGGCCATCGCCATCATCATTGTCATTGCCGTGGTTATCATCGACATAACCTCTTCAGCCATCCGCAAGCGACTGGTCTGAGAACGCGCGTCCGTCGTAGAACATACATTCGACGGGAGCCCGGATATGGCGCGTTATCTCATTATTGCAGCGAGTTCAGGGATTGGCCGCAGCCTTGTTCAGCACCTCCGACAGAGCGGACATGAAGTCATCACCACGGCGAGACATGACCGGTCTATAACACCGGATTACGTGCTCGACGCATCGGATTTCGATGCGGTCGACAGCGTGTTCGCCCAAGTCGGCAAGGTCGACGGTGTTGCCAATCTGGCCGGCTCGCTATTGCTGAAGTCCGCGGCGCTGACAAGCCGCAGTCAGTACGACGCCATCATCACGGCGTCCCTGACCACGGCTTTCGCCACCGTGCGCGCCGCCGCACGACATCTGACGGAAGGCGGCTCCCTCGTATTGCTATCGTCGGCCGCCGCCCTCGAAGGCTTGGCCAATCACGAAGCCATTGCCGCCGCCAAGGCGGGGGTCATAGGCCTGACCCGGTCCGCCGCAGCCTCCTATGCCGGTCAGAACCTGAGGGTGAACGCTATAGCGCCCGGCCTTGTCGAAACCCCTTTGACGGCGGGCCTGATCGGCTCGGAAGCCGGGCGCCGCGTGTCGGAGTCCATGCACGCCCTCGGGCGACTGGGTAAGCCGGAAGACGTCGCCCGCGCCATCGCGTTTCTGCTGGACCCGCAGAACGACTGGATCACCGGGCAGGTGCTCGGTGTGGACGGCGGCTTAAGCCGCGTGAGGCCCAAGCTGAAAGTTTAAACGCTTAACGCGCGTTAACCATTTAAATACCTGAATCAGCGCATAAAGCAGGTATGAGCACTATACCGCCCTCCCTGTCCCAGATGCTGCTGGGCCGCGCCGCGCCTTCGGCCTCGCCACAGAAGACGACGCCTGATGCCGCCGCGCGCTTCAATGACGCCCTGTCGGCGCAAAAGGCGTTTTTCCGTCAGGCGACCGGACAGGCGGCAGCGGTGGATCAGCCCGCGCCGAAGCCGGCCGGCGTGACCCCGGCCACTTTCAAGGCCGCCGACATCGCACAGGGCGCCAAGCCCGAAGACGTGCGTATGCTGCGACCGGGCAGCCTGCTCAATATCCGGATTTAAGCGCGGTCAGACGACGCTTATGCGTCTTCCTTTTCAGGCGTGACGCCTTCGTTGAGCGCGGGGAAAGGCAGCGGCTCCTTGTGCTTTTTGCCGGCCTTTTTGCCCTTTTTCTTCTTGTCGCCCTTCTTTTCGCCCTTCACCTTGGGCGCATCGACGGCGTCTTCCTCACGCACGGCGGCGATACGGCGCAGCAGCTTGAGAAAGCTATCGCGCTTGGGCGGCGACAGCAGCGACAGGATGCGTTCGTCGGCCGCCTCGACCTTGGGGCGGATTTCGCTGAGCGCCGCACGGCCTTCGTCCGACAGGCGGACCAGATTGGCGCGCGCATCGGTGGCCGAGCGTTCGCGCTCCAGAAGCCCCTTGGTGATCAGGCGCGCCACCATGTCAGCCAGGGTCGAGCGGTCGATGCCCGTCGCCTTGACCAGATCGGTCTGGGTCAGGCCTTCGGTCGAATCGGCGGCCAGCAGCAGGGCGTATTGCCGCTGGGTCAGGGCGCTGTCGCCGGTTTCTTCGGTATAGATGTCGAGCGCGATTTGCAGCACGCGGTGGAGAAGATGCGACGGCGAATTTTCCAGCAAGTCCGAACCCTCGAAATGATTACGCTTATGCTTCTTCATGCGCCGTCCCCATGCTGAACGGCGCTATATAATCACTACTATACTACAAAATTACGACAAATCCATCCGCATACTGACGGAGTGCGCTCAGGAGGCGGACGATTGCGTGTCCGACACGATGTTCTTCATCAGGAAGGGCGTCAGAATAAGGGTGAAGACGATGGGACCGCCGAACAGCGAGGCCATCTTCCACGTCACCCACACATCGTCCGACTGGGTGCGCCAGACGATCTCATTGGCCACGGCCATCACCGCATAGAAACCGACATAAAGCCACGTCAGTTGCGGCCACGCCCCCTCTTTCAGCTTCAGCGTCTCGCCGATCAGGCTGCGCAGCGGGTACCTCTTCATCAGCGCCGCCACCGCCAGAATACCGCCGATCAGGACGTTGATGACCGTCACCTTGACCTTGATGAAGACCGGGTCGTGGAAGAAGATGGTCATCAGGCCCATCGGAATGGCGAACAGGGTCGCCACCAACGGAATCCACGCCACGCGCTTTTCGATGATATAGGCGGCGATCAGGGCCACAACCGAAATGGCGATCAGCACGCCGGTCGCCCAGATCATCGGCGCGGTGGCGTCCGCGCCGCCGACCTTCAGCGCACGGAACAGGAAGAAGCTCAGACCGAAGCCTACGACCGGGCCGAAGTCGATAGCCCCCTTGACCCAATTGGTCGCTGCCGGTTCCGGCGCTTCGGGCACGATGGCTTCGGGCAGGGCGTGCTCCTGAGCCTCGGTGATCTCTATCCTGGGTTTCGGATCGTTCATACTAGTCTCCCAAAGGCTCCAGACCGACCATCGAGCGGGCGAAGGCATTGGCGCGGAAGGGTTGCAGGTCGTCTATGTCTTCGCCGACACCGATCAGCTTGATCGGCGCGTCCGAGGCCTTGGCGATGGGCACCAGAATGCCGCCGCGCGCCGTACCGTCAAGCTTGGTCATGACGAGGCCGGAGACAAAGGCCTGACGGCCGAAAATCTGTTCCTGACTGAGGGCGTTGCGGCCCACCGTGGCGTCGAGCACCAGCAGGGTTTCGTGCGGCGCGTCCGCATCGACCTTCTTGATGACGCGGACGATCTTGAGCAGTTCGTCCATCAGTTGCTGCTTGTTCTGCAGACGCCCCGCCGTATCGATCAGCACGACGTCATAGCCCTCTTCCTTAGCGCGCAGGGTGGCGTCGTAGGCGAGACCCGCCGCATCGGCGCCGGTCTTACGGCCCATGAAGTCGGCCTTGGCGCGCTCGGCCCACACCTTGAGCTGCTCGACCGCGGCGGCGCGGAAGGTGTCGCCGGCGACGATCAGCACCTTCGCGCCCTTGGAGGTCAGGTCGGCGGCGATCTTGCCCAGGGTCGTGGTCTTGCCCGACCCGTTCACGCCGACGAACAGCACGATATAGGGCTTGGGGCCCGACAGCGGATTGAAGGTGTCTTCGCGGCCCTTCAGTTCGTCGGCAATGGCCTCGGCCAGCGCTTCCTTGACGGCGCGGTCGTCGGTCGAGGCGAATTTCTTCTCGGCCATCTTTCCGGCGATGGAGGCAGCGATGTGCGGACCGAAATCGCTTTCGATCAGCATGTCTTCCAGCGCTTCCAGCGCGGCGGCATCCAGCGTCTTGTTGGCGACGAAAACGCTCGTCACCTGCTCGGTCAGTTGCTGAGAGGTTTTCGACAGGCCCTGCGTCAGGCGCGAAAACCAGCCGGGTTTTTTAGTATCGCTCATTCATGTCTCCCCCTCTCCCGCGCGGGGAGAGGGTTGGGGTGAGGGGGCCGCTTACGGAGGATCGCCCCCTCATCCGGCCTGTCGGCCACCTTCTCCCCACTGGGGAGAAGGGGCGCTAAGCAATTTCAGCAATCGCTCTTTTCCCGTCATGGCCGGTAATGCGCAAAGAGGCAATACCCCCAATAGCCGCATCGCCTTCGAACAGCACTTCGGTAAAGTCCGCCGCGCGAGCGAAGCCGGGCTTTTCGACAACCACCGACACTTCACGCCCGACCTGGCGGTCCAGATGCCGCGTCAGGGCTTCGGTCGCCTTGCCGCGCAGACGGGCGGCACGATCCTTGATCAGCGGGCGCGGCAGTTGCGGAATCTTCGCCGCCGGGGTCTGCGGGCGCGGGCTATAGGGGAAGACGTGCAGGAAGGCCAGATCGCATTCATCGACCAGCGCCATTGAATTGGCGAAGTGCTCTTCCGTCTCGGTCGGGAAGCCGGCGATCATGTCGGCCCCAAAAGCCACATCCGGACGCAGGGCACGCACCTGCTGCACCAGCTTGATAGCGTCGGCGCGCAGATGGCGGCGCTTCATGCGCTTGAGGATCAGGTCGTCGCCGTGTTGCAGGCTGAGGTGCAGATAGGGCGCCAGACGCTCCTCTTCGGCAAACAGACGCAACAGGCTGTCGTCTATTTCCGCCGCGTCTATCGAAGACAAGCGCAGGCGTTTCAAATCCGGCACGTGCTTGAGGATGCGCCCGACCAGATTACCCAGTTGCGGCGTCCCCGGCAGGTCGTTGCCCCAAGAGGTGAGGTCCACACCGGTCAGCACCACCTCGTTATAACCTTCGGCCACCAGCCGCGAAATCTGGCCTACCACATCGCCCGCAGCGGCCGAACGCGAATTGCCGCGGCCATAAGGGATGATGCAGAAGGTGCAACGGTGATCGCAGCCGTTCTGCACCTCGACATAGGCCCGCGCACGGTCCTTCAGCCCGTCGATCAGGTGACCGGCGGTTTCGCGCACCGAAAAGATATCGTTGACGGCGATGCGCGCCGTGTCCGGCGTCAGGGCATAGGCCCCGGCCTTGGCCTTGTCGCCATTGCCGATAATGAAATCGACCTCACCCATATTGGCGAAGGTGTCCGGATCGGTTTGGGCCGCACAGCCGGTGACGATCAGGCGCGCCGCCGGGTTTTCCTTACGCGCGCGGCGGATGGCCTGACGCGCCTGACGCACGGCCTCGCCCGTCACGGCGCAGGTGTTGAAGATGATCGCCCCATCCAGCCCGTCATCGGCGGCGACCTTGCGGATCTGCTCGGACTCGTAAGAATTCAGGCGGCAACCGAAGGTCACCACCTCGACGCCCGACGTCACGCCAGTCGGCGTGACGGGCGGTTCAGCCAAAGTACCTTCCTGTACGTCTTCGTGGAGGTGTGTGGTGCCGTCAGCCATCAAGCTGACCTTCAAACTCGACCTCGACCGGGCCGGTCATGATGACGTGGTCATCCGACTGCCGCCACAGGATATGCAGCGGGCCGCCGTCCATAATGACATTGGCGTGGCGGTCGGTCAGACCGCGCCGCGCACAGGCGACCAGCGTGGCGCAGGCCCCGGTGCCGCAGGCCTTTGTGATGCCCGCGCCGCGTTCCCACACCCGCATGCGGATGGTGTTGCGGTCGATGACCTGCGCGAATTCGACGTTCACACCTTCAGGGAAAAGCGGGTGGTTTTCGATCAGGCTGCCCGTGCGCTCGACATCGACGCTCATCACGTCATCGACGAAAAAGACCACGTGCGGATTGCCCATCGAGACGGCGCAGGGCGTGTGATAAAGCGGCGCATCGATCGGTCCGACCTGAAGCTCCAGCCGTTCGGTGTTCATCTCTTCCGACAGCGGAATCTGCGTCCAGTCGAGACGCGGCGGCCCCATATCGACGCTGGCCATACCGGTCTTCGCGTCGCGCTCCAGCACCTTGGCCGTCGTAGCCCCACCCAGCGTATCGATGCTTAGCTCCGCGCCGGGCGTGTCGCGGTCGAGATACCAGCTCACGCAGCGCAGCGCATTGCCGCAGGTTTCCACCGTGCCCCCGTCCGAATTCCACACGCGCATAAAGGCGTCGCCCGACGCCGAGGCCTCGATCGAGATAAGCTGATCGAAGCCGATGCCGGACGCGCGATCACCCCACGCCTTCACCTGATCGGCAGAGGGCTGGAAAGGCGTCTGGCGGGCATCGACGACCACGAAATCGTTGCCGAGGCCGTTCATCTTGAGAAAAGGGCGGTCCATGACCGGCTATATAGTCTCAAAGCCCGTTAAAATGTAGGCTTTTGTGGAAAATCTTGCTAACCGGGGCACATCCAATCGAAAGTGGAGGAACCTCCCCATGCCCAAAGCCTACATCATCGCCCAAGCCAAGGTCAGCGATCCGGAATCTTACGCCAAATACGGCGCGGGCACCAAGGCGCCTGCCGAGATGTTCAACATGACGCCGCTGGCGCGCGGTGGTCGTTCGGAAGTTCTGGAAGGTCAGGGCTTTCCGCGCGTGGTGATCCTTGAGTTCCCGTCCTACGAAGCGGCGCTCGGCTATTACAATTCGCCGGAATATCAGGCCGCCCGCGAACACCGCCTGAATGCGGCGGAGTTCAACATGGTGGTCGTCGAAGGCGTGGAGTAATGCCCCATCCTCCCCTGCGAAGCGGGGGAGGGGGACCACGAAGTGTGGAGGGGGCAAGTCGCGAGCAATGCCCCCTCCGTCTACTCGCTATCGCTCGTATCCACCTCCCCCGTACGCTTCGCTACAGGGGAGGATGAAAACAAAAAACCCCGCCGGAGCGATCCGGCGGGGTTTTTTGTTTCTGATTGTCAGAACGGTTTAGTGGACCGTTTCGACATATTCCTCGGCGCGTTCGGCCAGGATGGTGATGCCCTCGGCATTCACATCCGCGAAGCCGCCGATCACCTGAAACATGCGCTTCTGGTCGCCGTCGATGATCGTCACTGTGCCTTCGCTCAGCGTCGTCATCAGCGGCGCGTGGCCGGCCAGAACGCCGAACTCGCCTTCGGAACCCGGTGCGATGACCTGATCGACGTCACCGGCGAAGAGTTCGCTCGTCGGCGTCACCAGAGAAACGTGAAGTTTGTCAGCCATATCCGGCGTCCCTTAATCGGTGGGCAGCCTTGGCTGCTCACCACTTAACCAAGATGTGAAAATTTTCGACGGGCTGTGCCCTGCGTAAATTTTCCCGATATTGACCCCACCTGAAAGTATTCGGGCGAAGCCCGTGACTTTCAGGCGGGAGAATTAGGCTTCCGCCGCCAGACGCTCGGCCTTGGCGATGGCTTCCTCGATGGAGCCGACCATGTAGAAGGCGGCCTCCGGCAGGTGGTCGTAGTCACCGTTGCAGAGGCCCTTGAAACCCTTGATGGTGTCTTCGATCTTCATCAGCACGCCCGGCGTACCCGTGAAGATTTCGGCCACGTGGAAGGGCTGCGACAGGAAGCGCTGAATCTTGCGCGCGCGGGCCACGACCAGCTTGTCTTCTTCCGACAGTTCGTCCATGCCGAGGATGGCGATGATGTCCTTCAGCGACTTGTACTGCTGCAGGATTTGCTGAACCTGGTTGGCGGTGTTGTAGTGCTCTTCGCCGACGATGCGCGGATCGAGGATACGCGAGGTCGAGTCGAGCGGATCAACGGCCGGATAGATGCCTTGTTCGGCGATCGAACGCGACAGAACGGTCGTGGCGTCGAGGTGGGCGAACGAAGCGGCCGGGGCCGGGTCGGTCAGGTCGTCGGCGGGCACGTACACGGCCTGAACCGAGGTGATCGAACCCTTGTTGGTCGAGGTGATGCGCTCTTGCAGCTTGCCCATTTCAGTGGCCAGCGTCGGCTGATAACCCACGGCCGACGGAATACGGCCCAGCAAAGCCGACACTTCGGAACCGGCCTGCGTGAAGCGGAAGATGTTGTCGACGAAGAACAGCACGTCCTTGCCTTCGACGTCGCGGAAGTATTCGGCCTGAGCCAGACCGGTCAGAGCGACGCGGGCGCGGGCGCCGGGAGGCTCGTTCATCTGACCATAGACGAGGGTGCAGCGCGAAGCCCCGCCACCGCCGTGCTCATTCACCTTCGACTCGATCATTTCGTGATACAGGTCGTTGCCTTCGCGGGTGCGCTCGCCGACGCCGGCGAACACCGAGTAACCGCCGTAGGCCTTGGCGATGTTGTTGATCAGTTCCTGAATGGTGACGGTCTTGCCGACGCCGGCGCCGCCGAACAGGCCGATCTTACCACCCTTGGCATACGGGCAGATCAGGTCGATGACCTTGATGCCGGTGACGAGGATTTCAGCCGAGGTGGCCTGATCTTCGAAGGCCGGGGCGTCGGCATGGATCGGGTTGAAGAAGGTGGTTTCGATCGGGCCGGCTTCGTCGATCGGCTCGCCGATGACGTTCATGATGCGGCCGAGCGTCGCCGGGCCGACGGGCACAGTGATCGGCGCGCCAAGGTCGGTCACTTCCTGACCGCGGACCAGACCTTCGGTGGCGTCCATAGCGATGGTGCGCACGGCGTTTTCACCGAGGTGCTGGGCGACTTCGAGCACCAGACGCGCGCCGGAGGCGGTGTTGGTGGTTTCGAGGGCATTCAGGATGGCCGGCAGGTTGCCGTCGAACTCGACGTCGACAACGGCGCCGATGATCTGAGAGATACGGCCCTTATTGGCCGTAATTTGCTGATGAGCGGTCATGTGTGCGGTCTCTGATTAAAGGGCTTCGGCACCGGCGATGATCTCGATCAGTTCGGTCGTGATCTGGGCCTGACGTTTACGGTTGTATTTGAGGTTGAGCGCGTTGATCATTTCGCCCGCATTGCGCGTCGCATTGTCCATGGCGCTCATCTGGGAGGCGTAGAAGCCCGCATTGTTTTCCAGAAGCGAGGCCAGAACCTGAATGGTCAGGTTGCGTGGCAGCAGGGTTTCGAGGATTTCTTCTTCCGACGGCTCGTAGGTATAGACCGCGCCGCCCGACGTATCTTCGGCAGCGGCGGCTTCGACCTGGGCCGGGATCAGTTGCTTGGCGGTCGGAACCTGAGCGATCACCGACTTGAACTGGCTGTAGAACAGGGTCACGACGTCGGCGCGGCCTTCGTCGAATTCCTTGAAGATGGCTTCGGCGATCGGCTGAACCGTGGTGAGGTCCAGCGTCTTGCCCAGTTCGAAGCTTTCGACGAACAGGTCGCCGAACAAACGTTTGAGCTGGTCGCGGCCCTTGCGGCCCACGGTGATGACGCGAACCGTCTTGCCTTCGGCCTTCAGCGCGTTGATGTGGTCGCGTGCGGCGCGGCCGATCGACGAGTTGAAACCGCCGGCCAGACCGCGATCGGCGGTCGCCACGACGACGAGGTGCTTCTGAGTGGACCCCGTGCCGGCCAGCAGCTTCGGCGCAGCGTCGCCCGACACGCCCTTGGCGAGGTTGGCGATGACAGCCGCCATGCGCTTGGCATAGGGGCGCGCGTTTTCCGCCACATCCTGAGCCCGCTTGAGCTTGGCGGCGGCGACCATCTGCATGGCCTTGGTGATCTTCTGCGTGGCTTTCACGCTTCCGATCTGATTGCGCATGTCCTTAAGACTTGCCATGAAAAGTCCCTATCATTCGGGGGTAGCCCTCCCGGCCAGACAAGCTGGCCACGGCACGGGCCGCCCCGCTCCCCCGCTCGCGCAGGGGAGGAGGTTTATTAGGCGAAGTTGGCGGCGTAGTCGGCCACGATGGCCTTCAACTGCTCTTCCAGCTCCGGCGTCAGGGCCTTCTTCTCGCGGATGGCGGTCAGGAGGTCGGTGTGCTTGCCGCGCAGCAGCGACAGGAATTCGCGCTCGAAACGACCGACTTCGTTGACCGCGACCTTGTCGAGGTAACCGCGGGTGCCGGCGTAGATCACGCAGACCTGCTCCTCGACCTTCAGCGGCGAATATTGCGGCTGCTTCAGCAGTTCGGTCAGGCGCGCACCACGGGCCAGCAGGCGCTGCGTAGCGGCGTCGAGGTCCGAACCGAACTTGGCGAAGGCGGCCATTTCGCGATACTGGGCCAGGTCGCCTTTGATCGAACCGGCCACCTGCTTCATCGCCTTGATCTGAGCCGCCGAGCCGACGCGCGACACCGACAGACCGACGTTCACGGCCGGACGGATGCCCTGATAGAACAGGTCGGTTTCCAGGAAGATCTGGCCGTCGGTGATCGAGATCACGTTGGTCGGGATATAGGCCGACACGTCGTTGGCCTGGGTTTCGATGATCGGCAGGGCGGTCAGCGAACCGGCGCCGTTTTCATCGTTGAGCTTCGCGGCGCGTTCCAGCAGGCGCGAGTGCAGGTAGAAGACGTCGCCCGGATAGGCTTCGCGGCCCGGCGGACGGCGCAGCAGCAGCGACATCTGACGGTAGGCGACGGCCTGCTTCGACAGGTCGTCATAGATGATCAGGCCGTGCATGCCGTTGTCGCGGAAGAACTCGCCCATGGCGCAGCCGGCGAACGGCGCGAGGTACTGGAGCGGAGCCGGTTCCGACGCCGTGGCGGCGACGATGATGGTGTACTCCAGAGCGCCGTTTTCTTCCAGCGACTTGACGATCTGAGCGACGGTCGAGCGCTTCTGTCCGATAACGACGTAGATGCAGTACAGCTTGGCCGACTCGTCGGTGCCGGCGTTGGCGGCCTTCTGGTTCAGGATGGCGTCGATGGCGACGGCGGTCTTACCGGTCTGACGGTCACCGATGATCAGTTCGCGCTGGCCGCGGCCGACGGGGATCAGGGTGTCGATGGCCTTGATGCCGGTCTGCACGGGCTCGTGCACCGACTTGCGCGGGATGATGCCGGGGGCCTTGACGTCGACGCGGCGGAATTCGGTCGATTGGATCGGACCCTTGCCGTCGATCGGTTCACCCAGCGGGTTGACGACGCGGCCCAGCAGGCCCTTGCCGACCGGAACCTGCACGATTTCGCCGAGGCGGCGGACTTCGTCGCCTTCGCGGACTTCGCGGTCTTCGCCGAAGATAACGACGCCGACATTGTCCTTTTCCAGGTTCAGGGCCATGCCCTTGACGCCGGCCTTGGGGAAGGAGACCATTTCACCGGCCTGAACCTGATCCAGACCGTGAACGCGGGCGATACCGTCACCGACCGACAGAACCGAACCGACGTCCGAAACGTCGGCTTCTTCGCCGAAACCGGCAATCTGAGCTTTGAGGATAGCCGAAATCTCGGCAGCACGAATGTCCATTGGCATGCTCTTCTTGGCGTCTTACGCCCGCTTGAGGGCAAATTTGAGGGAATCGAGTTTGGTTTTAAGCGAAGCGTCGAACAGGCGCGAGCCGACGCGAACCTTGAGGCCGCCCAGCAGCGACGGATCGACCGTCTGGCTGAGGACGGGGTCCTGACCGAGCGCGGTGCGCAGCGCGGCCTGAAGACCGGCCACCTGCTCATCGGACAGGGCCGTGGCGGAGGTAACCACCGCCGAAACGATGCCCTTCCTGGCGTCGTACAGGCGGTTGAAAGCGGTGATGAAACCGAAGACCTGATCCAGACGGACGTTCTGCGCCATCAGGCCCAGGGCCTTCAGCGTCAGGGCGTTCGGCTTGGCGGCGTTCAGAACGGCGGTGAGGCCCTTCAGCTTGTCTTCGGACTTGAAGGCATGCGAGGTGACGAGACGGCGGAGATCCTTGCTTTCGATCAGCAGCGCCTTCAGGGTCTTGAGATCCGCCTGCACCGCATCCAGGTTACCGGCGGCTTCCGCCAGTTCGAACACGGCCTTGGCGTAACGCTCACCGACCTCTGTCTCTCTAAAAATATCGCTCACGATAACTTTTCCAGCCAAAGAAATAAGTGGAATGGGCTTTTCCGGGGCCGGCGGGGCGCACTAAAACTACAGGCGCGCAAAAGCGACCGGCCATTCAAGCCGCGCGCCTCTTAGCATGGGGTATGACCCACCGCAACCAAGCAAAAAGCATTTTTCACTTTTCTGTGACCGCATAACGATCACAGCTCATGTCGCCTTTTTTCAGCCGCAAGTCCGCAAAAGGAAAAATGACGCGAATCTGCACCGGACAATCGATTTCACTGTTATGCGGCACATTGCCGCCTGATGCCGCTGCGTCTATTTAGAACGCTCGTACTCTTTTCTCTGAGAAAGACCTCATGGACCTTCTGGCCCTTTTTTCCGACCCCACCGTCTGGGCAGCCCTTATTACGCTCATTGTGATGGAGGTCGTGCTCGGCATCGACAACCTCGTCTTCATCTCCATCCTGTCCAACAAGCTGCCGGAGAAGGACCGTCAGAAGACCCGCCGTCTCGGTATCGCCCTGGCGCTGATAATGCGCCTCGGCCTGCTGTTGACCATCGGCTGGATCATCGGCCTGAAGGCGGAGGTGTTCAATCTGGGCCTGATCGGGCCGATCGGTGAGCACGGCGAGCCGATGTTCGAGACCTCCTTCTCATGGAAGGACCTCATCCTGATCGCGGGCGGCCTGTTCCTCCTGTGGAAGGCGACCAAGGAAATCCACCACACGGTCGACCCCGCGCCGACCCATGACGTGATGGACGCCAAAAACGCCACCATCAACAATGCGGGCGCCGCCATCGTGCAGATCATCCTGCTCGACCTCGTCTTCTCGGTCGACTCGATCCTGACCGCCGTCGGCATGACCGACCATGTGCCGGTCATGATGATCGCCGTCGTCGTCGCCGTTCTGGTCATGCTGCTGGCTTCGGACCCTCTGGCCAACTTTATCGACAAGAACCCGACCGTCGTCATGCTGGCACTGGGCTTCCTGCTGATGATCGGTACGGTGCTGATCGCCGAAGGCTTCGGCGTCCACGTGCCCAAGGGTTATATCTACGCGGCGATGGCCTTCTCGGCCATGGTCGAGGGCCTGAACATGCTGTCGCGCAACGCACAGAAGAAGAAGGCCGCCAAGTCGCCCGATCCGCATATCTGATCCTGACGACAGCTTAGCCTGCAACGCCCCCGGTTCTGATCGGGGGCGTTTTGCGTTTATGCTTCTGCTCAATACTCGGTTAAGCCTGTTGCCCTATCCTGACGGCGTTAGCAGAAGGCTCGACACCATGGATATCGGCAGCACCTACGCCGCCCGCGCCAGCACCGCCGCGAGCGTGCTCGACAGCCTGAAGGCCCTGCGCGCCCAAAACACCGCCCAGAAAGTCGAAGACAAGAGCGCCGCCCAGAAGCAGGCGGCCGAAGACCTCCGCGACCTGCCGAAAAAGACGCGCGACGATGTGCGGGCCCGCGCCAAGCTCAAGGTGACGCAACTTCTGGAGCGATTGAAGCTCATCAGGGAGATGGGCCAGAACGACCCCAAGACGATGGCGAGGATGCTGGCCAGCCTGATGAAAGAGTTGAAGGCTGCCGTGAAGGCATATGCCAGCGCCGGCGGCAATTCGATGGATGTCTCGGCCTTTTCGTCGGCTCAGACCGCCGCCAGCACCCCGGTGTCTGAAGACGCGCAGGACAGTGCCAAGGGCGAGGTCGAAGCGGCCGAAGCCGCTGAGGACGCCGCAAAAGAGGCGGAAACCCTCGAAGACGCCGAACCGGTCGAGGACACGGAAAACACCGAAGAGACCGGCGAACCGGCCCTGCCTTCCCCGGCCCAGACCCGCGCCGCCGCCGAAGCCTATGTGCGGACCGAACGCAGCCGCGCCGAAAGCGAACTGATGGACGTCCACGATTTCATGAAGCAGGTCCGCGCCATCACCAGGAAGGTCAAGGACATGTTCGAAACGGCGAAGATTCAACTCGCCTTTCAGAAGGTCGACAAGGACACGGTCGAAGCCTTCCAAAGCTCCGGCAAGGACATGGAAGAAGTCGAGGACATGCTGGACGCCATGGATAAGGCACTGAACGACGAACGCGCTGTCTTCGGACCCAAGGCCGCTCTCTTCGCCTGAGTTTTACGCCATCGGGCTTCACCTTGCTTCCTTACGCCGCGAAGGCCGGTCTTCGCCATACCGGAGGCCTTTTGCTTTGTGGCTCGCCGAACTTCGTTTCGGATCAGATGCGCCACTAGAGCGCAATCCGATAAAGTGGGCACCACTTTTCGGAAAAAGTGCGCGACCCCTCAAAAACTGAGAGCGAGATGATGTTTCCGCTTTAAATCATCTCGCTCTAAAAACTAAAGGAAGCTGTAAGGTTCGATATCCGTGACCACGCGAACCGCATGAGGCGCTTTCAGGCTTTTCAGCCAAGCGCTCATAAAGCCCTGAAGGTCGCGGTTGCGGTCGGCGCGCACCAGAAACCGCTTGCGCCACATGCCGCGCACCAGGCTGAGCGGCGCGTCGGCGGGGCCATAGACGTCGATCCCTTCCGTATTGGGAATGGCCAGCGCCAGTTCCCGCGCGAAACGGTTGAGCAGCGCATTGTCCTTGGCCGACAGGATCACTGCCCCCAGTCGGCCATAGGGCGGGAATTGCGCGATGTCGCGGCTCATCTGCTCATAGGCGTAGAAGGCTTCACGATCCTGCGCCTGCAAGGCCTGCATTACCGGATGCTCCGGCGTATAGGTTTGCAGCACCGCCCGCCCCGGTTTGGTCGCGCGCCCGGCGCGGCCCGTCGCCTGCGCCAGAAGCTGAAAGGTGCGCTCCGCCGCGCGCAGATCGCCGCCCTTGAGCCCCAGATCGGCGTCGACAATCCCCACCAGAGTCAGGTTGAGAAAGTTGTGGCCTTTGGCCGCGGCCTGTGTGGCGACGAGAATATCGATCTCGTGATCCTCCACCCGCTTGATCAACGCCGCCGAAGAATCCGCATCCGGCGTGGTGTCGGATGAGAAGATTTCAGCGCGCGCCTGCGGGAAACGTTCCTTCACCTCTTCGAGAATGCGCTCCACGCCCGGCCCGATCGAGGTCAGGCTGTCGAGCGCGCCGCAATGCGGGCAGCGGTCAGGCTTCTTCATCGAAAAGCCGGTCAGGTGGCAGACCAGCCGTCCCGACGCCCGGTGCTCAACCAGCCAGCTATCGGTCTTGGGCGAAGTCATGCGTTCTCCGCACGCCCGGCACAGGACCAGCGGCGCATAGCCCCGGCGGTTGAGGAACAGCAGCACCTGTTCGCGGCGCTGAAGGGTTTCGCTGATTTCGGCCACCAGCGGATCGGACAGCCACCATTTGTCGCCGGTGGGCCCCGCGTCCGGCTGATGCGTCTTCATATCGATCAGCGAAATGTCGGGCAGTTGCGCCGTACCGTGGCGGCTTTCCAGCCGCACCCAGACATAGCGTTCCTTCTGGGCATTGGTCAGGGTTTCCAGCGACGGCGTGGCTGAGGCCAGCACCACCATGAAGCCGTCGCGGTGCGCACGCATGACCGCCAGATCGCGGGCCTGATAGCGCACGCCCTCTTCCTGTTTGTAAGAACCATCGTGTTCTTCGTCGATGACGATCAGGCGCAGGTTTTTGTACGGCAGAAACAGGGCCGAGCGCGCCCCGACGATCAGCCGCGCCTCCCCCGCCGCCACGCCTTCCCAGATACGCCGGCGCTGCGATGCGGACACCGCCGAATGCCACTGCACCGGCGGCACGCCGAACCGATGCTCCAGTCGCCCCATAACGGCCGTGGTCAAAGCGATTTCCGGCAACAGGACCAGCACCTGAGCGGTGGGATCGTCGCGCAGGGCCCGTGCCACGGTTTCCAGATAGACCTCGGTCTTGCCCGAACCCGTCACCCCGTCGAGCAGTACCGGCGCGAAACCCTGACGGTCCCATTCGTTTCGCAGCAACCGGTCGGCCGCCGTCTGATCCGGATTCAGGCTCGGCGTCCTATGGTCCGGGTCCGGCGTGGCGAAACTCTCGTTGCTCAATTCGACCTTATCCAGATACCCCCTCTTCTCCAGCGTCTGCACCACGCCCGGCGTGACGCCCGCCGCCTGCGCCAGTTCCGCGGCCGTCAGGGGCAGGACGGCGCTTTCCAGCACCCGCGCCTGTTTCGGCGTCGGCTTGATCGCTTCGACAGCGCTGCGTACATAGCCGTAACGCGCCTGCGCCTTCGGAGTCTTCAGCGCCTGCAGGCAGCCTTTTAGAAAGGTCCCCGGCGCAGTCAGGGTCCAGCCCGCCGCCCACAGCCAGAAGCGCACGCTGGCCTCCGGCACGCGCGGATCGTCGATGCGCGAGGCGATGGGTTTCAGCCTGGCGTCTTCGGCGCTTACGTAAATCTCCGCGACCAGTCCGCGTATCTTCGCGTGGCCCAACGGTGCCCAGACATGATCCCCGACGCCGAGGTCCAGGTCGTCCGGAATCAGATAGTCCAGCGCTGTTTCCATGGGCGCCAGCACCACAACCTTCGCCCGCCGGGTGGCAACGGCGGGCGCGTCAATTAAGCTGTCGGTGTGGCTGTCCATAAGAATTTAAGCGTTAACCATAGAATTGACTCATCCCCGCGCCGATTTTATGCCATCACTTGGGTCAACGCCAAGTTTAACCTGCCGTTTACCACACCCGATAACCAGCATGTCCTCAGATTTCCGCGAACCGACGACGACCGAGCGCCTCGCCGCCCTGATGGATTATCAGACCCTGCGCGGTCTCCTGCCCGATTTCGTGCAGGAACTGAAGCAGGATCGCGAGCTGCTGGAAAAGCTCGGCCTGCAAACCCGGACCCGCACCCTGATCGATTTCGGCCCGGCCGCCCTGTCGCGGCTGGAGGCCAAGGCCATACGCGATTTCGACATGCGCCGCCAGATCGAGGCGACGGCCCGCGCCAATTTCGACGCTCAGGGGCAGGCTCATGCCATGACCCTGTCGCTGATGGAATCGCGCAACCATTCCGATCTGGCCCGCCGCCTGAACGAAGAAGTGCGCAACCGCTTCGGTCTCGTCTGCGCCACCATCGCGCTGGAAGACACCGCGCCGATCCCGCTGGGCTGGATGACGCTCGACTACGGGGGCGTGGACTATATCATCGGCGAAACCGGCCTGTCGCTGCTGGGGCCGGACGGCGTCTGCCGCGCGCTGTTCGGCGATGACGTCCGTCGCATCAAATCCGCCGCCGTCATCCGCACGGCCATGTGGCGCGAAGGCCGTCCCGGCGCGGTCGCCTTCGGGTCCGCCGATTGGGAAGGCTTCAGCCCGGAAATGGGTGCCGAACTGGTCGCCTTCATTGCCCGCGTGGTCGAACGCGTCGCCGAACGCTGGCCGGTTTTGTAACCCGCCTACACTCTCCACATCGTATCTTTTCATCGCGTCAGGCTCATATACGGCACATGTCCGTGGAGTCAAAAATGGTGCGTTACAAGCTGGGTTGCCGTCTCGAATACGAAGTGCTGACGCCTTCGGTCTTCATCTTCAATCTGGAGATCGCGCGGCTGCGTCGGCATCTGGACGTGGTCGAACAGCTCAGCATCACGCCAAGCCTGCCGCTGAACAGTCACACCGTCCCCGACATCAATAATCGCTATTTCGGTCTGCACGCCCGGCCCGGCCCGCTGAGCGTCCATTATGAGGCAGAGGTGACGCTGGATGTGCACCGCGCCGATCCGGCGACGGTGAATGAAACGCCGGTCGCGCAATTGCCGCTCGACATCCTGCCCTTTCTGCTGCCTTCGCGTTTTGTACCTTCGGACCGGCTGGCGGATTTTGCGCGCAAGGAGTTCGGGCATCTGCTGCCCGGTTTCAGCCGCGTCACCGCTATCTGCAACTGGCTCTACGATCATATCGATTATCAGCGCGGCACCTCGGACGAACAGACCACAGCCACCGAGAGCCTGCTGCGCCGCGCCGGCGTGTGCCGCGACTTCGCGCATCTGGGCATTGCCTTTTGCCGCGCGCTGGAAATTCCGGCGCGTTTCGTCAGTTGCTACGCCTATGGCCTGCAACCGAGCGACTTCCACGCCGTGTTCGAAGCCTATCTCGACGGGCGCTGGTGGCTGTTCGACGCCACGCGACAGGCGCATCTGGATGGGCTGGTGCGCATCGGGGTCGGGCGCGACGCGGCGGAAATCGCCTTCTGCTCCTTTTTCGGCGGCAAGGCCGATTGCGGCCCCATCGACATTACCATTACCCGCGCCGACGGGCTGGCCGAACCGTTGTGGCGCACCACCGACGCCATTTCGACCGAAGAACCCGCCCCGAACGGTGGAGCCGTTTAAGGGTTGGTTAGAGATTAACCCTATTGTGGCGCCTATGAATATTGACGATGCCCGTCTGGAATGGCTGCACTATCTCAAGGCGCAGAAGCGTGTGTCGCCGCGCACGCTGGAAGCCTATGGCCACGCCTTCGCCCTCTATATCGGGCATCTGCGCCGGTCCTTGGGCGCAGACATCGATCTGAAGGATATGGCGCATCTGAACTCGGCCGATATTCGCGGCTGGATGGCCTATCTGCGCGGCAAGGACGAACCGCTGTCGGCGCGGTCTCTGGCGCAGCATCTGTCGGCCATCAAATCGTTCCATAGCTATCTCGACCTGCATCTGGGCTACGCCAACGCGCAGGTGGCCCTGACTCAGGGGCCACGTCTGAAAACCAGCCTGCCCCGCCCGCTCAATGAGGATCAGGCGCAGGGTCTTCTGAACGAGGTCGAACTGGACCCGGACAGGGCCGAGTGGGAAGCCGCCCGCGACCGCGCCGTCCTGCTGCTGCTCTATGGCTGCGGCCTGCGGATTTCCGAGGCCCTGTCGCTGAAACTCAAGGACACACCGCTGGGCGATACGCTGCGCATCGTCGGTAAGGGCAACAAGACGCGGTTGGTGCCGGTCCTCGATCCGGTACGCGAAGCGGTTGAGACCTACAAACGCCGCCAGCCCTTCCCGCTGACCACAGAGGACGACCTGTTCCGAGCGCCGCGCGGCGGGCCTTTATCGCCGCGACACGTGCAACTGAGCGTTCAGCATTTGCGCTCGCGGCTGGGCCTGTCGGACCGCGCCACGCCGCACGCCCTCAGACATTCGTTCGCCACGCATTTGCTGGGCTCAGGCGCGGACCTGCGCTCGATACAGGAACTGCTGGGCCATGCCTCGCTCTCAACTACGCAAAAATATACGCAGGTCGATGCCGAGCGGCTGATGTCGGCCTATGCGGCGGCGCATCCGAAGGGCCAACTCCATTAATGGGGTGTGGGGTCCCATAGCTCGCAAGAGCTATACTCTTGCATCGCTAAACCCCATAAACCTTTATTCAAAGAAAAACCCCCTTCGGCAAAACCGAAAGGGGTTTTTCTTTGAAGGAGAAGACTTGGGGCCATAGGCCCCAAACCCGATAACGGGTGTTACGCCTGCATCGTCCAGCCTTCGACGCCCATGGCCGCCTGACGGACGGCTTCGGAACGCGTCGGGTGCGGGTGGCAGATGCGCGCCAGGTCTTCCGACGCACCGCCGAAGGCCATCAGCACGCAGGCTTCGCCGATCATTTCACCGGCTTGCGGGCCGAGGATGTGGACGCCGTAAACGCGGTCGGTCTTGGCATCGGCCAGGAACTTCACGAAGCCGTCGGTCTCGTGGTTGATCTTGGCGCGGCTGTTGGCCATGAACGGGAACTTGCCGACCTTGTACTGCACGCCGGCGGCTTTGAGCTGGTCTTCGGTCTTGCCGACCCATGCCACTTCCGGGAAGGTGTAGACGACGGACGGCACCAGATCGTAATCGACGTGACCGGCCTTGCCCGCGATCAGTTCGATGGCGGCGACGGCGTCTTCTTCGGCCTTGTGCGCCAGCATCGGGCCGGCGATCACGTCACCGATGGCCCACACGCCCGGAGCGGCGGTCTTGAAGTGGTCGGTCGGGATGAAGCCGCGCTGATCGGTGCTGATGCCGACGTTTTCGAGGCCCAGACCCTGCGTGAACGGGCGACGGCCGATGGCGACCAGCACCACATCGGCTTCCAACGTTTCGGCATTACCGCCCTTGGCGGCTTCCAGCGACAGGCTGACGCCCTTCGCGCCGGTTTTCGCGGCAGTGACCTTGGTGCCCAGCTTGAACTCGAAGCCCTGCTTGGTGAGGATCTTCTGGAACTGGGTGGCGACTTCGGTGTCCATGCCCGGCGTGATGCGGTCGAGGAATTCGACCACGGTCACCTTGGCGCCCAGACGACGCCACACCGAACCGAGTTCGAGGCCGATGATGCCCGCGCCCACGACGACGAGGTGCTTCGGCACGGCCGGCAGCGACAGCGCGCCGGTCGAGTCGACGACCTGCTTCTGGTCGATGGCGACGCCCGGCAGCGGGGTCGGCTCGGAGCCGGTGGCGATGACGATATTTTTGGTGGTCAGTTGCTGGACCGAACCGTCCTGCGCCGTGACCGACACCTTGCCTTGGCCTTCGATCTTGCCGAAGCCGGGCAGGTAGGTGACCTTGTTCTTCTTCATCAGGAATTCGATGCCCTTGGTCAGGGCGTTCACGCTGTCCTGTTTCGCCTTCATCATCTGGACGAGGTTGAGCGTCGGCGCGGGGACTTCGATGCCGATGGTCTTGAATTCGTGCGTCGCGGCTTCGAATAGCTCCGAAGCGTGCAGCAACGCCTTCGACGGCATACAGCCCACGTTCAGGCAGGTGCCCCCCAGAACGCCGCGCGATTCGATGATGGCGGTCTTGAGGCCGAGCTGTCCGGCGCGGATGGCGGCGTTGTAGCCGCCGGGGCCACCACCGATGATAACGACGTCGAAGCTTTGGTCCTGAGACATGGAGGTGCCCTTTGATCGAGCGCATCCCGAAAAGTGGGACGCACTTTTCGGACCCAGATGCGCGTTGAAATAAAAATAAGAGCGCGCGACGATCCTTTGGATCGGAACGCGATCTGACGCGTAAGACTTCCTTGCCCTGCCGTAAAATTCCACGCGGCGGGGGTCAAGTCCTATGTGGGTATTTTCGGGCTAAACGCTAGTTTTCGTAGGCCAGATGGCGCTTCGGCAACGGACGCCCGCGCGCCATCAATATGATGAAGCCCAGCACCATCGCCACCAGGGTCAGCGTATAACGCGGGTCCCACCCCGACAGCAGTTCCAGAATGCGGTCGAACAGGCCCGATCCGGCCTCGCCCTTGGTCAGGAAGGTCAGCACGACATCGGCCACGAAGGCCGCGCCATAGGCCAGTGCGGCGCGCACATTGCCCTTGGCGAACAGGAAGGCCGCGATGAGATAGAAGACCACCACGCCGCCCCACAGCCAGATAACCGGCTTATTGTCCGTCGCTATGGCGGCGACGGCGGTTTCGCCCTGAATGGAGTCGGCCGGGATAGGCGCGGCATCGGCGCCGTAGCTGTCGTCGCTGCGCAGGATGCTGGCCCCGCCGACATGGGTATCGACATCGCCCTGTCGCATCGATACCGACGGCTCATAGCCGGGGGTCAGGGCGTTCTTGACGACGGGAAAGGCGATCCAGCCCACATAGGCCACGACGATCAGGGCAATAAACCAACGCACGTACTTCATGGACAGGCGCTCCGCGTAACAGGGTTAACCGTGTTTTAACCCATGAGGCGGGACTTGCCTACGGCTTATTCGTCTCCGGAGCCGAAGCGCCGTCTTCTATGGCCGCCGCGGCGAGGGTCGGGTCGGATTTCAGCCTGTCCAGCGCCCCCATATTGCGGTCGGCATAGGCCAGCACCTGCGTATAGAAATCGCGCGAGCCACAGGCCTGCGGGCCCTGGCGGTTAGCATCCTTGTACAGCATCAAAGCGGTATCGTAATTCTGCTTATAGGCCACTGCCGTCAGGTGCGGCGCTTCGGACGCCGGGATGGTCAGCACCCGTTTCATGCGCTGGGCCGTACGTGCATAAATGACGCACGATTGCGAGGCGTAGACCATGTAGCGGTTCAACACGCGGTCGCCGCGCAGCGTGTAGTCTTCCTTATTGAACCGACTATCGACCCCTGCGCCGGTGAAGAAGGCATAGCCGCCGCCCCCGGACTGACCGTCCATGCCCGGCAAGGGAATATCGCGCATATTGGCGATAGTCTGCGGCCGGCCCAGTTCGCGGGCGACCATGATCCAGAAATCCGGCTGACCCAGCAGCGCCTCTTCGCGCCCGTCCAGTTTGATATTATCGGACTTACGGATGTACAGGTTCAGGAACTCCTGAAACACGGTCTGGATGCGCGACTTCTGCAAGGCGCTCAGCGTCACCGGCTCGCGGCCCATTTCCAGCGCCAGCCCGTAGGCCAGCACATATTCCGGCTTAAGTTCACTCGCCTTGTCGGCCATTTCCGCCATGTCGCCGGTCATGGCGCGCTGAATATGCGGCCAGGCCTTGCGCGAGGCGGCCGAATTGAAAGTACCGGCCTTGGATGCCGAGGCGGCCTCCACCGGCGCGGCAACCAGCAGACAAGCGGCGGCAAACGCGGACAAGGCCGCACGAAACAGAGCAGACATCGGTTTCCCCCTGACAGGAATAATTATATTTGCTTTATTTAAACATGGTTTCGCGCGGAACTCAATCGCGCGGTGGTTCCGCCTTCCAGAGTTTGTCAGACGCCCCCAACTGGTAGCCGTAATAGAAGACCCGGCGCATGGAGTCCTTCTCAAAAGCCAGCATCCCCCCCTCGATGAAGGTGTCGGGCAGCGACACCTGAGACACTTCCATGCCGTTGCGCAGCCCGAAAGCATTGAGACCAATCAGGGTGCCGCGCGCCTGCGCCTTGGTCAGGGTGTCGAGCGACCGTCCCATGATGTGCAGGGCGTTATAGGGAGTGATGGCCGGCTGCGGCGTGATCTTGCCGTTGATCAGCACGTAGATATGCCCGCCGGAGATCAGGTCCTTGGGCACGGTCCAGTTCATCATCGATTCCGGCAGGATGAAGAAGGGCAGGGTCACCCCGCCATCGACGTGCATTTCACGGAAGGGATTGGGTGCGCCCGGCGCCGGCGACTCGACGTCGATCATCACCGGCGCAAAAGCGCCCGGCACGGAAGAAGACGCGACCAGCACCTGACGGATCAGGGTCCGGGCATCGGTCATCTTCTGCGGCGAACCGCTGCGAACGGCGATAGCGGCGATTTCACCGATGTCCCACAGCACACCGGTCTGGGCGTCAAGATTGGTCGTTCCGACGATCAGGCGGCGGCCCGTTTCGTGTTCGCGCGCGATGTCGCGGATCATGGTCTCGTCGACATAGGTGCTGACCAGATCGTACAGGGCGTGAGAATCGAGGACGCCCGGTGTGAACAGCGACATCAGACCGCGCGACTTAGCTAAACTGTCGGCGATGCCGCTGGTATAGGCATCTTTCAGCTTCTGATCGTAGGCAGAGCCGAGGAAGGCGAAGGGCGCGATCAGCGCGCCGGTCGAGACGCCCGTCACCATGCGAAATGTCGGGCGGTCGCCGCGCTCGGTCCAGCCGACCAGCACCCCGGCCCCGAACGCGCCGTCCGCGCCGCCGCCGGACAGGGCCAGAGCGTCGAAGCGCTGCCTGCCATTCAGGTGCATCTGCCTGCGGGCGTCGGCTTCGAGGCGGACGGGAATGTCGGGATCGGTGGCCGAGAAGCGCACATTGGGAAAGCCGCGCGGCTGGTATGCCGCCGTCAGCGGGTAATTGCTTTCCGGACGCTCCAGCGTCAGACAGCCACTGAGGCTGAAGGCCATGACGATCAGGACGAGATGTTTCAGCATCGGTGGCCTCCACCTTGGATCATAACGACTGCGACGAAAAACAAAAGCCGCCCCGTGGGAACGGAGCGGCTTTGTTTTTAGCAATGCGCCTCAACCTAGACGTCGAGGATGAAGCGCTGCGGGTCTTCGAGACCTTCTTTGATGCGAACCAGGAAGGTCACGGCTTCCTTACCGTCCACGATGCGGTGATCGTAGGACAGGGCCAGGTACATCATCGGACGGGCGACGATCTGACCGTTCACGACCATCGGGCGCTGCACGATGTTGTGCATCCCAAGAATGCCGACCTGCGGCATGTTGAGGATCGGGGTCGACATCAGCGAGCCGTAGATGCCGCCGTTGGTGATGGTGAAGGTGCCGCCTTGCAGTTGGTCCAGCGACAGGGTGCCGTCACGGGCCTGCTTGCCCAGACCGGCAATGCCCTTTTCGATACCGGCCAGCGACAGGTTATCGACATCGCGCAGAACCGGCACGACCAGGCCCTTTTCGGTGCCGACGGCGATGCCGAGATCGTAGTGGTTCTTGTAGATGATGTCGGTACCGTCGATCTCGGCATTGACCGCCGGAATGTCTTTCAGCGCCGCGACGACCGCCTTGGCGAAGAAGGACATGAAGCCGAGCTTCACGCCATGACGCTTTTCAAAGGCGTCCTTATAGGTGTTGCGCAGGTTCATCACCGTCGTCATGTCGACTTCGTTGAAGGTGGTGAGCTGGGCGGCGGTCGATTGCGATTCCTTCAGGCGGCGGGCGATCGTCTGACGCAGGCGTGTCATCTTCACGCGCTCTTCGCGCGGGCCGACTTCACGCGGCGCAACCGGAGCCGCCGGGGTCGAAACCGGCGCAATAGCGGTCGGGGCAGGGCTCGACAATGCGGCCAGCGCGTCGCCCTTGGTGATGCGCCCGTCCTTGCCCGTACCGGCGATGCCGGCGGTGTTGAGGCCGGTTTCCGACACGATGCGGTTGACGGCGGGCGACAGGTGATCCGAAGCCTTGCCAGCCGCGGCAGGGGCCGCCGCCGGGGCGGGAGCGGCGGCGGGCACAGGCGCGGCGGCAACCGCACCAGCCGAAGCGCCGGCGGAAATACGGGCGATGACCTGACCCGGAGTCACGGTCGCGCCGTCGGCAGCGACGATTTCAGCGATCACGCCGTCCGCCGGAGAGGCGACTTCGACGGCGACCTTATCGGTTTCGATCTCGACCAGGACCTCGTCCTTCTTGACGGCTTCGCCGACCTTCTTGGCCCAGCGCGAGATGGCGCCTTCGGCCACCGACTCGCCCATGACCGGGGTCTTGACGTCGAGCAGAGCGCCCCCGGAAGCGCCCGAAGTGGCGGCAGGGGCTGCGGCAGGCGTCGGAGCGGCAGCAGGGGCCGCCGCCGAAGCGGGCGCAGCCGCGGCGCCGGCCGCGCCGATGCGGCCCAGCACGGCGCCGGGGGTGACGGTATCGCCTTCACCGGCGAGGATTTCGGTCAAGGTGCCATCGGCGGGGGCGGCCACTTCGAGCGAAACCTTGTCGGTTTCCAGCTCAACGAGGATTTCGTCCTTCTTGACGGCGTCGCCGGGCTTCTTGGTCCACTTGGCGATGGTCGCCTCGGAAACGGATTCGCCGAGGACGGGGGTGAGGATGTCGGCCATGGGTATAGGCTCCGATTTTATCTTTTAAATTCAGGGATGAGAGGCGCGCAACGCTGTGGGCGCGCCCCTTTAAGGACAGGATCAGGCAAACGCTTCGCTGAGGGCAATGGCTTTCGTCATGCGAAAGCCTCAGTCAGGAAGGCTTCCAGCTCTTTCAGGTGGCGGCTCATAACGCCCGCCGCCGTCGAAGCCGAGGCCGGACGACCGACATAGCGGGCGCGCTTGGCCTTGACCTTCAGCTTGTCGAGCGTCAGTTCGAGCCACGGATCGACGAACGACCAGCCGCCCATATTCTTCGGCTCTTCCTGGCACCAGACCAACTCAGCATTCTTGAAGCGGCCCAGCTCGGTGAGCAGGGACTTCATCGGCCACGGATAGAACTGTTCCAGACGCATCAGATAAACGTCCTTGATGCCCTTCTTCTCGCGCTCGTCCAGCAGGTCGTAATAGACCTTGCCGGAGCACAGCACGACGCGACGGATCTTGTCGTCGGCGACCAGCTTGACGCCCGCGACGTCCGGACGGCGCTCGGCGTCGTCATGCAGCACGCGGTGGAACGACGAGCCTTCCGAGATGTCGGCAAAGGTCGAGACCGCCTTCTTGTGACGCAGAAGCGACTTCGGCGTCATGATGATCAGCGGCTTGCGGAACGGACGGTGGATCTGACGGCGCAGGATGTGGAAGTAATTGGCCGGCGTCGTGCAGTTGGCGACCTGCATATTGTCTTCGGCGCACAGTTGCAGGAAGCGTTCAAGACGCGCCGAGGAGTGCTCGGGGCCCTGACCTTCGTAGCCGTGCGGCAGCAGCATGACCAGACCCGACATACGCAGCCATTTGCGCTCACCCGACGAGATGAACTGATCGATGACGACCTGAGCCCCGTTGACGAAGTCGCCGAACTGACCTTCCCACATGACGAGCGTGTTCGGATCGGCCAGCGAGTAGCCGTATTCGAAGCCCAGCACCGCCTCTTCCGAAAGGGCCGAGTCGATCACTTCGTAATGGGCCTGACCTTCACGCAGGTGGTTGAGCGGGAAGTAACGTTCCTCGGTGCGCTGATCGATGAAGGCCGAGTGACGTTGCGAGAAGGTGCCGCGGATCGAATCCTGACCCGACAGGCGCACGTCGAAGCCTTCGTCGAGCAGCGAGCCGAAGGCCAGATGCTCGGCCAGCGCCCAGTCGATATTCTCGCCCGATTCCACCGCCTGACGGCGACCCTCGATCACGCGGCGCAAAGTCTTGTGCGCCTCAATCTCGTTGGGGATGGTGGTGATCTTCTTGCCGATCTCTTCCAGCTTGGCGCGCGGCACCGAGGTGAAGCCCCGGCGCTCGTCGTCTTCGGGCAGGCCGAGGCCCGACCACTTGCCGTCCAGCCAGTCGGCCTTGGTCGCCTTGTATTCCTTGCCGGCTTCGAATTCGGCGTTCAGGAAGGCTTCGAATTCGGCCACCCAGCCGTCGATCTCCGCCTGAGTGGCGACGCCTTCGGCGACCAGACGCTGAGCGTACAGTTCGCGCGTCGACGGATGGTCCTTGATCTTGGCGTACATGATCGGCTGCGTGAACGTGGGATCGTCGCCTTCGTTGTGACCGAAGCGGCGATAGCAGAACATGTCGATGACCACGTCCTTGGCGAACTTGTGCCGGAACTCGGTGGCCACCTTGGCGCAGAAGACCACGGCTTCGGGATCGTCGCCGTTACAGTGCAGGATCGGGGCCTGCGCGCCCAGCGCCTGATCCGACGGATAGGGCGAGGAACGCGAGAAGCGCGGAGCCGTCGTGAAACCGATCTGGTTGTTGACGATGATGTGCAGCGTGCCGCCGGTCTTGTAACCCTTCAGCCCCATCAGGGCGAAGCATTCGGCCACCACGCCCTGACCCGCAAAGGCGGCGTCGCCGTGCAGGATCAGCGGGATGGTCTGCGAACGGTCCAGCGTGCCGTCGCCCTTGGCCTTGATGTGCGCGGCCTGCTTGGCGCGGGCCTTGCCCAGCACCACCGGGTTGACGATTTCAAGGTGCGACGGGTTGGCCGTCAGCGACAGGTGGACATTGTTGCCATCGAAGGCGCGGTCCGAGGAGGCGCCCATGTGGTATTTCACGTCGCCGGTCGAGTCGATGTCCAGCGGCACGGTCGAACCGCCCTGAAATTCGTGGAACAGGGCGCGGTACTGCTTGCCCATCACGGCGGTCAGAACGTTCAGGCGGCCGCGGTGCGGCATACCGAGGATGATGTCCTTGACGCCCAGATTGCCGCCGCGCTTGATGATCTGTTCCATGGCCGGAATCAGCGCTTCGCCGCCGTCGAGGCCGAAACGCTTGGTGCCGGGGAAGCGGCGGTGCAGGAAACGCTCAAGCCCTTCGGTCTCGATGAGCTTCTTGAGGATGGCGATCTTGCCTTCCTTGGTGAAGTTGATTTCCTTGTCGCGACCTTCGATACGTTCCTGAATCCACGCCTTTTCCGCCGTGTCGTATATGTGCATGTATTGCACGCCGACATTGGCGCAGTAGGTGCGGCGCAGGATCTGGATGATTTCCTTGAGCGTCGCCGATTCCAGACCCAGCACGCCGTCGATGAAGATCGGGCGGTCCATGTCGGCGGCGGTGAAGCCCCAGTGCTCCGGCAGCAGTTCCGGGTTCTCGCCCTTGGGCTCAAGGCCCAGCGGGTCGAGATTGGCCTGAAGGTGACCGCGGATACGGTAGGCGCGGATCAGCATGAGGGCGCGGACGCTATCGCGCGCCGCGTTTTGCAGGTCGGCGGCGGAGGCCGGCGCGGCCTTGCCGGCGGCGGCATCCTTGGCGTTCTTGTCGGCGATACCCTTGGCGGCCTTCGCTTCGACGGCGGGCCAGAACCCATCCAGCGCCGAGGTCATCTCATCGCGCTTATCCAGAACCGGGCGCGCCCAACCGCCGACCGAGGCGTTCTGCGCCACGTTCGTCGGGTTGTCCATGAGTTGATCGAAAAAGGCCCGCCAGGCGGGAGAAACGGAACCGGGGTCTTTGGCCCACTGCTCCTGAATCTGTTCGATGAACAGGGCGTTGCCGCCATAAAGAAACGAGGTTTCCGCGAAAACCTGGTTCAGCCGACCGGAATCGTCCGCCATATGATACCTGCGAGACGGCCAATAACGACACCGTCTCCCTTTCGTATTTGGGTTGTGGCGGCCAACAACGACACCGCCGTACGGTAAAGCCTATACTCTCTTTGAGAGGTGTTGAGAACCTCTTAAGCCTGAAAAATCGTATACGATTATTTCAGAAGAATGTTACCGCTCACATTATGCGTCTGCGCAGGGGTTGCGGCAACAAAAAAGCGCGCAACCCGCAGGCTACGCGCTTTTCGTTTCGTTTTTGTGGCAGGCAATAAACCTATACCTCCCTGCCTTTGGCGGGGAGGTATGATGAGGTTTAGCCCTTCAGCACGCTGAGCAGGGTTTCGCCCAGCGCCGCCGGAGACGGAGACACCTTGATGCCGGCCGCTTCCATGGCCGCGATCTTGTCTTCCGCGCCGCCCTTGCCGCCGGAGATGATCGCACCGGCGTGGCCCATGCGGCGGCCCGGAGGCGCCGTGCGGCCCGCGATGAAGCCGGCCATCGGCTTCTTGCGGCCACGCTTGGCTTCGTCGATCAGGAACTGAGCGGCGTCTTCTTCGGCCGAGCCGCCGATTTCACCGATCATGATGATCGACTGGGTGGCTTCGTCGGCGAGGAACATTTCCAGGACGTCGATGAACTCGGTGCCCTTGACCGGGTCGCCGCCGATGCCGACGGCGGTCGTCTGACCGAGCCCGGCATTGGTCGTCTGGAACACGGCTTCATAGGTCAAAGTCCCGGAACGGGAAACAACACCGACCGAACCCTTGGAGAAGATGTTGCCCGGCATGATGCCGATCTTGCACTCGTTGGGGGTCAGGACGCCGGGGCAGTTCGGCCCGATCAGGCGCGACTTGGAGCCCGACAGAGCGCGCTTCACCTTGACCATGTCCAGAACCGGAATGCCTTCGGTGATGCAGACGATCAGCGGGATTTCGGCTTCGATGGCTTCGAGGATGGCGTCAGCCGCGAAGGGCGGCGGCACGTAGATGGCCGAGGCGTCGGCGCCCGTGCGGTCCTTGGCTTCGGCAACGCTGTCGAACACCGGCAGGCCGATGTGCATGGTGCCGCCCTTGCCGGGGGTCACACCGCCAACGACTTGCGTTCCGTAGGCGATCGCCTGTTCGGAGTGGAAGGTGCCCTGCGCGCCGGTGAAGCCCTGCGTGATGACCTTGGTTTGCGAATTGATGAGTACGGACATGTTTAAACCTTAGCCCTTCACTGCCTTGACGATCTTCGCGGCCGCATCGGCCAGATCGTCGGCGGCGATCACGTTCAGGCCGCTTTCATTGATGATTTTCTTGCCGAGATCGACGTTGGTGCCTTCAAGACGCACCACCAACGGCACTTTCAGGCCGACTTCCTTCACCGCGGTGATCACGCCCGTGGCGATGATGTCGCACTTCATGATGCCGCCGAAGATATTGACGAGGATGCCCTTCACCTTGGGGTCCGAGGTGATGATCTTGAACGCCGCGGTCACCTTTTCGGTGGTCGCGCCGCCGCCGACGTCGAGGAAGTTGGCGGGCTCGGAGCCGTACAGCTTGATGATGTCGAGCGTGGCCATGGCCAGACCAGCGCCGTTGACCATGCAGCCGATTTCGCCGTCAAGGGCGATATAGGAGAGGTCGAACTTCGAGGCTTCGATTTCCTTGGCGTCTTCTTCGGTCAGGTCGCGCAGCGCCTGAATGTCCGGGTGACGGAAGAGCGAGTTGGAATCGAACGACACCTTGGCGTCGAGAACCAGAAGCTGGTCGTCGCCGGTGATGATCAGCGGGTTGATTTCCAGCATGTCCATGTCCTTGGCGTTGAACGCCGCGTACAGTTGCTGGAGCAGCTTGAAGCCCTGCTTGGCCAGATCGCCCTTGAGGCCCAGAGCATGAGCCAGGGTGCGGCCGTGCACCGGGAAAACGCCGGTAGCCGGATCGATGGTGAAGGTGATGATCTTCTCAGGCGTTGCGTGGGCGACTTCTTCGATGTCCATGCCGCCTTCGGTCGAAGCGACGACCGACACGCGCGAGGTGACGCGATCGACGAGGAGCGAGAGATACAGCTCCTTTTTGATGTCCGCGCCTTCTTCGATGTACAGGCGGTTGACCTGCTTGCCCGCCGGGCCCGTCTGATGGGTCACGAGGACGCGGCCCAGCATTTCGTCGGCATTGGCTTCGACTTCGGCCGGCGACTTGACAACGCGCACGCCGCCCTTGGCGTCGGCGCCGAGGCCTTCGAACTTGCCCTTGCCGCGGCCACCCGCGTGGATCTGCGACTTGACGACCCACACCTTGGTGGAATCGTCTTTCAGGTTTTTGGCGGCCTCAAGGGCTTCCTTGGGCGAAAATGCGGGATAGCCGCGCGGAACGGCGACGCCGAACTCCTTGAGTACGGCCTTGGCTTGATGCTCGTGAATGTTCATGGAACCGGTCTTGGCAAAATTATGATGTCCGGCACCGCTGCTGCGCTGCCGTAATGACGAAGTGGGCGAAATATCGCCCGGGCGACCATTTTAGACGGCGAACATCGTTGCCCGCCCGATCTACGGGAGGGGGTTATAAGCGCCGCATCTGCGTTGTGCAACCGCAAGATCGCCAAAAAGCGCGAATCGCTCTCAAATCGTATACGATTTGCGGTTTCAGCGTGTGCGCCAGTCGCGGTGCAGCCTCAGGGCGGCGGCCGCGAGGCACAAAGCCCCCAGAATATAGAAGCCGAGCCCGTAGCTGACCGCCATGCGCAGGGCCTCCTGAGCGTAATTATGTGATAAATAATCGGAAATCAGGCCCATGATCCACGAGCCGAAGCCCAGACCGATCATATTGGTGATGAACAGGAACAGGGCCGAGGCCAGCGCCCGGTCTTCGGGCTCGACCACGTGGTGCAGGCTGGCCGTCACCGGCCCCATCCACACCAGACCGAGCGCCTGCGCCACGATCAGCAGCGCAAACCCCGCCGCCTGATCGAAAGCGAAGCCGGGATCGAGCAGCACCAGCCCATAGGCCGGGATGCACAGCAGATAGGCCACGGCGGGGATAAGCACGAAGGCGCGCGGCGATCTGGCCCCCAGCCGGTCGGCCAGCAGACCGCCGCCCAGTATACCGATGGCGCCACCGATCAACACGATCAGGCCGAAGCTGAACGAGGCCGACATCAGGGTTGCCTTGAACGAGCGCATGAAGACCGAAGGCAGCCAGAACATCAGACCGTAGCCGATCACCGAGGACAGCGACGCCCCCAGCGAAATCAGCCACAGGGACGGATTGGCCGCGACCCGGCGCAGGCGGCTGGCCAACGGAGACGCGGCCTGCGCGGTCTGCCGTTCCCGCCCGCGCGCACCGAGATAGAAGATCGGCGCGAACAAAACGCCCGTCAGACCGACGACCATGAAGGCGTGCCGCCAGTCGAAGGTCGCCGCCAGCAGCCCGCCGAACATGATGCCCAATCCCGACCCCAGCGGCACCCCCAGCGAAAACACCGCCAGCGCCCTGGCGCGGTGGGCGGGCGGATAGAGGTCGCTGATCAGGCTCTGCGACGGCGCAACCCCGCCCGCTTCTCCGATGCCGACCCCAAAACGGCCCAGCGCCAGAATCAGCCACGACGAAGCCAGACCGCAGGCCGCCGTCGCCGCGCTCCATACGATCAGCGCCCCGGCGATCATCCGCACGCGTCCGACCCGCTGTGCGATCAGCGCCGCCGGTATGCCGACCAGCGTATAGACGAAGGCGAAGGCGAAGCCGCCCAGCCAGCCGAGTTGGGCGTCGGTAAGATTCAGCTCAGCCTTGATCGGCTGGGCGAGGATGGAGAGGATCTGCCGGTCGACGAAGTTAAAGATATAGACGATGAGCAACAGCACCAGACAGGCGTGGGTACGCCAGCCCGGTTTGGCTTCGTGGGTCATTTGGGGTCCCGCCGCAATTAGCAGACGAGTCCTACCACGGCGTTTCAAAATTCAAAAGGTCATATAGCCGGTTATTCCGGTTATCCGAAAAACACCCGCCACATCAGCCGCCCCGGCAGGAAGGCGAACAGGCCGGCCACCACCAATCCACCCATGAACAGGCCCATGGCCATGTTGCGGTGGCGTTTGATGTTCTTCGTCCGCGCCGCATAGAGGATCATCGGCGCCACCACCACCGTCCAGCCGGACAGGATATGGATGAAGCTCAGCATCCCCGGATTGAGGGCGCGCAGCCAGAAGCTGGATATGGCCGCCGTCAGCATCAGCCCCAGCCAAACATAGCCCAGCAGACGGTGCGGCGTGCGGCCCTTAGGACCGAGCAACTGATAGAGACCGATGAAGAAGGCCGACACCGCCGCCGCCAGATGGATCTGCGTCGCCAGCGACGACTCGCGGATCGGGTCCCAGTGCGGCGCGTGGAAATGCATCCCCTGAGCCGCGTACTTCAGCGGCTGAAACGCGCCGCCCTGCGACAGGAGCGCCGAGGCGAGGACCAGCCCGCCAATAACCACCAGCGCCCCGATAAACTTCCAAACGTTGGCGTAGGGCGATGTCTTGAATGGTTGGGTCATGGTCTCTTCCGTGAAAATTATCTTGTGCAACGGGTTGCGTCACGGCAATTAGACACAGGACTTTACAGGCACGGGGAGACGGATGCGCGAACGGACGCGACAGATGCGTGAAACGAACGCGGCCGCCGTTCACGCTTCGTCAATGGCAGGCCCGCACTGGTCCGAAACGCTGAAAGGCGTCGGTCGCATCTTCGGATCGGCATTGGGCATGGCCCTGTTTCTCAGCCTGATCAACGCCTTCGGCACGGGTGAGATTCCGTTGCTTCACCGTCTCTTCTATTGGGGCCTGCTGATGGTTGCCGGATCGTTCGTCGCCGTCGGCATCGACCGGCTGGCGGTGGGCTATCTGCGTCACCGGCTGCATCTGGAAGGGCGTCCGTGGCTGTACGGCGTTTTGCTGACGGCGCTGCTGACGCCGTCGATCGCGCTGGTTGTCTGGGCCATCACGCCGCTGTTCGGGCATATGTCGTGGGACATCGGACTCTATGGGCGCTTTCTGGGGCCGGTCGGCGTCATTTCCGCCGCCATGACCCTGCTCAATGTGCTGCTCAACCGCGAACCGCAGCAAAGCCACGCCTTCGCCGCGCCGCCCGCCTCCGGCCCCGCGGTCGAAACCCCACCAGAGCGTGTCGCCTTCCTCGACCGGTTGCCGTTCAAGCACCAGAAGGCCGATATCTATGCCCTGTCGGCGGAGGATCACTATCTGCGCGTCCACACCAGCGCCGGCAGCACGCTGATCCTGATGCGGCTTTACGATGCCATCCGCGAACTGGAAGGGATCGAAGGGTCGCAGACGCACCGTTCCTGGTGGGTCGCTCGCGACGCCATCGAGGACATCCGCCGGCAGGACGGGCGCGTCAGCCTCACCCTGCGCGGCGAAATCGAAGCCCCCGTCAGCCGTTCGTACCAGAAGGTGCTAAAGGCTGACGGCTGGATTTAGGCCATCTCCATCAGCAACCGATCCAGCTTGATCAGGCTCTCGGTGAAGCCCTCGACCGTGCCCATCCTGACATAGGCGTCGCGTTCGGCAGCGCTGGCCAGGCTCTGACGGAAGGTCAGGCGCGTGCCGCCGTCTTCGGCCTCGAACGTCACGATGATGATATTGGACGTGCCCAGCGGATCGCCCGCCTCACCGCCCGAAGCCACATAGGACTCGCGCAGCATCCGGTTGAACGCCGGGCCGTGCTCGCTGATGTCGAAATCGAAGACCAGACGGTGCGGCGGCAGGACCTCGATATATTTGCCACGCATAGGCGAGACGCTGCCATCGGGTCCGATCATGTCGATGCGATAAGCGCTGCCCGGTCGCATATCCATTTCGGCGCGGGCGGTGAAGGTCGACGGCCCCCACCACGCCGCCATGTGCTGCGGCTCGGTAAAGGCGCGCCAGACCAGCGACGGGGCTGCGTCGAGGTGGCGGGTCATGACTACCTCATAGCGGTTTTCGGTGGTAGCGGTGACGGGATGGGTCATGGTCATTGCCGGTTCAAATAGGCTTCGAGCATGTCGAGGAGCGCATGGGTGCCCTCTTCACGGTTTTCGATATGGTCGCAGCCGTCGAGGAAGACGAGCTGCTCGGTCAGTTTGAGCTGCGTGCCGGTCGCCGTGGTGGTGAATTCCAGCGTCATCAGCGACACGGTCAGGAGGGTCTCACCGACGTGCATGGTGAAGCTGGAAATGATGCGTGCCTGTCCGTTCTCCGGCGGCACGATCTCATGGAAGACCGCGGACATGATGTGCCGGGGCGCGCCCTTGGGGCCGCCGCTGCTGCGTTCGCGCCCGCCGACGCGGAAATCAAGCGCGTGCGGATCGCACTCCCAGTCGGAGGGACCGGTGAACCACGCCGCCTTGGCGGCCGGATCGGCCCAGGCGGTGAAGACGGTCGCGATCGGGAATTTCAGATCGCGCGACAAACGCATGGTGTGAGGAGTGACGTGACGGGTCATGGGGCGCTCCTTATCCGGCCTTGAGCGGCGGGCCGGAGAATTCGGCCTCGATGGCGATGCCTACCGCGTCGCCGACGCCCATCACCGTGCCGGGTTCCGGTATGCCGTAGGCGATGCCGAAGTCGGAACGCTTGATCTCGCCCCTGGCGGAGAAGCCGATGCGGGCATTCGGATCGTAAGGCGCGAAACCGGCATAGCCGCCGTTCAGCACCGCATCGAGCACCACCGGCTTGGTGACGCCGTGCAGGGTCAGGTCGCCGTGGATCTTCGCTGTATAGTCGCCCGTCTTTTCGACCCGGGTCGAAACGAAGGTCATCTGCGGATATTTCGAGGCGTCGAACCACTGGGCCGACATCAGGCTGTCGTGGAAGCCCTTGGGCGGCGTCGGCAGGTCGAGCGATTTCACCTCGACGGTCGCCTTCAGTTTCGCCGCTTCCGGATGTTTGGGATCGATCTCCAGCGTGGCGTCGAAGGCGTCGAAGCCCGCCGTATAGGTTGAAAAGCCGGTGTGGTTGACCGTGAAGGTCAAGCTGGCGTGGGATTTGTCCAGCGTGTAGCTGCCGGCGGGGAAGTCCTTGGGCGCGACGGCGGCGGGCGCAGGCGTGGCCGCCGGGGCTTCGGGGGCCTTTTCGGCCGGGGGTTGCGAGCAGGCGGTCAGGCCGGCACTCATCGCCAGCAGACCGAAGGTAAAGGGCAGGAGACGCATGGGATTCCCTTAGTTGTTGAGAGATTGAGCCAGAGCTTCGAGCTGATCGGCGCAGATGCCCCAGCCTTCGTGGAAGCCCATCTGTTCGTGCTGCTTTTTGGTGTCGAGCGACCAGTGCAGAGCCGTGGCCACGTACTTCGTGTAGCCTTCGGGCGTCTCTTCCAGCGTGACGATGGCGGTCATGAAGGGATTTTCCGAAGGCTCCCACGCCTTCACATAGGCGTCGGTCAGGACCAGCTTCTCGTTCTCGATCACTTCGAGATAGACGCCGCGATTGGGAATGGTCTCCCCGTCCGGGCCGTGCATGACGAAGGCATTGCCGCCGCCGGGGCGCACGTCCAGCTCGACATTGTCAATGTACCAGGGCTTGGGGCAGAACCATTCGGCCAGAAGCCTGGGGTCGGTCCAGCAGCGCCAGACGAGGTGCCGCGGAGCCTTGAGGACGCGTTCGAGGACGAGGGTGCGATCGGCGATCGGGGTGGGGGTCGGCGGGGTCATGAGGGGCTCCCTGAATTTGGGCAAAGGATTTGGGCAAAGCACCGCCCTCCCCTTCCGACAGGCGGCGAAAGAGCGGTAAGGGTTCAGTTGTTTGGGTTTTATTGGGACGCTTTATTGGGGCGTGTTGGCCGCGACAAAGGCTTCGTCGGCGACGGTATTGACCATCCACGGCTGACCGTACTTGTCGATGAACATGCCGAACAACGGCGACCAGAAGGTCGGGCTCAGCGGCATGTTGACCGCTTTGGCGTCCTGGCTCAGGCCGTCCCAGATGCGCTGGGCTTCGGCAATGGTTTCCGGGTGCAGCGAAATGCAGAAGCCGGACGGATTGGCCGGGCCGTATGGCGGCGGACAGTCGGCCCCAAGGATGACGCCTTCACCCGTGTTCAGCGAGGCGTGCATCACCCAGTCTCTGGTCGCCGGATCGACGGGCATGTCGGGCGCGGCGGAGAACGGGAAGGTCATCAGTTCGCCGCCCAGTACGGACTGATAGAAGGCAAAGGCTTCGGCGCATTGGCCATTGAAGCTGAGGTAAACATCAATACGCATGGCACGTCTCTCCTGTGATTATACTTATGGCTAGGCGGCGGCGCGCGTTTCGGTCAGGGCCTTGAGGCGCGACAGGCCTTTTTCGAAGTCGGCCCCGATCATCTTGTCCATATTGAAGATCAGACCGAACAGACGCGACATGAAGGGCGACGGACCGTACATGGCCCAGGTCACAACGGTGCCGCCATTCTGCGGTTGCAGGCTGAACTCGGCGGTGTTGGTGGCGGTGATCGGCTTGATGAAATCGAGCCGGATGACCAGCTTGTTCGGCACACGGGCCTCGGTGATGGTCATGCGGCCCTGCCCCGCCTTGGCATTGTCCGATGCCCATGCGTAGACCGAGCCGGTGCCGGTAGCCGGACCGCTGTAGGTGCGGCGTAGCTCCGGGTCGATATCCTCCCACGGCGACCATTTTTGCCAGCGGCGCAGGTCTTCAAGCTCGGCATAGATAACATCCGCCGCCGCCGCGATGGTTTTGGTGCGCTGAAGACGGAAGTGACCGGGCCGGAAGGCGGCGACCAGCAGCACCCCCGCAATGACCAGTACGATAAGCGTGAGAATGACCGTCAACATAATGTCCCCCTATGGTTTTCGGCTTTTCAGATAGGCGTCCAGACGCTCGAAGTTCTGTTCGTTGGCCTGCGGAATAAAGGTCTTGAGCAGTTCTTCGTGTTCCGAAGGTGCAAAATCCATGCGCCAGATCATGTCAGTATGGTCGCCATCAGCCACATACTCGATCGACATGCGGAATTCGTGCGTCGGCTGGATGTGGTCGAAAACGATGCGCTCGTTCTCGACGATCTCGACAAAGCGCTTGTGATTGTCGTGGTCGCGTCCGTCCGGTCCGTGCATGACGATGCGAAACTCGCCGCCTTCACGGAAATCGAACACCGGAACGGAGCTGGTGAAACCGTCCGGGCCCCACCACTGCGTCAGATGCGCCGGATCGGCGAACAGGGCGAACAGTTCCTGAGGCGACGCGGCAAAGCGGTGCGAGGTGACGATTTCGAAGCGACCGTCTTCTTGTCGCGCAATTGATTCCGAAAACCGGTGCCCACTTTTCGGATTGCGCTCGTTCTGTTGTTCCATGGCGAGCGCCTCCAGCCGCTCGAAGCCGTCGGCCCAGCCGATGGCGAAGCCCTGATCGACCGCCGCCTGCACCCGTTCGGGCGAGAGCATTTTCGCGTGCAGGGTCAGGCGGGTGTTCGCGCCCTCTTCCTTGAAAGTAATAGTGACGCGGGATTCCGGCGGCAAACCCGACCCGCAAGGATGCACATGCGGCATACCCTCATAGACGAGGCGTTCCGGTGCCACGACCTCGATATAGGTGCCTTCGCAGGGGCAGGGCGTGCCGTCTGGCGCCACCATGCCGAGGCGGAAGCGGCCGCCGGGGCGCACATCCATCTCGCAGATTTCGTTTTCGAAGCCGTGCGGCCCCCACCAGCGGCGGACGTGTTCGGCCCTGGTCCACAGGTCCCATACAAGGGCGCGCGGAGCCTTGAAGGTGCGGAACATGACGATGTCGATTTCGGTGGGAAAGGTCACCTCGAAATCCGACAGCATAGAGGGGGCGCGGGGGGCGAGCGTGATCATGTCTTGTCCTCCCAATCCTTCTTGCCAACCCCATCCGCCTTTGTTTCGGGCGCGAGCGGCGGGGCCTGCGGTTCGGCAGCCTGAAGCTGTTGCAGGTAGATCTCCAGCCGATCGAGGCGAGCCTCCCACATCGCGCGATATTTGGCGAGCCACATATCGACCTCCTTCAGCGGCTCCGGTTCAAGCCGGCACGGACGCCATTGCTTTTCCCGGCCCCGGCTGATCAGCCCGGCCTTTTCCAGCACTTTCAGATGCCTGGACACCGCCGGCAGGCTCATGTCGAACGGTTCGGCCAGCTCGTTGACCGTCGTCTCCCCCTGCGACAACCGCGCCAGAATGGCCCGGCGCGTCGGATCGGCCAGGGCATTGAGCGTGGTGGACAGATGGTCGGGCGTGAGAGACATAAATTAACCGAAATGTTAAATAACTTATCGGTTAAATACCCGCGCGGAGGAGCGGAGTCAAGCGGCCTGTGGGCGATTTTCGGAACGTTTTACGCCGTTCAGGCTATTTTATTGAAACGTTTGCGGTTTTCAGACCATTCAGCGCGGGTCTGACCCCAGATATCGACCGCCACATCGGCATAGGGCGCCGGCAGACGGCCCGGCCCGCGATTGGTCGAACCCAAGGCCCTGGCCACGCCCTGCGATCCGGCGTTTTCCGGCGCGATGGTATGGATCACGTCCTCCCAGCCGAGCACGTCGAACACATAATCGACGCAGGCGGCGGCGGCTTCGGTGGCGTAGCCCTTGCCCTGCGCCGAGGACAACAGGCCCCAGCCGACTTCGCGCGCCGGCCATTCGTGCGGAAACAGCGGGCCGATGCGTCCAATCCATTCGCCCGTATCCTTGGTCAGCACGCTGAACATATGGAAGCCGTCCAACGCCCAGGCCCCGGCGATTGACCGCGTCACCCGCCACGTTACGGCGTCCGGCGTCACCCCGCCCAGATGTTCCATCACCTTCGCATCGGAGTGGAAGGCGCAGAAGGCCGGAAAATCCTCGGCCACAGGCGGGCGCAGGATCAGGCGCGGCGTTTCAAGCGTAGGACCAAGCGGCGATGTGCGGGGCAGGTTTGTCATGCCGCCCGACTTAACGCCGCGTATCGACCGAGACCAGTGACAAATCGGTTATCAGGGTTTGCGGCAGGTGGTCATCGGCATGCCCAGCCGCCCATAGGTGGCCTCTGCGCCCTTCTGCGAGAACTCGTAACCACCGCCGGCAAAGCGGCTCCCGGAGGCGCTCTCACCCCGCGACAGCAGCACCTGCCCCGCGGAGGAATCGAGCACCACCATCGGATTATAGGCATTGATGTACAGGACATTCAGCTTCGTATCGTCACCGCAACTCCACACCTCCGGCCCCTGACTGATGCCGCCCGGCGCACGAGCGGCGGCGTAGGACACCTTGAGGTCATGGATGCGCTCGGCATAGGCGGCTTTCAAACATTCCGCCGGGCTGCCCGCGCCGGCACAGGCATTGCGCTTGTCCAGCCAGCCGCGTTGGAGACGCTTCAGCGTGTCGCCGGGCTTTTCGCTCTCGGCCTGCCCGTAGAGCCGCGCCATTTCACGATCGAGCGCCGCCAGATTGGGGTCGGAACAGATAACCACCTCGACCCCCGGCGTCGATTTGGCGCAGTCGAAACTGGCCGGGCTGGCCACGGGCTTAGGCGGCTCATTGGGGTCGGGATCGATGCGCTCATTGGGCGGAACTTCGGCCAGCATCGCTGCCGTGGACCGCGCCACAGCCGTCGCCGGCATGGTCTCGTCGCGCGTGGCGACCTCCGGTTCGGACCGGTTGCACCCCGTCACAAACAGACACAAAAGCGATGCCGCAATCCAACGCATGAGACGCTCCTTCCGGCTTCGATTCTAGCCTTCCCGACGTAAAAAACCGCTCCGTTTTCACAGAGCGGTTTTCATTTAAGCCTTAGAAGTTCAGCTTAGGCCAGCGACGGATCGATCGCCTTACAGGCTTCGATCAGGCCCTGCACGCTTTCGACCGACTTCTTGAACATGGCCTTTTCTTCGTCGTTCGTGGTGAACTCGATGATGCGTTCCGCGCCATCCTTACCGATCACCACCGGCACGCCGACATAAAGGTCGTTCAGACCGTACTGACCCGTCAGGTAGGCCGCCGACGGCAGGACGCGCTTCTTGTCCTTCAGGTAGGAGGTGGCCATGGCGATGGCCGATTCCGCCGGAGCGTAGAAGGCCGAACCGGTCTTCAGCAGGGCGACGATTTCGCCGCCACCGCCGCGGGTGCGCTTTACGATGGCGTCCAGTTCGTCCTGCGTCAGGAAGCCGGCTTTCACGGCGTCCGGCAGCGGCAGGCCGCCCACGGTCGAATGACGGACCATCGGGACCATGTCGTCGCCGTGGCCGCCCAGCGTCCAGGCGTGGATGTCTTCGACCGAAATGCCGGTCTTTTCAGCCAGGAAGTAGGCGAAGCGCGCCGAGTCGAGCACGCCGGCCATGCCGATGACCTTCTGGGTCGGCAGGCCCGAGAACTTTTGCAACGCCCACACCATGGCGTCGAGCGGGTTGGTGATGCAGATGACAAAAGCGTTCGGGGCGTATTGCTTGATGCCTTCGCCGACAGCCTTCATGACCTTCAGGTTGATACCCAGCAGGTCGTCGCGGCTCATGCCCGGCTTGCGCGGCACGCCGGCGGTCACGATGCAGACGTCGGCGCCCGCGATGTCGGCATAGTCATTGGCGCCCTTCAGGGCGACGTCCTTGCCGAACACGGCCGAAGCTTCGGCGATGTCCAGAGCCTTGCCTTGCGGCACGCCTTCGGTGATGTCGAACAGGACGACGTCGCCCAGTTCCTCACGAGCCGCGATGTGGGCCAGCGTGCCCCCGATCATACCCGAACCGATCAAAGCAATTTTGGCGCGTGCCATAAGCATTCCCTTTTCAATCTGAACCCACAGGGGGCGACAAAGATTAACGGCCCTCTAAACCCGTTAAGGGCCGTTCGCAAGACCTTGCGATGCAACATCCCCGCGCTTTCCGAAAAGCGCATAACGGTTTTCGGATCAAAAGCGCGTTCTCTCAAACCCTTAGATTATTTTTGTGAAAAAATGATCTAAGGGATGTGATGCGCGAAACCCGCAGCCGCTATAAACACCAGACCTTAATTTTCCGGGAAGAGCGAACCCATGTCTTTGCTAAACACTCCTGAACTTAATGTCGATCCGCGCATCGAAGCCTCCTCCATCCTGATCGGCGATCTGAGCCTGTGTCAGGTGCGCTTGCAAAACGATGCACGCTTTCCGTGGTTGGTGCTCCTGCCCAAACGCGCGGGCCTGACGGAACTGACCGAACTGAGCGAAGCCGAACATGCGAATTTGCGAAATGACCTCCTTGTGGCCGAAGCATTGGTGCGCCGCGCCGCCGAAGAGTTGAACCGTCCGGTGACCAAGCTGAACATCGCCAATCTGGGCAATATCGTCGCGCAACTGCATATCCACGTCATCGCCCGCCACGATCAGGACGCGGCATGGCCCGGTCCGGTCTGGGGTTTCGGTGCGGCGGAGACTTTTACTTCCGCTCAGCAGGATGCCGTTGTCGAGACGCTGAAGGCCCTGATCTGACCTATTGCGACTGCATGACCACAGGCGTGGCCGCGCCTTCGGGGTCGATCATCTGGCCGCGCCAGCGCCCGTCCGGTTCGCGGCGCAGGTCGAGGCGGTAGCGTCCCTTGGCCGAGCCCGACTGATAGTCGAGGGTCAGGCGGTCGTCCGTCTGACTGGCGTTGTCGATCAGGCCGGAGCGGTTGAGCCCCACCCCGCCTTGCAGCGAACGCCACGCACCATCCACCTGCGTCCCGCCGCCGCGCAGGGCCAGCGAGACCAGTTTGTCGCCGGTCAGAGACGACACCAGCCAGTTGCCTTCGAGGTCGCCTGCACGACTCTGACGCGCCAGCAGGCCGGAACGGATGCCGGAATCGTAGCGCACTTCCGAACCCGTCTTCTGGCCTTCGTAATCGCGCGCATAGGCATCGACATTGACCGAAGCCAGAGCGCGCTGCGCAGGCGTCTCGACCGGCTGTCGTACGGTTTGCGGCACGGTCAGGGTCGGGGCAGCGGCAGTTGTGACCGGCGGCTTGACCGGCACCGGGGCGGAGGCCACGACCTCAGCCGCCTTGTCCGGCGTCGGCGCGCTGACCGTTTTGGGTTCAGTCTTCTGCGGTGTCAAATTCGCATTAAGGGCCGCATTGAGGTCGGCCTTTGGCGTCGGCGCGGCTTCCGGCGTGACGGTGGCCTGATAGGGGACGGGCGCAGCGGGCAGATCGAGCTTTTCCTCGACCTTGGGCGCAGCGGGCAGATCGAGCTTTTCCTCGACCTTGGGCACGGTGGGCTTCGGCGATTCCGGCTTAGGAGCCTCGGTTTGCGCCACCGTTGTCGCGGCCTTCACCGGCGCAGGGGCGGGCGCGCCATCGACCTTGATCGACGCACCGAACAGGTCGTTCACCGCCTTGTCAGCGTCGGAGGTCAGCGGTGAATTTTGGGGCGCGGAGGCCGCAGCCGCCGTCGTCACAGGCGGCATGATCATCGGCGCAGGCGCCTGGGACTTCGGCACATCCAGCTTGGCCTGAACGACGGGCTTCTCGACCGGCCTGACTTCGGGTCTGGCGGCAGGAGTCTTTGCGGGGGTGGTCTTCGCCTTGGCCTGAGCCGTCAGATTGCCGCTCTTGCGGCTACCGTACTTTTCGCCCTTGTCCGGGATGACGTAGGGCGTACCCTTGGCCGAAGCGGTGGCGGTGATCGTCTCGTCGTCGGCTTTCTTGTCGGTCTTTTTAGCGCCGGCCTTTTTCGAGCTGGCCTCGGCGGACTTGGTCTTGCTCGATTTCTCGGTGCCGGACTTGCCGAAGGCTTTCGACTTCGCCTCGCTCTTCTCGGCGGTCGTCGTCCTGACGCCCGCCTTCTTCTTCGACGACGTTTCGGCGGTTCTGGTGTCCTTTTTCGATTCCGCCGCCGCAGCGCTGCCCTTTTTCCCCTTGGACGTCGGATCGGCTTTTGCCGTCTTGTCCGCCGATTTCGCATCCGCCTTTGAAGTCGTCGTCTTCTTCTTCGTTTCGCCCTTCTCGGCCGCCGCTGCCTCCTCGGCGCGAGCACTGACGCGGGCCGTAGCCGCCGCCGTGGCGGCAAGCGCCGAACCGACCGGCAGGGTCAGGGCGGAGGACAGAAGCAAGGCGGAAAGAAGTTTGTGGGGCATAGGCAAACTGATCACGCTGAAAATCACCCGAACTACACTCTCTAACGCAGGATGGACGGAAGCCCGTTCGCCAAACAGGCGAAATATTACCCCATCCCGCCCCCACTTAAACGGCCAACCGGGGCCGAAATGCGGCAAGCGGCCCATCGGAACGCCGTAATGGCGCGTTTGTGAAGTATGCGAATGCGTCGCAAACGATGGCAAAATCCGCGCCCGGCCTGACACGCCGCGCCAAAAAGGCCTTCGCAAACGCGAAAAAGCGCTCCCCTGACCATGCGCTATGTTGACACGGGGCTGTCAAGGTCTAAAAAGCCCCGAAGACGCGGAAATTTAACCTTTTCCGTGCATCCAGAAGCGCGGCCTGCACGTACTTGCCGCGAGCACACCACCGGGTATTCTCAGGGCCACGCGAGAACAATGTCAAAGCCTCCCTCCACTGAATCGGCCTATCGGCCGCTTTCGCCGCACCTTCAGGTGTGGCGTTTCCATATCACCATGTTCACTTCGATCCTGCACCGGGCCACCGGCATCGCATCGGTCGCAGGTGCGGTGCTCGTTGCGGCCTGGCTTCTGGCCATCGGCCTCACGGCGTCGGGGTGCTGCCCGGAGGCCTATACGCTGTTCCTGTCGTTCGCGGCCTCGCCGTTCGGGCTGTTCGTGTGGTTCGGTCTGACGCTGGCCGGCTTCATTCACCTGACCGGCGGCATCCGCCACCTGATCTGGGATATGGGGCTGGGTTTCAGGATTTCGTCGGCCAATGCGCTGGCCTGGTGGTCGCTGCTGGGCGGCATCGTCCTGACGCTGGCCTTCTGGGCGGTTCTGTTCGCTACGGGCAAGGTGGTGCTGTGATGGTTGACTCCTATCTGAAACAACGCTCGGCCAAGGACTGGAAAAAGTCCGAAAAGCACGGCGCCGGTGAATGGCTGGCCGAACGCTGGACCTCGGTGGCGCTGTTCTTCCTGACGCTGTGGGCCGCGTGGAGCGCCTTCGGTCTCGCCAATCAGGGCTATGAGGCCGCGCTGGCTTTCGTGAAATCGCCCGTCAATGCTGGCCTGCTGGCGTTCACCTTCGTCATCACCATGTGGCACACCTATATGGGCCTGAACGCCAACGTTCTGGACTACTTCCCCAATTCGCGCGTGCTCAGGCTTCTCAACCTTCTGTTCTGTCTGGCGGTCGTCGTTGTGGCGCTGGGCGGCATCTTTCTGGCTTACAATTCTAGTTTCGTCGGGGCGTAACCATGACCTACAAGATCATCGAACACGAATATGACGTGGTGGTCGTGGGCGCCGGCGGCGCGGGCCTTCGCGCCGCTCTCGGCTGCGGTCAGTCGGGCCTGAAAACGGCCTGCATCACCAAGGTCTTCCCGACCCGCTCGCACACAGTTGCCGCCCAAGGCGGCGTTGCGGCCTCCCTCGGCAATATGGGCGAGGACAAGTGGCAGTGGCACATGTACGACACCGTCAAAGGGTCGGACTGGCTGGGCGATCAGGACGCCATCGAATACCTGGTCCGCAACGCGCCCGACGCGGTTTACGAACTGGAACACTGGGGCGTGCCCTTCTCGCGCACCGAAGACGGCAAGATCTATCAGCGCCCGTTCGGCGGCATGACCAAGAATTTCGGCGAAGGCCCGGTGCAGCGCACCTGCGCCGCCGCCGACCGTACCGGTCACGCCATGCTGCACACCCTCTATGGTCAGTCGCTAAAAGAAGACGTCGAATTCTTCATCGAATACTTCGCGCTCGACCTGATCATGGATGACGGCGTCTGCCGCGGCGTGACCTGCTGGAAGCTGGACGACGGCACCATCCACGTCTTCCGCGCCCACCTCGTCATTCTGGCGACCGGCGGTTATGGCCGCGCCTACTTCTCGGCGACCTCTGCCCATACCTGCACCGGCGACGGCGGCGGCATGGTCCTGCGCGCCGGCCTGCCGCTTCAGGATCTTGAATTCGTTCAGTTCCACCCGACCGGCATCTATGGTTCGGGCTGCCTGATCACCGAAGGCGCGCGCGGCGAAGGCGGTTACCTGACCAATTCGGCGGGTGAGCGCTTCATGGAACGCTACGCCCCGTCGGCCAAGGACCTCGCCTCGCGCGACGTCGTTTCGCGCTCCATGACCATGGAAATCCGCGAAGGCCGCGGCGTCGGCCCGCAGAAAGACCACATCTTCCTGCACCTCGACCACCTGCCGCCCGACCTGCTGCACAAGCGTCTGCCGGGTATCTCGGAATCGGCCAAGATTTTCGCCGGCGTCGACGTGACCAAGGAACCGATCCCGGTCATCCCGACCGTCCATTACAATATGGGCGGTATTCCGACCAACTATCACGGCGAAGTCGTGACGCTGAAGGACGGCAATCCCGACGCCGTCGTGCCGGGCCTGATGGCCGTGGGCGAAGCCGCCTGCGTCTCGGTGCACGGCGCCAACCGCCTCGGCTCCAACTCGCTGATCGACCTCGTGGTGTTCGGCCGCGCGGCGGGCAAGCGCGCGCCTGAGCTGGTCAAGGCCGGCACGGCGCACAAGGACATCGGCAAGACCGCCGTCGATGCGCACCTGGCGCGCCTCGACAAGTTCCGCAACGCCTCGGGCTCGACCCCGACCGCCGACCTGCGCCTCAAGATGCAGCGCGCCATGCAGGAAGACGCCGCCGTCTTCCGTACCGGCGAAACCCTGCAACAGGGCGTCAACCGTCTGGCCGAAATCTATACGGCGTCCTCGGACATCGGCATCAAGGACCGCGGCATGATCTGGAACACCGATCTGCTCGAAGCCCTTGAGTACGACAATCTTATTGGCCAAGCCGTCATCACCGTCAATTCGGCGCTCAACCGTCAGGAATCGCGCGGCGCGCACGCCCGCGAGGACTTCCCGAACCGCGACGACGAAAAGTGGATGAAGCACACCCTGATGTGGCTGGACGTGGACACCGGCAAGGTGACCGCCGACTATCGCCCGGTCCATACCTACACGATGACCAACGACATCGCCTATATCGCGCCCAAGGCGCGGGTCTATTAAGGGGAGTATGAACCATGGTTGAACTGACTCTCCCCAAGCGTTCGCAGATCAAGAACGGTAAGCGTTACAAGGCCCCGTCGGGTTCGAAGAACGTCCGCGTGTACAAGGTCTACCGCTATGATCCCGACACGGGCGAAAACCCGCGCTGGGACAAGTACGAGGTGGATTCCAAGGCCCACGGGCCGATGCTGCTCGACGCGCTGATCTACATCAAGAACAATGTCGACTCGACTTTGGCGTTTCGTCGTTCGTGCCGCGAAGGCATCTGCGGGTCGTGCGCCATGAATATCGGCGGCCGCAATACGCTGGCCTGCACCAAGGGGCATGACGAATATCAGGGCGAAATCACCATTTCGCCGCTGCCGCACATGCCGGTGGTCAAGGATCTTGTGCCGGACCTGTCGGGCTTCTATGCGCAATACGCCTCGATCGAGCCGTATCTGCAATCGACGACGCCGGACCCGGACAAGGAACGCCTGCAAAGCCCGGCGAACCGCGACAAGCTGGATGGTCTGTACGAGTGCATCCTGTGCGCCTGCTGCTCGACCTCCTGCCCGTCCTACTGGTGGAACCAGGACAAGTATCTGGGTCCGGCCGCCCTGCTACAGGCCTATCGCTGGATCGCCGACTCGCGCGACGATCACACGAAAGAGCGCCTGGAATCGCTGGAAGACCCCTTCAAGCTGTACCGCTGCCACACCATCATGAACTGTGCGCAAGTCTGCCCCAAGGGTCTCAACCCGGCCAAGGCCATCGCCGAAATCAAGAAGATGATGCCCGCGAAGGGCTAATCTCATCATGGGGGAAACGCTGTTTCCCCCATGTGCCCCCTTCCGATATCGAAAAAATTTGCTAGAGACGGCTCGTCGCAAATTTTTGCTTTCTATCCTGAGAGCCGAAGCTTTTGCTTCGGCTCTCCTTTATTGAAGTGACCGCCCATGCCCAAGATCACCTATATCGAATCCAACGGCAAAACCCACGAGATCGAGGTCAAGACCGGCAATTCGGTCATGGAAGGGGCGATCAAACACAATATCCCCGGCATCGACGCCGACTGCGGCGGGGCCTGCGCCTGCGCGACCTGCCACGTCTATGTCGACCCCGCCTGGTTCGAAAAGACCGGCGGCCCGTCGGTGATGGAAGAGTCCATGCTCGACTTCGCGCAGGAGGTCGAGCCGACCTCGCGCCTGTCGTGCCAGATCCGCGTCACCGACGCGCTGGACGGCCTGATCGTGCGCCTGCCCGAAAGCCAGCACTAAAATATTGATTAACCACGGAAAACACGGAAAGCACGGACTTTAGATCGCTTCCAGTTACACATAGGGCTTTTCAATCGATTTTATTCAAGGAATACACGAATACCGGAGGCGCTATAGAGCATAAAACGTCCGTGCTTTCTGTGTTTTCCGTGGTAAATCCCGATGGCTCCTACCTTCAAAACCTGGCTCGACGCCCTTAAACCCAAGCCCCTGCCCGTTTCGGGTCTGGAGCGGATGCGCAGCGCGCTGGGTGCCTGTCTGGGGATCGGTTTCGCCGCCCTCATCAGCCTGCTGATCTCAAAACAATTCGGCCTGTCGCCGTGGCTGGTCGCCCCTTTGGGCGCGTCGGCCGTGCTGGTCTTCGCCGTTCCCGCTTCGCCCTTGGCGCAGCCATGGTCCGTGGTCGGCGGCAATACGGTGTCGGCGATCATCGGCCTGATCTGCGCCAATCTGATCCCCGATCCGGTGATCGCCGCCTCATTAGCCGTCTCCTTTGCCATCCTCGCCATGTTCGCCAGCCGCTCGCTGCACCCGCCGGGCGGGGCCATGGCGCTTCTGGTCGTGCTGACCCATACGACCCATCCGTGGTTCGCCCTGTTCCCGGCCTTCACCAATTCGCTGCTGCTGGTCGCCGCCGGCATCGCCTTCAATACGGCGGCCAAGCGCAACTACCCCCATATCGCCGCACCCGCCGCGAAGACCGAGGACAACAGCCTCAAACGCGTCAGCGCCGAAGACATCACCGCCGCGCTGGCGCAGATGGACACGGTCATCGACATCGCGCCCGACGATCTGGAAAAGCTGCTGGCCCTGTCCGAGCGCCACGCCTATCAGCGCCTGATGGACCATATCCGGGCCAGGGACATCATGACGCCCGATCCCGTCCACGTCGAATTCGGCACGCCGCTCGACGAAACCTGGGCCCTGATCCGCCAGCACGATCTCAAGCTCCTGCCCGTAACAGACAAGGCCCGGCGGGTCATCGGCGTCATCACCGCCGACGACATGCTGCGTCAGGCCGGCGGTGCGCCCGCTGACATGCGCGAAACTCTCAAGGCGCTCGTCAAACGTACCCCGTCGCCCTATTCGGCCAAGCCCGAAGTCGCCGGTCAGCTCATGTCCGCCGATTTCAGGACCGCCGATCACATGGCCGATGTGGCAGCGCTGGTGCCCCTGTTCGCCGATACAGGCCTGCATCACCTGCTGGTCCTGGACGACACGAGACGACTTTGCGGCATCATCAGCGCGTCGGACCTGATGCGCGCCGTCTATCACGTTCAGCGCGACGTCGCCTGAAAAACGCCGCAATCCGCATCAATATGAACATTGTTCAAAATCAATCGGAGCGCGTCATGGACGACTTCCCTACCTCTACGCCACGGCCATTGAAGGGCCGATCAAAAGGCGCCAAATTCCTCGTGGTCTGCGCGCTGGCCGTGCTGATGGCCATCCCCGCCCTGCTCGTCTTCGCGCTTTTGATGGAGCGCACCAACCGCGCCGAAGGCGTAGCGCGCGAAATCGGCGATCAGATGGGCGGCGAGCAGGTCTTCCTCGGCCCGGTCATCCAGATCCCCTACGTCCTCGCCTCGCGCACCACCACCGACGACAAGGGCAACCGCGTGGTACTGGCGCAGGAAACCGGCAACCTGATCGTCTTCCCGCAGACAGGCAAGGCCAGCGCCTCGACCAAGAGCGAGGTGCGTTCGCGCTCGATCTTCCGCGTGCCGGTCTACACCTCCGACCTGAAGTTCGACGCCGCCTTCGACCTGAAAGACGTGCAGGCCGCGCGCCCCGGTGCGGTGCTGATGTGGGACAAGGCGCAACTGATCACGGGTGCGGCCGACTCGCGCGGCGCACGCAAGGATATTGTGGCCCAGATCGACTCCCGTTCGGTCATGCTGGCCCCTTCCGGTCCCGGTGTAACGGGCTTCAGCCCCGACGGCACCGATTTCGATCTGTTCGCCGCCCCACTGACGATCACCGACACCGCCGCGCCCCTGAACATCAAGGTCGCCATGACCTTCACCGGTACGCGCAAGCTGGGCATCCTCGCCTACGGCAAGTCGTCTGAAGCCACCATCACCGGCGACTGGAAGCATCCCTCCTTCGGCGGCGGCTTCCTCCCCGTGACCCGCGAAACCGAAGGCGCGACGCATAAGGGTTTCAGCGCCCAGTGGTCCGTGCCTTTCATCGCCCGCGGTCTACCCGCGGTCATCGACCAGAACCAGATGATGAGCCTCGGCAAGTCCGAACTGTCAGTCACCTTCGTCGAGCCGACCAATCCGTATCAGAGCGTCGGCCGCTCGCTGAAATACGCCCTGCTGTTCGTCGGCCTCGTCTTCCTGACCTATTTCCTGTTCGAAAGCACCTCGAAGAAGGAACTGCACCCGGCGCAATATATTCTTGTCGGTCTGGCGCAGATCACCTTCTACCTGTTGCTGCTGTCCTTTGCCGAGCGCATCGGCTTCGACGCGGCGTTCCTGGTGGCCGCCGGCGCGACCGTGACCCTGATCGCGGGCTATGCCGGGCTGATTTTCCATTCACGCTGGCGCTTCGTCGCGGCGCTGGGTGTGTTCAGCGCGCTCTATGCGCTGATCTATGTGCTGATGCGGATGGAAGACTATGCGCTTCTGGTCGGCGCCTGTTCGGCCTTCATCGTCATCGCCGCCGTCATGGTCCTGACGCGGAACATCAACTGGTATGGCAACCGGACTGAGGCGGAGTAAAGTCCAAAGCCCCTTACCTGATTTGGCTTCGCGGAATTCCATTTTTCAGGAAGGGGCTTTATTCTTCTTCCGCTGCCTCCGCCTCGCGGTGTTGGCGTTCAGTTTCTTCGTCGATGACGTACCAGGTGAACCACATCGCGTCGTCCATCTTGCCGCCCTTGGCCAGATAGGGCTCCAGCGCCGCCGGAAAGGCCAGCTTGATCTGTTCGGCGAAGTCGTAATGCGCTTTTAACTCCTCCCAGTCCTGAAGCGCCAATTCCTCGACCATGCGGATGCGCACCTCCCACGGCAGGTCCGCCGGGGCCATGCCCGCCGGATCGGTCTCCACCCAGTGACATTCGCCGATGGCGTCGGGGATGCGGATCTGAAGCTGGCCACCGAGGCTCATGAACCCGGCCCTGGTCGCGGCGCGGATGACGTCGGGGATATCCTTGATCTTCCACGCATATTCGTTGAAGCGGAAATCGGCCCTGGCCAGAATATCGGCGGGCAGGCCGGCTTCCATGGGCGGGGTGTCTTCGGTCATATTTCGAACTCTACCTGAATGGGGGCGTGATCCGACGGCCGTTCCCATTCGCGGACGGTGTCGTGGATGACGGCGGCTATAGGCGAGGTGATGCGCGCCTTCAAGGCCGGATTGATCAGCAGGTGATCGAGCCGCAGCCCGCGATTGGACTTGCGGAAATCGGCGGCGCGATAGCTCCACCAAGTGAACAGCTTCTGCGGTTCGGGCCAGAGTTCACGGAAGGCGTCGTGGAAACCGCCGGCCTCCATCAGATTGGCGAAGGCTTCCAGTTCCGGCGGGGTATGGCTGACGACCTTGAGCATCTGGCGATGGCTCCACACATCGTTTTCACCCGGCGCGATATTAAGATCGCCGGCGATCAGCAGCGGGGCGTCGGGATTGCGCGTCTTCAGATGCGCGGTCAGGCGTTCGTAGAATTCCAGCTTGTGTTCGAACTTGTCATTGGCTTCACGGTCGGGGACGTCGCCGCCTGCCGGAATGTAGAAGTTCCACACATCGACGCCAGAGACGTTGATCGCCTGCACGCGCGCCTCGCCGCGGCGGCAGAAGGGCAGGAGTTCGTTGGTCTCGAACGGCAGCTTCGACACGATCGCCACGCCGTGCCAGCCCTTTTGTCCGGCGACATGGATATGCGGATAACCGGCCTCTTCGAAGGCCTTGTAAGGGAATTCGCCGTTCTGACATTTGATTTCCTGCAGGCACAGGATGTCCGGACGGGCCATCTCCAGAAAGCGCAGAACCTGATCGATCCTCAGACGCACGGAATTGATGTTCCACGAGGCAACCGACAGACGCATGACCCTTATTCCTTAATTACGCACGAAAAAAAACCCGGTCAGAGGGCTGACCGGGTCAGATGTTTGGCACATAACACGAAGAGATAAAGGGAAAAACGCACTCAAGAGACGTCAAAGCCGCCGCATGCACTCCGTCGGGAGCTGTGGGAATAATGACACGGTTGTGGAAAAACTCAATGCACATTTCCGTGTTTTTTCGCGTGAGGCGTGAATTTTTCGTTTGCTCACCGCTCCGGCTGGTCTTCCATGGTGTGCAGGTCGCGACCCTTGGTCTCCTTCATGAAGATCAGAGCGACGGCGATGGCAGTGGCACCGATAATTACCGGATACCACAGGCCGAAGAACAGATTGCCTGAGCCCGCCACCATGGCAAAGGAAATGGCCGGCAGCAGGCCGCCGAACCAGCCCGTCCCGATATTGTAAGGCAGGGACAGAGCCGTATAGCGGATGCGCGTCGGGAACATTTCGACCAGGGCCGAGGCCATCGGGCCGTAAAGGGCCGTCGCGCCGACGGTGAAAACGAACAATACGGCGAAGATGCCGAGAAGATTGACGCGCGCTGGGTCGGCCTTTTCCGGATAGCCGGCGGCCTTCAATGCGGCCTTGAGGTCGGTGACTGCATTGGTTTTCAGCGTCGTCAGCTCTGCCTTCGACAGGGTGTCGCCGGACTGAACAGCGATGGTGCGATCACCGATTTGGATTACGGCGTCGGCTTTGTACGGGCCGTCTTCGTTAGCGTACGGTACGCCGAGACTGGTCACCAGCGACTTGGCGAGGTCGCAGGACGAGGTGAACTGCGCCTTGCCGACCGGGTCGAACTGCACCGAACATTGGCGTGCATCGGCGAAGATGACCACCGGTGTGCGGTTGACGGCGTCGTCCAGCGCCGGATTGGCGAAGCGCGCCATCAGATGGAAACCCGGCACAAAGCTCAGCACGGCGATGGCGATGCCGAGGATCATCACCGGCTTGCGGCCCACGCGGTCGGACAGCCCACCCCAGAAGACGTAGAGGAAGGCGCTGACGATCGAAATGCCCATGACCAGCAGGTTGACGGTGGTGGGGGCCAGCTTGACGCTCTTTTCGAGGAAGACCTGCGTATAGAAGAAGGTGGTGTACCAGACGACGCCCTGAGCGGTCATGAAACCGAACAGGGCGATCAGCACCTGACGCAGGTTGGACCACTGACCAAAGGCTTCCTTAAACGGGGCTTTCGACACATTGCCGCTTTCGTGCAGGGCGCGGAAGGCCGGGCTTTCGGCGGTCTTGGCGCGGATATAGACCGAAATGGCCAGCAACACCGAAGAGACGATGAAGGGAATGCGCCAGCCCCATTCGGCAAAGGCCTCCTCCTTGACCGCTGTACGCGTGAGAAAGACGACCAGCAGCGCGATAACCAGCCCCAGGGAGGCCGAGGCCTGAATCCAGGCCGTGTACGATCCGCGTTTGTCGGCCGGAGCGTGTTCGGCGACATAGACCACCGCCCCGCCGTATTCGCCGCCCATGGCGATGCCCTGCAGGATCCGCAAACCGACCAGCAGCAGGGGCGAAAGAATGCCCGCCTGCTCATAGGTGGGCAGGAAGCCGATCAGCACGGTCGCGGCCCCCATCAGCAGGATCGTATAGAGGAAGGTGCCCTTGCGCCCTTTACGGTCGCCGATGTGGCCGAACAACAGCGCGCCGAAGGGCCGCGACAGAAAGCCCAGCGCGAAGGTCAAAAGCGCCAGGATCATGCCGGTGGTGTCGTCGAGCCCTGTGAAGAAGTTCTTCGTAATGATCGAGGTCAGGGCCCCGAAGATGAAGAAGTCGTACCATTCGAAGGTCGTACCGGCGGCGGAGGCCGCGACGATGGTCCGGAGGTTGGACTTGTTTTTGGCGACTTCGCTGTGGGGATGTGCTGACATCGACGGACCCTGATACTGTTAACCGTGTTATGTGTTGTTCTGCGCATTTGATCGAAGCCGCGCCGCCTGACAAGAGGGGTTCGCGAACGAAGGCGAACAAACGGTTTCGTAAGGGTCGCTACCGACAGGAATTGACGCAGATGCGCCTATGGCTTAGGCGAACACCAGCACAACAGTAAAGGACGCGCGGCGTGACCATCCATTATCATGAAGGCGACCTGCCCGACGGGCTCGATCTTGGGGCGGTGGTGGCCATCGATTCTGAAACCATGGGCCTGCGTTTCGGTCGCGACGACCTGTGCGTGGTGCAGTTGTCGGCGGGTGACGGCGACGCGCATGTGGTGCGCCTCCACCGTCCGGCCTATGACTGTGTGAACCTCAAGGCGTTGCTGACCGACGCGAAAGTGTTGAAACTGTTCCACTTCGGGCGCTTCGACATCGGCATGTTCCTGCTGCATCTGGGCGTGGTTACCGCGCCGGTCTACTGCACCAAGATCGCTTCGAAGCTGGCGCGCACCTATACGGACCGCCACGGCCTGAAGGATCTGGTGCGCGAGCTGATCGCCGTCGATATTTCCAAGGCGCAGCAAAGCTCGGACTGGGGTGCGCAGACCCTGACGCCGGAGCAACTGGCCTATGCGGCGTCCGATGTGCTGCACCTGCACGCACTGAAAGCCAAGCTCGACACCATGCTGACGCGCGAAGGCCGCGCCGAGCTGGCGCAGGGCTGCTTCGATTTTCTGCCGCACCGCGTCAAACTGGATTTGGCAGGCTGGGAAGATACGGATATATTCGCCCATTCGTGGAGCTAAAGCGGTTCCATCATAAGGATTTTTGCCGCCATGCCGGCCTCCGAGACCCTGACGCACGACAATGCCGCCGACCGCCACCGCCTGAATGTGCAGGCGCTGGCGTGGAAGAAGCGTTCCCGCAAGATCGCGCGCCTGCGTCTGATCTTTCCCGGCCTCATTGTCGGCATTATCCTGCTTATGATCGTGTGGATCGTGGTGCAGAGCGTCATCAACTCGATGAACGTCTATACCACCAGTGGCGAAGACATCCGCATGACCAACCCCTTCTACACCGACCGCAGCCGCAACGGCGAGCGATACGAGATGCGCGGGCTCGAAGCCGTGCGCAAGGGGCGTAACTCTCAGATCGTCACCCTGACGGCGCCGCGTCTGGAAATCCGCTCGGAAAACACGCGGCCGTCGTCGCTGGAGGGGGCAGCGGGTGTCTATGACGACGCCAAGCGCCGCTTCACGGTCAATAAGGACGTGACCCTCACCTCCGGCAACGGTCTGTCGCTGCGAACCCAGGCCGCCGATGTCGATCTGCAGAACGCGGTGATCAGCGGAAACGCGCCGGTTCAGGGCACGTGGCAGACGGGCAGCGTCAACGCGCAGGGCTTCCGCATCGAGCAGAACGGGCGCAAAGTACTTTTCTACGGCAAACCTGGCCAGCAGGTGACCGGCACGCTTTCGGGCGCCGAAGACTAAGATTTTTGAAGGATAGATCCGGCCATGCAGATCAATAAGACAGTGTGGGTAGTGGGGGCGGCTATGGTGCTGGCGGCGCCGATGGCCTCAGCGCAGTTCGTGGCGACCAAGGAAGACCCCATCGCCTATGCGGCGGACACGTTCGAAGCCGATGAAAGCAACCATACCGCCACCTTCACCGGCAGCGTCGAATTCCTTCAGAAGACCTCGCGCCTGCGTTCGGACAAGATGACCGTCACCTATGGCCAGAACCAGACGACGGGCAAGTGGGACGAGTTGTCGACCGCCGAAGCCATCGGCAATGTCTATTACGTGGTTGACGATCAGGTGATGACCGGGAGCCGCGCCGTCTACACCAAGAGCACCGACACCCTGGTTTTGACCGGCAATGTGGTGCTTAAGCAGGGCCAGAACGTGATGGAAGGCAGCCGCCTCGTCTATAATGTCGGCGCCAAGAAATCGACCATGGACGGCGTGCCGACCACGGGCAGCAAGAGCCGCGTGCGCGGCGTCTTCTACCCGGATCAGGGCAAGTCGCAATAATGGTCTCGGTTCCCACGCTCGATGCGCGCAGCGCCGCCGATATTCGTGCGGCCGAAGCGCCTGAAACCGCCGACGGCCTGCGCGTCGAAGGCATCGGCAAGTCGTACAAGGAGCGGGCGGTGGTCAAGACCGTGTCGCTCACCCTGCGTCGCGGTGAAGCCGTGGGCCTGCTCGGCCCCAACGGCGCGGGCAAGACGACCTGCTTCTACATGATCACCGGTCTGGTCCAGCCGGATTACGGCACGATCAGCCTCGATGGTCACGACATCACGTCTCAGCCCATGTACCAGCGCGCGCGCATGGGGCTGGGCTATCTGCCGCAGGAATCCTCGATCTTCCGCGGGCTGAATGTCGAGCAGAACCTTCAGGCCGTGCTGGAGCTGCGTCTTAAGAACCGCTCGGAAATCGAGGCCGAAGTGACGCGCCTGCTCGAAGAGCTGCACATCAACCATATCCGCAAATCGCCCGCCACGGCCCTTTCGGGCGGTGAGCGCCGTCGCGTGGAAATCGCCCGCGCCCTGGCCGGCGATCCGTCCTTCATCCTGCTCGATGAGCCCTTTGCCGGTATCGATCCGCTGGCTATCGCGGATATCCGTGAAGTCGTGGGTTACCTCAAGCATCGCGGCATCGGCATCCTCATCACCGACCACAATGTGCGCGAGACGCTCGACATTATCGATCGTGCCTCGATCATCCATTCGGGCGAGGTGCTGTTCGAAGGCACGCCGGACGAAATTCGTCATAATCCGGAAGTGCGCCGCGTTTATCTGGGCGAGGATTTCGACGGCTGATGCCGGCGCTCCCGGCGCTTTTCCACGGCTTTTTCCGCCCTGTGGAAAGGGGTTAACCTAATTTAAGGTGTTAATGTCTAAGGTCCGGCCCATGTCATTAGGGCAAAGGCTGGAAATCAGACAAGGGCAGGGGCTGGTCATCACGCCCCAGTTGCAGCAAGCGATCAAGCTTCTGCAATTGTCGAATCTTGAGCTGGAGGCCGTGGTCGAGGCCGAGATGGAACGCAACCCGCTGCTGCTGCGCGAGGATGGCGAACCCGGCACCGACGGCCATGACGGCGATTCCGATGCCCCGCGTGAAGATCGCGGCGAACTGGAACTTTCCGACCGCGACACTCAGCAGGCCAATTCTGCGTTGGATGCCTCCGAAGGCGACGTCTACGGCGACGACGAACCCACCGTGCGCGAACCGGCTGCCGCGTCCGCCGATATGGGCGAAGGGCCGATGGTCGACTGGAGCCGTGCGGGCAAGGGCGGCGGCTTCGATGGCGACGGCGATACGCTCGACCGCGCGATGAGCCGCGAGAAGACCCTGACCGAGCACCTGACGGATCAGGCCCTGATCGCCGGTTTCACGCCACCGGAGATGGCGGTGGCGCAAATCCTCATCGATGCGGTGGACGAAGGCGGCTATCTGCGCGCCGATCTCGACGAAATCGCCGAGCGTCTGGGCTGCGCGATGGACCTCATCGAAAAAGTGCTGGGCGTCTGTCAGGGTTTCGAGCCGACCGGCGTCATGGCGCGTTCGGTGCCGGAATGCCTTAAGCTGCAACTGATCGAGCGCAACCGCTTCGATCCGGCCATGGAAGCGCTGATCGATAATCTGGAGCTTCTGGCCCGCCGCGACCTGTCGGCCCTGCGCCGCGCCTGTGGCGTCGACGACGAAGATCTGGCGGAGATGATCCGCGAGCTGAAGGCCCTGACCCCGCGTCCGGGCGCGGCCTTCGGCGCCGAACCGCAAGCCGGCGTCGTGCCGGATGTCTTCGTACGTCAGGACCCGTCGGGCGGCTGGCGCGTCGATCTCAACAGCGACACCCTGCCGCGTGTGCTGATCGATCAGAGCTATCATGCCAAGGTGGCGACTTCGGCGCGTTCGGATCAGGAAAAGACCTATCTCAACGAATGTCTGTCGCAGGCCAACTGGCTGATCAAGAGCCTCGATCAGCGCGCCCGCACCATCCTCAAGGTCTCCGCCGAGATCGTGCGTCAGCAGGACGGCTTCTTCGTGTTCGGCGTCGAGCACCTCCGCCCGCTCAATCTGAAGACCGTCGCCGAGGCCGTCGGCATGCACGAGTCGACCATTTCGCGCGTGACGACGAACAAGTACATCTCGACCCCGCGCGGTGTGTTCGAGCTGAAATTCTTCTTCACCTCGGCCATTGCTGCGGCCGACGGCTCCGAGGCCTATTCGGCGGAATCGGTGCGTCACAAGATCAAGCACCTGATCGACGGCGAAAAATCGTCGGGTGAGATTCTGTCTGACGATCGTATCGTGGAAATTCTGAAGGAAGCCGGCGTCGATATCGCGCGGCGCACCGTGGCCAAGTATCGCGAGGCCCTGCGTATCCCGTCCTCGGTCGAGCGCAAGCGGATGATCCGCTGAGCTTGCGCGCTCGCGCAATCGATGGCGCGGATTGTGGTAATTAACCGTTAAAATTCAAGGCGAAGACCTGTGGTTAAAGGTCGCGTCCCCTACACGTTTTCTTGATTTTGCATCCTCGGTCAGAGGCGTACAGTCGAAGACGGACCACGGTCCTTCATCACGGCTGGGGCTCACGTCGCCCACATCCCTCCAGTGCGGCGACGGTTTTTGCAGATCAAAGGAGCGAGTTATCGCCATGCAAATACAGGTTACCGGAAAAAAGGTCGAATTGGGTGCGGCTCTGCAGGAGCGCATCGAAACCGAACTCAATGCGGGCATCACCAAATATTTCGATCGCGGCGGCGCAACGGCCGAAGTGACGATTTCCAAGCAGGGGCATCAGTTCAAGGCCGACTGCTGGGTAAGGCTCGCTTCCGGTCAGACGCTCATCGCCCATGCCTTCGGCGGTGACGCGCACGCGGCCTTCGACGGCACGCTGGACCACATGGAAAAGCGCATTCGCCGCTACAAGCGCCGGCTGAAGGATCATCACCCGACCAATGCGCCGACCAAGCACGAGATGGCCCCCCTCACGGTCATACAGGGCAGCGATTTCAGCGACGACGAAGCCGATCTCGACGACGGCATGGATCACGACAGCCCGCCTCAGCCGATGATCATCGCCGAAACCGAGGCCCCGATCCGGACCTTGAGCGTGTCTCAGGCGGTCGAGGAACTGGACCTGTCCAACTATCCGGTCATCATGTTCCGCAATGCGGCGCACGGTGGGCTTTCGGTCCTGTACCGCCGTCCCGACGGCAATATCGGCTGGATCGATCCGGAGCGGACCAAGTCCAAACTCAACGGAAAAGCGCATTAACTGGACGCGCTGCCGCGAAAATTTCATAAATACGCCAGATACACGGCGTTGACTTGAGCGGACGCTGTCTGTAAGGGCAGGCGCGGTCGCGTACCGCCGTTAGGGCGGATGACCGCGCATGGCTCTGTCCGTCCTGCGCCCGCAAACTTGATGGATGTGTAATGTTCCTCACCGAAGTACTTGACCGGAACAGCGTAGCCGGACCGGTAAGTGCCAATTCCAAGCGTCATGCCCTGCAGATCGTGGCCGATGTGGCCGAACGCACGCTCGGGGCTTACGGCCTCGATGCCGATGCCATTCTGCAAGGTCTTGTCGAACGTGAGAAGCTCAGCTCCACCGGCGTGGGCATGGGCGTGGCGGTGCCGCACGCGGCCCTGACCGGTCTGACCCGTATGCATGGCGTCTTCATCCGTCTGGATACGCCGGTCGAGTATGAAGCCATCGACGATGTGCCGGTCGATCTGATCTTCGCCCTGTTCGCCCCGGAAGAGGCGGGTTCCGAGCACCTGCGCGCCTTGGCCAAGGTGTCGCGTATCCTGCGTCAGAAGGAACTGCGCGAACAACTGCGTCAGGTCGATACGGCCGATGCCCTCTACGCCCTGCTCAACCGCACCGAAACCAGCCACGCCGCCTAAATAGCTTTAATCGGGATGATGCGTACTTCTTCGGGCGCCAGCGGCCGTTTGAGATCGATGTGCAGCAGGCCGTGCTCCATCACCGCGCCTTCGACCTCGAACCCCTCGCCGACGACAAAGCTGCGTGTAAAGCCGCGCTGGGCGATGCCGCGATGGATGAACTCGCGCGGGCCCGTTTCCACTGACTCTTTAAACGCCTGAAGCGTCAGTTGCTGTCCTTGCAGGCTGAGGCGCAAGGTGTCCGGCGTGAACCCGGCCACCGCCACGGTCAGGCGCAGATGATCGCCGGTCAGGGCCTCGACATTATAGGGGGGATAGTTGTCCGAAGCGCGGCTGACGCGCTCGATCAGGCTGCGGGTCTCATCGAACCCCAGCAGGAACGGGCTGTCGAACACTATGAACCGTGACATCACTTCCTCCGCCGTTTCCGATATGCGCCCTCGCCTTCGCCCTCGCAAGATGCGGACGGTAAAATGCAGGTGGAATGCTTCGGCGGTTCAGGATAAAGGGAAGGCGTATGACGTCCGAACAAATCCCTGAGACCGTAACGGTCGATGTGCGCTGGAGCGCGAGCCTGCTGAATGCCTACACCATCGCCCTGATGGTCGCCGCGCCCTTCTGGGCGGCGTATATGGTTATGCAGGGCAAGGGCATCGGCCTCGTTCTTCTGGGCTTGTTGCTGTTCGGCATGATCAGCCTCAGCGTCCTCACCAAGCCGCTGTTCAGCTACGATCCCGAACGTCGCGAATTCATTTCGCCGGACCGGCAGGTGTTGTCTCTGGATCAGATCGACAGCATCGAGATGGACGCCCACGACATCTACTTCATTCCGAAGTCGCACAGCCACGACGGCTGGCACCTGTCGCAGCGCTGCTGGGTGCTGGCTCCGCGCCGCACGCTGAAGGCTCTGGCGGCACAGCATGGCTGGCCGTTGAAGGATATCGCGCACCCCCTGTCGCGCTTCGGCTTCTGGCTTGTCCCCTAACAAGAATGAAGCGCGACGAAAAAAGCTAAAAGCCGCGCTTCGGCTTCTGGCTTGTCCCCTAACAAGAATGAAGCGCGACGAAAAAGCTAAAAAGCCGAAGTTCGGCTTCTGGCTGTTGCCGTAGCCTAAATCCGCGAAATCAGGCGGTGCGTGCGCCCGGCCGGCCGTGCGGTGGGCACGCGGTTGAGCTTGATCAGCCCTTCCGGCTCGCCCCACAGGTCGTAGGCATCGGCGCGGGTGACTTTGGCCTTCGCATAGTCGCCGGCGCTGAGGCCCGTAAAGCCTTTCAGGTAGATGTGGCCGTCGATTTCCGGCGCGTCGCCCTTGGTGCGGGCCACCGCCACGCCGTCTGAGCGGATGTCGTCGACCAGCACGTCCACCGTCTTGCCGACCTTGGCCTGGAGTTTCTGCGCCGAAATGCGCGAAGCCACCGCCATGAAGCGCGCCAGACGGTCCTGCTTGACCTCTTCCGGCACGTGGTCGGGCAGGTCGCGGGCGGCGGCGCCTTCGACGTTTTCGTAGGCAAAGGCCCCGACGCGGTCGATCTGCGCCACCTCAAGCCAGTCGAGCAGCAGGTTGAAATCGGCTTCGGTCTCACCGGGGAAACCGACGACGAAGGTCGAGCGCAGGGTCAGGTCCGGGCAGATTTCGCGCCAGCTCAGGATACGGTCCAGCGTCTTGTCCTGATTGCCGGGGCGGCGCATGGCCTTCAGCACCTTGGGGCTGGCGTGCTGGAACGGGATGTCGAGATAGGGCAATATCTTGCCCTCGGCCATCAGCGGGATGACGCTGTTGACGTGCGGATAGGGGTAGACATAGTGCATCCGCACCCAGATGCCCAACTCGCCCAGACCCCGAGACAGGTCTTCGAACGAGGCCTTGTAATAGTCGTTGCGCCAGCGGCCTTCGGCATAGCGGATATCGAGTCCGTAGGCCGAGGTGTCCTGCGACACGACCAGCAGCTCCTTGACGCCGTTCCGGGCCAGCACCTCGGCTTCGCGCAGCACCTCATCGACCGGGCGCGACGCCAGATCGCCGCGCAGGGAGGGGATGATGCAGAAGGAACAGCGGTGGTCGCAGCCTTCGGAAATCTTCAGATAGGCGTAGTGTTTCGGCGTCAGGCGCACGCCGGGATCGTTTTCCGGAACCAGCGAGCGGAAGGGATCGGGCTTGGCCGGGACGATGCGGCGGACCGCCTCCATCACCTCTTCGTACTGGTGCGCGCCGGTCACCGCCGCGACATTGGGGAAGCGTTCGCGGATCAAATCGCCCTCGGCCCCCAGACAGCCGGTCACCACCACCTTGCCGTTTTCGGCCAGAGCTTCACCAATCGCGTTCAGGCTTTCGTCGCGCGCGGAATCGAGAAAGCCGCAGGTATTGACCACCACCACGTCGGCGCCGGCATATTCCGCCGCCGTCGCATAGCCCTCACCCTTCAGGCGCGTCAGGATGCGTTCGGAATCGACCAGCGCCTTGGGGCAGCCGAGCGAAACAAAACCGACCTTGGGGGTGTCAGAAGAGGCGGGGGCGTTACTCATGCAAAAAAACTTGAACTTGCTCTGTTATACGGATTAATGCGGCCTCATACACGCAAACGCCGATAAACACAAAGACGCTCAAAGGAAATTCCATGCTGATCTTCGCCGATACCGCCGATACCAAGCTGCTGGCCGAACTGAACGAGACGGGCCTGATCGACGGCGTGACGACCAACCCCACCTTGATCGCCAAGTCGGGCCGCAATATTCTGGAAGTCACCCGGGAAATCTGCGCCATGATCGATGGCCCGGTGTCTGCCGAAGTCGCCGCCACGGAATTTACGCAGATGGTCGCCGAAGGCGAAAAGCTGGCCAAGATCGCCGACAATGTCGTGATCAAGGTGCCGCTGACCGTCGATGGCCTGAAAGCCACGCGCGTCTTCTCCGATCAGGGCCTGATGACCAACGTCACCCTGTGCTTCTCGGTGTCGCAGGCGCTGCTGGCCGCCAAGGCCGGCGCCACCTTCGTTTCGCCCTTCGTCGGCCGTCTGGACGATCGCGGCGAAGACGGCATGCAACTGATCCGCGACATCCGCACCGTCTACGACAATTATGAGTTCGAAACGGCCATTCTCGCCGCGTCTCTGCGCAACACCAACCATGTGGCTCAGGCGGCTATCGCCGGCGCCGACTGCGGCACCCTGCCGCCGGCGGTCATTCAGGCCATGTTCCAGCACGACCTGACGGATAAGGGTCTCGAAACCTTTCTCGCCGACTGGGCCTCGACGGGTCAAAGCATCCTGTAATGACGGAACTGGTTTTTGTCGCTCAGGTCGCCGCCAGCTTCGGCGTGCGCGGTGAATTCAAGCTGATCAGCCATATGGACGATCCGCTGAGCGTGCTGGAATATAACCCGCTATATAACCAGAGCGGCGTACCCGCTCTGGTTATCACGGCGGCGCGCGGCCACAAGGGCGCGCTGATCGTCAAGGCGGAAGGCGTGACCGACAAGGACAAGGCCGATGCGCTTAAGGGGTTGAAGCTCTATGTACGCCGCGAAGACCTGCCCGAGGTCGAGGACGCGGACGACTTCTACATCACCGATCTGATCGGCCTTGAGGTGCGCGGCACCGACGGGGCCGTGCTGGGGCGGCTCAAAGGCGTCGAGGACTTCGGCGCGGGCGACCTGCTCGATATCCAGCCCAAGGGCGGGGCCAGCTATTACCTGATGTTCACGCGGGAAAACGTGCCCGAAGTGAATGTCGCGGCAGGCTATATCGTCATCGATCCGCCCAACGAGATAGGGGTTCAGGACGAAGCTGAGCCGGCCGAAGAAGACTGAGTTTTTTGCAGGCCTGTTCGTTGACGCGGACAGGCCTGAAATATTTTCGGCTTATTTCAGACTTAATTCAGATATATCTAAATATGCATCGGAATAGAGCGGTTTGCGCCGTCCTGAGCCGATGCGTAGTTAACTAAGAAAGGTATCTGAATCATGAGGGATTTTCCCTTTGCAAGAGGCCGGGGCGGTGAACATCATCGCGGCTGGTCCGAAGAGCGGGGTCGGGGCGGTCGGTTCGGCGAGCGCGGGCACGGACACAGACGTGGCGGTCGCGGTTTCGGACACGGCGGTCTTCGTCTGGTCTTGCTGAAACTGCTCAGCGACAAGCCGAGCCACGGTTACGAGCTGATCCGCGCCATCGAAGACCATTTCAACGGCCGGTACGCGCCGTCGCCCGGCATCGTCTACCCGGCGCTGAGCTGGCTGGAAGACGGCGGCTTTATCACCATCACTCCCGACGCCGAAGGCCGCAAAGTCGCGACGATCACCGAGGCCGGCACGGTATTTCTGGCCGAACGCGCCGAAGAGGTCGAGCGCCTGTTCGCCGAGGCCCCGGAATCTGCATCGGACGGCCCGGATTTTACGCCGGTTTTCCGGGCGATGGACAATCTCAAGGCCGCCTTGCGCAACCGCGCCTCGCGTCCGTTGACGCAGGATGAACTGCATACGATCGTCGACGGGATCGACGATCTGGCCCGCCGTATCGAGAGGTCGTAATCATGAGCGAAGACAGCCGCACGCCCTTGCGCGTCCGTTTCGACATCCGCCGCCGCGAATTGCGCGTGGCCGAGCGTATCCAACTGACGCCGCACATGCTGCGTCTGGTGCTGAGCGGCGATCTGGAGGCGTTTCAGTCGCTGGGCTTCGACGATCATGTGAAGCTGTTCTTCCCCGATCCGGCTGGTGAGCAACCCGTGATGCGTGACTACACGCCGCGCGCCTTCGACGTCGCTAAAGGTTTGCTGACTATCGATTTTGCCTTGCACGAACCTGCGGGACCGGCGACGCAGTGGGCGTCTCAGGCGCAGGTCGGTGACGGGCTGCATATCGGCGGGCCGCGCGGTTCGCAGGTGTGGCCGGATGCGTTCGCGCATTATCTGATGATCGGTGATGAGACGGCCTTGCCCGCCATCGGTCGGCGTCTGGAAAACGCATCGGTGGGCCAGGGTTTCACCGTGCTGGCGGTGGTGGAAAGCGCCGCCGAGCGTCAGGAATGGGTCACACAGGCCGAGGCCAATGTGCGCTGGCTCTATCGCACGAAGGGCGATGATGTATTGACGGCGATCGATGCCCTGAGCCTGCCGGCTGACACCCATGTCTGGGTGGCCGGGGAGTCGCATTGGGTCAAGGCCGTGCGGACGCGCCTGCACGACAAAGGCCTCAATCCGAAATGGATCAAGGCCTCTGGTTACTGGCAGAACGGCGAAGCCGGGGCGCATCAGTCTCTGGATTAGAGGAACATGCCACCCGACGCTTCGATGCGCTGGGCGTTGATCCAGCGGCTGTTGGGCGACAGAATGGCCGCCACCGCGCCGCCGATATCGTCGGGCAGGCCCACACGGCCCAGCGCCGTGTTCGACGCCACGAAGGCATTCAGCCCCGCATTATCGCGCACCGCGCCGCCGCCGAAATCCGTCTCGATAGCCCCCGGTGCCAGAATGTTGACGGCGATGCCGCGCGCCCCCAACTCCTTGGCCTGATAGCGGGTCAGTACCTCCATCGCGCCCTTCATCGAGGCATAGGCGGCGTAACCGGGCAGGGCGAAGCGCGCCAGGCCCGATGAGACGTTGAGGATGCGCCCGCCGTCGCGCATCAGCGGCAGCAGGGCCTGGGTCAGGAAAAACGGACCCTTGAAATGCACGTTCACCAACTCATCGAACTGCGCTTCTGTCGTGTCGGTAAAGCCCGCATGGACGCCGATCCCGGCATTGTTGACCAGATAGTCGAAGCGGTCCTCACCCCAGGCGGTCAGGGTCTCCCTGATCTTGTCCGTAAAGGCGGCGAAGCCCGCCGTGCTGCCGACATCGAGCGGCAGACCGACGGCGCGTTGACCGATGGCTTCGATCTCGGCAACAAGGCTCTGGGCCTCGGTCAGGTTCGAGCGGTAGGTGAAGATGACATCCACCCCGTCGCGGGCCAGATGCAGGGCGGCGTTGCGGCCGAGGCCTCGGCTGCCGCCAGTGATAAGCACTATGGTCATGACAGTCTCTCCTGTGCGTGAAAGTCGATGGCCGATATTTAGTTGAACGCCACAAGAGGATAAATCCGAGAAATCTGATTGGACTGTTCATACATTTGAACAATAATGGCGGGATGTTGCGATTAGATGCCCTGCTGATGTTCACCCGCGTGGCGGAACTGTCCTCCTTCACTCAGGCGGCGGAAACCCTCGCCCTGCCCAAGGCGACGGTGTCGACCGCCGTGCAAAATCTCGAAGCGCATCTGGGGACGCAGCTTCTTTACCGCACCACGCGGCGGGTGCAGTTGACCCACGATGGTCAGGCCTTTTACGAACGCGCCAAGGATCTGCTGGCCGATGCCGACGACCTGTCGGGCCTGTTCCAGACGCGCGCCGTCAGCGGACGTATCCGCGTCGACATGCCGATGCCCGTGGCGCAGAACCTTGTCCTGCCCAGCCTGCCGGCATTGCTGGAGCGGCATCCGGACCTGCGGGTCGAGCTGTCCTCGACCGACCGCATCGTCGATATCGTGCGCGAAGGTTTCGACTGCGTTATCCGGGTGGGGTCTCTGAGCGATTCCGGCCTGACCGTGCGCGCGCTGGGTCAGTTACCGCTCGGCAATTTCGCCAGCCCCGCCTATCTGGCGCGTCACGGCACGCCGCGCACGCTGGATGACCTGAAGGGCCACCGGCTGATCCACTACGTGACCCAGATGGGCGCACGGCCCGACGGCTTCGACTATTTCGACGGGACGCAATGGCGCACCATCGAACTGGAGGGGGTGGTGACGGTCAATAATTCCGAAGCCTATCGCCATGCGGCCCTGGCGGGTCTTGGAATCGTGCAGGCCCCGCGCGTCGGCATGGCCGAGCACGTCGTGCAGGGGCGGCTGGTCGAGATACTGCCCGACCATGTGGCCGAAGCCCTGCCGATATCGCTGATTTATCCGCAACGCCGGCATCTGGCGCGCCGCGTGCGGGTGTTTATCGACTGGGTCGCTGAGCTGATGAAGACTTACACCAACTAGATATTTGCTTTGTCGCAATATTATTGCCGAAAACCGCTTACACTTTTGGCTACGCCGAACTTTGTTTCGGCATATCGCTCCGGAATCAATCGGTTGCGCAATCTGTAACGCCGGACGTGGCGTATTAAAGCCACATTGACGTTTGATAGTGATGACCTGATACTCCCTTGCCAATAGGGGCTTTTTCACAGGGAGTTGAGTGTTAAGACCATGCGTAAGATGATGATTGGCGCGGCACTCGGCGTCTCGCTTGTGACGCTCGCGGCCTGTGCGACTCCGACCCCCTATCAACCGGTGTCCGGCAACCCGGCCTCTTCGCTGGCGCGCGGCTATTCCGACCAGCGTATCGAAGCCAACCGCTACCGTCTGAAATTCTCCGGTAACTCGTCTACCTCGCGTGAGACGGTCGAAGACTACATGCTCTATCGCGCGGCCGAACTGGCGCTTGAAAACGGTTACGACTGGTTCAGCCTGGTCGGCCGCAACACCAAGGAAGACCGCACGACCACCACCTCTTACCGCGACCCGTTCCCGCGCTATTACGGCGGCTTCTATTACCGCTATTACCGCGGCGGCTGGGGTACGTGGGGCGCCTGGGAAGAAGATCAGACGACCTTCTACCGCTATGAAACCTCGGCCGAGGTCATTCTGGGCAAGGGCGAAAAACCCAGCGACCCTAACGCCTATGATGCCCGCGAAGTGAAATCGAACCTCGATCCGCGTATCGTTCGTCCGGGTACGGAACGTCGCTAACCGAGGCTTTTGAGCCAAAACGATAAGGGAGCCGAAAGGCTCCCTCTTCTATTCGACTCTTCATTCCGGGGTGTTCATGCCCTCGAAGCGCACCGGATTGACGCGGCGGCGGTTCATATGGTCCTGCGGCGCTTCGGACTGATCCGGCAGCTCGCCCTTGTGATAGAATTTCTGCCAGGCCTGTTTGATCGCCGCGGGGTCGCGGTTGACGAGGCTCTCATTGAATTTGGCGCGGCTTTCCGACCACGCCTTGAACTGCTCCAGCAGGTCCGGATCGGCTTCGATCGGCTTGACTACCGGCTGAACCGCATCGGTCTGACGGTGCTCGATGACATTGATGAAGCAGAAGGGTTCGCCCTTCTGGAAGTGCACCACGCCCGGTCGCGTAAAGCGCCAGTTCATGGTGAAGGGAAAGGGCAGCCAGTCGGTTTCGATCAGCCCGGTCAGCGGCGCGATGCCGTCCTTCACATGGTTCGGCGCGCCCGTGGCCCACAGCGCCCAGCCCGGCGGCGTGCGGAACAGGTAGCCGGTGTGGAAGGTGACGATGCCCTGACTGAAATGGCTCTGCACGAAGTGCTCGACATGCACGCCGGGACGGTCGGCGGTAATGATGATGTCGCTGGCCAGCTTGCCGCCGTTCCATTCGATGGTGATGTCTTCGGGGACCAGCAACTCCCAGCCGGTCGAATTGGCCATGGTCAGCGGCAGGCAGCGATAGGGGAAGCGGTTGGAAAACGCGTCCATCCAGTCGCGATCCGTGCGGCCGGGGATGATTTCACGCGGGCCGGCCTGAACGACAAAACATTCCAATTCCATTACGCTTCGGGCTCCTGTAAACGCGACGACATGACCGAAAAATCCTTTTATACGCAAAGCACCCTGCTTCAAGTCCTAAACGGCTGGGGCCTGTCGCCGCGCACAAAGGAACATGAGGCGGTGTTTCGCGTTGGCGAGGGCGAAGGCATCAAGGACGACCTGCCGGGGGCGCACACCAAGAATCTCTTCCTCAAGGACGATAAGGGTCAATTGTGGCTGATCAGTGCCGAACAGCAGACGCAGATCAATCTGAAAGCCCTGCCCAAAATCATCGGGTCGGGGCGGCTCAGCTTCGGGTCGGAAGAGCGGCTTTATGACGCGCTGGGGGTCAGGCCGGGTTCGGTGACGGCGCTGGCCCTGATCAACGACCCGGATCAGAAGGTGAGGTTCATCCTCGATAGGCGGTTGTTCGACGCGGAGATCGTCAACTTTCACCCGCTGGTCAATACGGCGACGACGGCGCTCGATCAGGCCGATTTCCGGCGCTTTTTCGTCAAGCTGGGGCGCGCGTATCGGGTTATCGACTTTTCGGACGTGTAGATGTTTCCTCACCTGACCCACGGCCATCGTAAAGTGCTTGAGGCGCTGGTTCGCCACGGGACGGCGGCGCGTGGCGCTTTGGCCAAAGCGTCGGGCTATACGCGCCCGGCGGTGACCAATCTGGTGCGCGACCTGATGGACTGGGGGCTGGTCGAAGAAGACAACGGCGCCTATGTCCATACCGGCCGGCGCGGTCAGCCGCAAAAGCCGGTTTCGTTGCGTTCCGGCGCGGCCTACGCCTTCGGCATCGGCTTTACGGCCGGTGCGCTCGATCTGGTGGCCATGGACCTGGGCGGGCGCGTGGTGGGCCGGGCGCGCACGCCTCTGGCCGAACCGACGCCGCGCGCCGTGCTGGAGGCCGTGCAGCAGCAGTTGGAAAGCGCCTATGGCAAGAGCCACGTCGTGCGCTGGCGGCAGTTAGGCGTCGGCATCGGCGTGCCGGCGGACCTGCCGCCCGAACAGGCGCAGGCGTGGAACCTCGCCTATCGCCGCGAAGAGCTCATCGGCTATTTCGCCAACAATCTCGACGGTCTGGCCTTTATCGAGGCCGAGCCTCTGGCCTGTGGCATCGGCGAGCGCGTCTTTGGCGCGGGCGGGCGCTATCAGACCTATCTGATCGTGCATATCGGGCTGGAGATCGGCGGCGCGCTGTTTATCGAAGGCCGGCCGTTCCGCGGTGGCCAAGGCGGAGCCGGCCAGATCGGGCAATTTTTCAGCGACGGTCCTGCCCCCGATGGCCGCGATCTGATGAACGCCCTGACTGCCGCCGGCTTTGGGGTCAGCGACCTGAGCGATCTCGACATCCTGCCGGAAGCGGCGCAAAGCGTGATCGACGACTGGACGGTCAGCGCGGCGGCGCGCCTGTCGGCGGGTCTGGCGAAACTCAGCCCTTTCCTCAGCCCCGACGCTATCATCCTGACAGGCCGCCTGAGCCCCGCCATCCTCACCGCGCTGGCCGAGGCCATTCGGTTGGGCGACGGCGCGCCGGTGGTCGAGGCCTCACGGCTTGGGGCATTCCAGACCGCGATCGGTGCAGCGGCCCTGCCGGTGTTCTGTAATCTTCTGCCGCAGGGGTAGGCTACTCTACCGTCACCGACTTGGCGAGGTTGCGCGGCTGATCGACGTCGGTGCCCTTATGCACCGCCGTGTGGTAGGCCAGAAGCTGGATCGGCACGGCATAGACCAGTGGCGCGACGAACGGATCGCAGGTCGGACCCTTGACGATCTTCAGCGTTTTGGCGGCGTCACCGGACAGGGCCGGAACCTTTTGCGGGGCGTCGGTGATCATCACCACGCGGCCGCCGCGCGCCGCGACCTCCTGCACGTTCGAGGCCGTCTTTTCAAACAGCTCGTCGTCCGGCGCGATGACCACGACTGGCGTGTTTTCGTCGATCAGGGCGATCGGTCCGTGCTTCAGCTCGCCAGCCGCATAGCCTTCGGCGTGGATATAGCTGATTTCCTTGAGTTTCAGCGCGCCTTCCAGCGCCAGGGGGTACATGGCCCCCCGCCCCAGATAGATGACGTCGCGCGCCTTCGACAGGTCGTGCGTGATGCGCTGAACATCGCCGTCCATCAGCAGGGCTTCGGCGATCAGGCCCGGCGTTTCGAGCAGGCACTGCACCAGACGCGCCTCTTCGGCAGCGTCGATACGGCCACGGGCGGCAGCGGCGGCTACGGCCAGAGACAGCAATGCCGAGACCTGCGCCGTGAAGGCCTTGGTCGAGGCGACGCCGATTTCCGGCCCGGCGTGGGTCGGCCACATCAGGTCGGCTTCGCGGGCCATGGTCGAAGTGTGGACATTGACCAGGGCCGCGGTTTTCAGCCCCTCACCCTTGCACCAGCGCAGCGCCGCCAGCGTATCGGCGGTTTCGCCCGACTGCGAAACGGCGAGGCCCAGCGTGCCCGGCGTCATGGCCGGGGTGCGGTAGCGGAATTCCGAGGCGAGCTCGACATCGACGGGCAGGCCCGCGACCTTCTCGAAGGCGTATTTGGCGATGCAGCCGGCGTAATAGGCGGTGCCGCAGGCGATGATCTGGATGCGGGCCACGGTTTTGAAATCGATGGCGGCCTTGATGTCGGCGCGCACGGCCTTGGCCACCGGATCGAGATAGGCCGAGACGGTGCGCTGGCAGCTTTCGGGCTGCTCGTGCACTTCCTTTTCCATGAAGTGACGGTAAGAGCCCTTTTCAACCAGCGCCGCCGAGGCCGAGACGGTGGTGATCGGGCGGTTGACGCGGAAGCCCCTGGCGTCGTGGATGTCGGCGGCGTCTTGGGTCAAAATCACCCAGTCGCCTTCTTCCAGATAGGTGACGCGGTTGGTGAACGGCCCGACGGCCAGCGCGTCGGAACCCAGGAACATCTCATTGTCGCCCCAGCCGACGACCAGCGGCGAACCGCGGCGCGCGCCGAACAGGGTGCGGTCTTCACCGTCGACGATGATGGCCAGCGCATAGGCGCCGTGCAGACGATCGAGCACGGCCTTAAACGCGCCTTTTGCGGGGAGGCCGGTTTGCAGGGTGGTATCGAAGAGATGGGCGATGACTTCAGTGTCGGTATCGGAGGTGAAGACATGACCGGTAGCTATGAGTTCGCTCTTCAGCTCCGCGAAGTTTTCGATGATGCCGTTGTGGACGACGGTGACGCGGCCCGACACGTGCGGGTGGGCGTTGGCGACGGTCGGCGCGCCGTGCGTGGCCCAACGCGTATGGCCGATGCCGACGCTGCCCGACAGGGGGTGCTCTTCCACCACGGCTTCAAGTTGACGGATCTTGCCCGCCGCGCGGCGGCGTTCGGTACCGGTGTCGGTGAGCACGGCGATGCCCGCCGAGTCGTAGCCGCGATATTCGAGGCGGCGCAGGCTTTCGATCAGGCGCGGAGCCGCTTCGGACGTGCCGATAACACCGATAATACCGCACATGGACAAGGCTCCGTAAGGCAGGGGAGGGTAGATTGCGCATTTTCCGTAGCAGAATGAAATTTAAAACGCTATGAAATTATTTCATATGTGCTTAAACTGTTCGCCGTAAAAGGGTCATGAAAGCCACGTTTAACGACTTTCAGACCTATATTATGGCGAATTTGCCATTAACACATTGCGTTTCGGCATGTAACCGCGCGCTTATGGAAGCCGCTAATGAGTGAAAACAAGTGGGAAAAGCTTCAGGCGGCGCTGGGCGCCACCGGCATTTCCATCAAGGACGTGGCCGAGGCGGCGGGCATCGCGCCCTCAAGCCTGTTCCGCGCCCTGAGCGGCCAGACCAAGGCCCCGCGCGCCGAAACCGTGGATAAGCTGGAGGCGGCCTTCGTCGCCCTGACCACGGCGCGCATGGCCAGTTACCGCGACACCCTGTCGCTCTATGGCTTCAACCCGATCAAAAACCCTAACGACGTAATGGCTTCGCACATGACCGCATTGAACCGCACGCGCAAATATTTCGGCACCGACGGCATCCGGGGCCGCGTCAACAGCTTCCCCATGACCGCCGAAGTCGCCTATCGCGTCGGCATGGCGGCGGGCAAGATGTTCATGTCGTCGGACAACCGCCGGCATCTGGCCGTCATCGGCAAGGACACGCGCCTGTCGGGCTATATGATCGAGCCGGCTTTGGTCGCCGGTTTCACCTCGGTCGGCATGGATGTCCGCCTGTTCGGGCCGCTGCCGACGCCGGGCGTGGCGCTGATGACGCGCTCGATGCGCGCCGATCTGGGGGTGATGATCTCGGCCTCGCACAACCCCTATGCGGACAACGGCATCAAGCTGTTCGGCCCGGACGGCTACAAGCTGTCGGACGAGGTCGAACTGGCTATCGAAGCGCGCATGGACGGCAATATCCTCGACGGTATTGCCGAACCGCAGAACCTCGGTCGCGTGCAACGCGTCGACGACGCCCAGTACCGCTACGTCGAAATCGCCAAGGCGACCTTCCCCAAGAACCTGCTGCTCAAAGGCCTGCGCATAGTCATCGATTGCGCCAACGGGGCGGCCTATAAGGTTGCGCCGACCACGCTCTATGAGCTGGGCGCGGAAATCTTCTGCCTCGGCGTGTCGCCGGACGGCATGAACATCAATGAAAAGTGCGGCTCGACCCAGCCGCAGGCCATGGCCGAAAAGGTCAAGGAACTGCGCGCCGATATCGGTATCGCGCTGGACGGCGACGCCGACCGCCTCGTCATCTGCGACGAAAAAGGCACCATCGTCGATGGCGATCAGATCATGGCCATCATCGCGACGCGTCTGGCGGCCAAGGGCCTGCTCAAGGGCGGCGGTCTGGTCGCGACGGTGATGTCGAACCTGGGCCTTGAGCGCCTGATGGCCTCGAAGGGTCTGACTCTGGAGCGCGCCAAGGTCGGCGATCGTTATGTCATGGAAAAGATGCGCGAAGGCGGCTTCAATCTGGGCGGCGAACAGTCGGGCCACATCATCATGCAGGATCACGCCACCACGGGCGACGGCCTGATGGCGGCCCTGCAGGTGCTGGCCGTGCTGGTCGAAAGCGGCCGCCCGATGAGCGAGCTGGCCCGTCAGTTCGAGCCGGTGCCGCAACTGCTGAAGAACGTGCGCTTTACGGGCGACAGCCCGCTGAACCGTGAAGACGTCAAGCAGGCCATCGCCGACGGTGAGGTGACGCTGAAGGGCACGGGCCGCGTACTGGTGCGGCCTTCGGGCACCGAGCCGCTGATCCGCGTGATGGCGGAAGGCGACGATGCGGCTCAGGTCCGCGCCGTGGTCGATCAGATCATCGGGGCGATTGCGGGGTAAGGCTCACTCTTATACCTCCCCAGTTTGCTGGGGAGGGGGACCGCGCCCGAAGGGCGGGGCGGTGGGGTATCTTGCGGTATGTCCCACCTGTTCAGCGCGTTGAAATTAAGTAAGAAACCCCACCACCACATCTCATCGACCTTCGGTCGTCTCGTGCGTCCCCCTCCCCGGCATAGCCAGGGAGGTATAAGACAATAAAAAAGGCCGGAGCGTGAAGCTCCGGCCTTTTCCGTGTGTCTCGCAAAGGCGATTAGCCTTCCGAAGCTTCCTCGGCGGGAGCTTCAGCCGGAGCCTCTTCAACCGCGGCCGGGGCCGCAGCGGCGGCAGCGGCTTCTTCACGGGCGGCGGCTTCGGCGTCCAGACGGTCCTGTTCGCGCTGAGCGCGCTCGGCGGCGCGTTCCTGAGCCTTCTTGCCCGGCGTACCCTTTTGCGGGTTGTTGCCGTGTTCCCACTTCACGAGGCCTTCCTTCGACAGGAAGCGCGCGACGCGGTCGGTCGGCTGAGCGCCCTTCTTGAGCCATTCGGCGATGACTTCGGTCTTAAGGGTGACGCGGTTGGCATCGTCCTTCGACAGCATCGGGTTGTACGAGCCGACCTTGGCGATGAACTTACCATCGCGCGGGGCGGCGGCGTCAGCGATGACGATGTGGTAGTACGGGCGCTTCTTGGAGCCGCCGCGGGCCAGACGAATTTTCAGCATGATAAGATCCTTTGATAGGCTGAGTTTCGAGTGATGAGTTATTTCTTTTTGGGGTCGAAGGGGTTGCCCCCGCCAAGCCCCGGAAGGGAGTTACCCCCCAAACCTGATAAACCGCCCGGTAAGCCGGGCAGGCCGCCGGGGATGTTGGGCATCTTGCCCGCCCCGAGTTGTTTCAGGCGTTCGAAATCGGCGCCCATATTGTCGCCGATAGCGCCGGGATTGTTTTCGAGCTTTTTGCCCATCTGCTGCATCTGGGCCATGTTGGGCATATTCCCGAGGCCGAGCATCTTGGCCATATTGCCCATGCCCCCAAGACCAGAACGCCCGCCGTTGCGGGCCATCATCTTGAAGACGTCGGCCATTTGACGGTGCTGTTTCAGCAGGCGGTTGATCTCGGCCACATCGACACCCGCGCCGGCGGCAATGCGGCGCTTGCGCGAAGCGTTGAGCAGGTCGGGCTTCTTGCGCTCGATCTTGGTCATCGACGAGATGATGGCGATCTGACGGTCGAACATCTTGTCCGAGACATTCATCTCGTCCATCTGCTTCTTGACCTTCTGGACGCCGGGCAGCAGGCCCATAATGCCGGACATGCCGCCCATGCGCTTCATCTGGCTCAACTGATCCGACAGGTCGTTGAGGTCGAACTGGCCCTTGGACAGCTTCTTGGCCATCTGCTCGGCCTTAGCCGCATCCAGCTCCTGCGCCGCCTTTTCGACCAACGCCACCACGTCGCCCTGACCGAGGATGCGGCCGGCGATACGGCGGGCGTCGAACACGTCCAGCGCATCGACCTTTTCACCCGAACCGGTGAACTTGATCGGCAGGCCGGTGACGGCGCGCATGGACAGCATGGCCCCGCCGCGGCCATCGCCGTCAACGCGGGTCAGGATCAGGCCGGTCAGCGGCAGGCGCGCATGGAAGGCTTCGGCGGTGCGCACGGCGTCCTGACCGGTCAGCGAGTCCGCGACCAGGAAGGTTTCGACCGGGTTGGAGATTTTCGCGATCTCGGCGGCTTCGGCCATCAGGGCCTCGTCCAGCGTCGTGCGGCCGGCGGTGTCGAGGATCAGGACGTCGAAGCCCTGAAGCTTGGCCGATTGCAGGGCGCGACGGGCGATTTCGACGGCGCTCTGGCCCGCGATGATCGGCAGCACATCGACGCCGACCTGTTCGCCCAGCAGCTTCAACTGCTCCATGGCGGCGGGACGGCGGGTGTCGAGCGAGGCCATCATGACCTTCTTGCGCTCGAACTTCGACAGGCGCAGCGCTAGCTTGGCCGAGGTGGTGGTCTTACCCGACCCTTGCAGACCGGCCATCAGGATGACGGCGGGTGGCACGGCGGCCAGATCGATCGGGGTCGGCTCTTCACCGCCCAACATGTCGATCAGGCCGTCATAGACGATCTTGACCACCTGATCGGCGGGCTTGACGGCCTTGATGATGGCTTCGCCGGAGGCCAGTTCGCGGGCCTTGGTCATGAACTGACGCACGACCGGCAGGGCAACGTCGGCATCGAGCAGGGCGACACGAACTTCGCGCAGGGCTTCGTCGACGTCCTTTTCCGAAAGGACGCCGCGGCCACCCAGACGGTCGAACAGACCGGATAAGCGCTCGTTCAGCGAGTCGAACATGCTTTGTGCCTCATGGTTTCGGGGTTCAGGACGGGCTTTTTACAAAACAAAAAGACCCCGAGAACGCTACGCGTCGTCGGGGAGCCTCCGGTCCCCGTCCGATAGCTGTGATCGGGGTCGTGACCTGAGAGGTTCGGTTTGCAAAAGGCGTGGATCGCCTGAATGTCGCGTTCCTATGACGGCTCAGGGCCTAAGAGTCAAGCCACCTGTTGAAATCACAAGCCTTCAGAGCCTCGCGCGACCAGGCACGGTTGAGACGCGCCGGTGTGGCGCGGGCGCCGGCGGCCTTGGCGATGCGGAGAGCGGGATCATGGGCCAGTCGGCGCAGGATATCGGCGGCCACGGCGATGTCCGGTTCGGCCCAGACCTGCGCCGGATCGCGCGGCAGGGCGCTGTAGGGGCCGTCGGGATCGTGAAGCGGCAGCAGACGCGCGGGGACGGGGTAGCCGTTGTCGTCATTAAGGAAGTCGTTGCCCGTGCCTTCGGTGGCGACGACCGCGACGCCCGCGTTCATGGCTTCCAGCAGGCCCAGCCCGAAACCTTCGGCCCGATGCAGCGACAGGAAGATATCGACCGAGGCCGTCAGCCGGTCCATGTCGGCGTCGCTCAGGTGCGCGGTCAACAGACGGATATCCGGGCGGTTGCCGATACGTTCGGCCAGTTTCGCCTGGGTCGCCGTATCCAGCGCCGAAGCCTTCAGCGTCAGGGCGGCCTGGGGCGAGGGCTCTGGGAAGGCAGCCAGCCAGGCGTCGATCGAGGCCCACGGATTTTTGCGCGCCGGCGAGGAGTTGACGTCGAACAGGCTCAACACCTCGCAGCGGTCGGGGCTGAGCCCGAAACGCGCGCGGTCGGGCATGGGCGGCGGGGTAAGCAGCGGGTGCGGCAGGACGCGCAGACGATCGTACAGATGCGCCTCGCCCTGCGCGCGGAAGGCGGCGGCCAACGCATCGGCGACATAGGGGCTGGGCGTCCAGATTTCGTGCAGCCACTTCGCCATGCGCACCCAGAAGGGCGGTGCCAGTGGCGTTTCCCAGGCCCAGTAGCCGATACGGTAGCGCTCGCGCCATTGCGCCGGTGCATGGGCTATCAGCGCAACCACCAGTTCCGGCGCATTGGCGTGGATCAGCCAAACGCCGCCCTGGCCCGGCAGGACGGCCTTCTGATCAAGGATATGGCGGAAGGCCGGACGTATATCGTGGCGGACCGGCATGTAACCGGCGGCTTCGAGCGCATCGGCGGTCAGGCGCGCAGCGCGGCCGACCCCCAGACTTTCGTTGAGAAAGCCGGAGACGACCAGAGGTCCGGGTGTGAGCACATTATTGCGCGGCCAGCGGCCCATGCGCGTCAAAGCAATGGCTTCGAGCCCACCGTGAATCAACGGCAGGCGGTATTTGAGCGGTATATGACGCACGATAGACATGCGTCATCCTTAGCCTATGGAATGTGCGGCTTAAAGCCCCAGCCAGCGGCGGCGTTGCTGCCAGTAGGACTCGAACTGGTTGGCGAGACCCTGGTCGGCGAAGTTCACGACCTTGACCATACCGGTTTCATTGGTGTCGGAATGGATGGAAATGGAGTCGGCGTCATCCAGCGAGGCGGCTTCGACGAATTTGAAAAAGGCACCGAAGAAGGCGTCCTGTTCCGAAGCGCTGGCGATGTCAAATTGCAAGCTTACCACGACGAAAAATTCCCTCTTCCACAAAACCACAGGTAAAAAATTCAGGCCTTATGGCTGGCCTGTATGAAAATGTGTGCGCTGCACAATGTGTAAATGAAACCCTAAAACGTTCCGGGAGTCAAATAAGACAAGGGTAAAAAGTTGACGTGTTGCGTCAAGGCGTCATTAGGCGCAAACCCTGTTTCAATATGGCTCACAAGGGAAAGCCGCGATGACTTTCCCTTGGGGCGCGAAAACTCACGTCTCCGTGAACGGATGACTCTGTGGAAGTTACTCGGCAGCTTGAGCCTTGCTGCCGGGCTGAAGTAGTTTCTTGATGTTTCGCGCCGCCTGGCGAATGCGGTGTTCGTTTTCGACCAGACCGATACGGACATAGCCTTCGCCATATTCGCCGAAGCCGAGGCCCGGCGCGACGGCAACGTGGGCTTCTTCGATCAGCAGTTTGGCGAACTCGATCGATCCCATATGCTCGAACTTCGGCGGAATCTTCGCCCAGGCGAACATCGAGGCCGGGGGCGGCGGGATGTCCCAGCCGGCGCGCTTCATCGAGTCGATCAGCACGTCGCGGCGTGATTTATAGATATTGCGGATCTCGTCGACATTGTCCTGCGGGCCGTTGAGCGCGGCGGCGGCGGCGACCTGCATCGGCGTGAAGCCGCCGTAGTCGAGATAGGATTTCACCCGCGCCAGCGCGGCGCAGATTTCCGAATTGCCGACGACCATGCCGACGCGCCAGCCGGCCATGGCATAGGTCTTGGACAGCGAGTTGATCTCGACCGAACGCTTGATGGCGCCTTCGACCTGAAGGATCGAGGGGGGCGGATTGTTTTCGAAATAGATTTCCGAATAGGCGATGTCCGACAGCACGATCAGGTCGTGTTTTTCGGCGATGCGGATGACTTCCTTGTAGAAGTCGAGATCGACCCATTGCGCCGTCGGGTTGGACGGGTATGAGACGATCAGCACCGACGGCGTCGGCACGGAATGTTTCACCGCGCGCTCGATGCCCGACAGATACTGCTCCGGCGACAGGGCCGGGACGTGACGGATCACCCCGCCGGCCATCAGGAAGCCGAACGCGTGGATGGGATAGGCCGGATTGGGGCAGATGACCGTATCGCCGGGGGCCGTGATAGCCATGGCGAGGTTGGCGAAACCTTCCTTGGAGCCGAGCGTCGCTACGACCTCGGTATCCGGATTGAGTTTCACACCGTAGCGGCGGTCGTAATAGCCGGCCATAGCCTTGCGCAGACCCTGCACGCCCTTCGACACCGAATAGCCGTGGGTCTTGGGCTTTCTCACCGTCTCGACCAGCTTGTCGACGATGTGCGGGGCCGTATCCATGTCGGGATTGCCCATGCCGAAGTCGATCACATCGGTGCCTGCTGCGCGCAGACGGGCCTTCACCTTGTTGACTTCTTCGAAGACATAAGGCGGCAGACGCCGGATACGATAAAAATCGCGCATGATTGCACCTGAGATGGAAGCATGACCTGACAAGGCCAGGGAACGTGAACGGGGTTAAAGACAAAAAGCCCGCAAAGTCGCAATGGACCTGCGGGCCCGTCCATATGACTCATCGGGCGTCGATTGTCATCCCATGAACGGCGCTTTTTTCGGAAATTTTTGCGTCTAGCGGAAAATAATTTTACAGGACGATCTCCTCCCTGTGCCGAAGGCATGGGAAGGTGGCAGTACGCGAAGCGGACTGACGGAGGGGGCGGCGCGGAAGCTGACCAAGACCGCAGGAGTTTTGAAATGATGGAGTCATCCCCTCCGTCTTTTGCCTTCGGCAAAATCCACCTCCTCATCGCGGCGCGACAGTGAGGAGATTAGGCCCCGAAGGCGAACAGCCCGACCCCTTCGGACTTCAGCCACCGCCGCGCCGAGCGATAATCTCCGTACAGCCCTTCGACCTCTGCCCAGAAGCGGTCGGAATGGTCCGGATGTTTCAGATGCGCCGCCTCGTGCGCGCAGACATAGGCGAAGACCGGCTCCGGCGCGAGGATCAGCCGCCAGCTCAGGCGGATCGTTTTGCGGCCCGGCGTGCACGAGCCCCAGCGGCCCTTGGCGTCGAACAGCGATATTTTCACGCCCGTATAGCCCAGCTTCTGAGCATAGATTTCGGTATGGGCCTGAGCAAATTCCAGCGCCTGTCTGCGCAGGTAACGCTCGACGCGGCGGTGAAAGGCCTCGCCGTCTCCACCCGCCGTCAGCACGCCGCCGGACATACGCGCCGCCGCGGCATTGCCCGAATGGACGAGGCGCAGTTGCGCGCCGAGATAGGGAATATCGCTGTCGGGCGTGAAGAGGATATTGTCAGGTCGCGCCGCCTGATGCTCGGCGATCCACTGCGCGCGGCTGAGGGCGAAGTCCACCGCCTGCGCCAGATCGCGCGGACGCGGCGCGGTGACAACGGCTTCGCCCGTCTTGTTATCGAGGCGCAGCGAGATGCGGCGCGCGCGGGCATTGACCTTCAACCGCAGCAGAAAGTCGCCGCAATCGATGACCTGACCCGGTTCATAGACCGGTTTTGCCCGCTTCAGCCCCAACACGTCAGAGAGCGGCCTCGGTGCGGGCGATGAAGTCGCGGATGCGCGGATAGATTTCCTGACGGAAGCGGCGGCCGTTGAACACGCCGTAGTGGCCGGCGCCCGGCTGTACGTACAGTTCGCGCATGTTTTCCGGGATGTTTTTGCACATTTCATGGGCGGCCTGGGTCTGGCCTACGCCGGAAATATCGTCCTTCTCGCCTTCGACGGTCATCAGGGCGACGTCGGTAACCGCATCGAGCTTCACCGGGCGGCCATGATGGATCAACTCACCCTTGGGCAGGGCGAATTTCTGGAACACCAGATCGATGGTCTGAAGGTAGAATTCCTCGGTCAGGTCGAGCACCGAGAGGTACTCGTCGTAGAATTCGAGGTGCTTTTCGATGCCGTCGCCATCGTCGTCGACCAGCGAGTTGAAATAGGCCCAGTGGGCGTCCTTGTGGCGCTCTTCGTTCATGCTCATGAACGAATAGAGCTGCACGAAGCCCGGATAGACGCGGCGGCCCGTGCCCGGATAGGGCGGCGGCACCGTATGGACCATGTTCGACTTGAACCAGGTGAAGGGCTTTTCCTGCGCCAGATCGTTGGTCACGGTCGGATTATAGCGGGCGTCGATGGGCGAGCCCATGAAGGTCATCGAGGCCGGACGCAGCGGGTCTTTATCCTCGGACATCAGGCAGGCCGCAGCCAGCACCGGCGGCCCCGGCTGACAGACGGCGACGACGTGAGCCCGCGCGCCGATGGCCCTCAGCATGTCGCGCACGTGGTCGATGAAGCTGTAGAAGTCGAAGCGGCCTTCCAGCACCGGCACCTGACGCGCATTGACCCAGTCGGTGACATAGACGTCGTGGTCGAGCAGGAATTCCTGCACCGTGCCGCGCAGCAGGGTCGCATAGTGGCCGGACAAAGGCGCGACGACCAGCACGGCGGGCGCGGGCTTCTTCACCCCGGCGCGGCGCAGGTCGGTCGGGTCACGCTGAAAACGGACCAGCCTGCACCACGGCGAAGACCAGTCCTCGACCATCTGAATGCGCACGGGCGTGCCGTTGATTTCGACCGTGTCGAGACGCCAGTCGGGCTTGCCGTAACGGCGGGTGACGGTGCTGAACAACTCGGCCGAGGCGTACATCTTGCGCCCGAACTCGGTCTCGGCGATCGGGTTGGCCTTGTTGCCCCAGAAGTCGCGGCTGGCTTGCGCCACGGCGCGCCAGGGTCCGGCGGAATAGTAGGCCAACTCATGCAGCAGATACAGCATCGCACACTCACATCGTCTCTCTGAGGGACAAGCCTAACATAAGGATGCTGCCAATAGGTTACGAGTCTGGATTTCGCATCTGCGAAACAAAAAGGCGTGAAGCCGGGCGACACGATGTCAGCCGTGGCCTTTTACGCGGGGCGGTCCGGCGCTATGAAAGGCGATAAACGGAGAGAAGCGATGACGGAAGCGGCGGCGAACCCCAAGGTGGATGCGTTCATGGAGCGGGCAGACCGCTGGCGGGCCGAGTTCGAGGCGCTGCGGGCGATCCTGCGTCAGACCCCGCTGAGCGAGGTATTGAAGTGGGGGCAGCCGTGCTATGCGCTGAACGGGTCGAATGTGGTGCTGATGCACGGCTTCAAGGACTATTGCGCCCTGCTGTTCCTGAAGGGCGCGCTGATGCTCGATCCGAAAGGTATCCTGATCCAGCAGACCGAGAATGTGCAGTCGGCGCGGCAGATCCGCTTCACGGCTCTGGATCAGATCACCGACAGGGCGGCGACGCTGAAGGCCTATGTCGATGCCGCGATTGCGGTCGAAAAGGCCGGTCTGAAGGTCGATTTCAGGAAGACGACCGAATTTTCCATGCCGGAGGAATTCCGGGTGCGGCTGGAGGAAGATGCGGCGCTGAAAGAGGCCTTCGAGGGCCTGACACCGGGGCGGCAGCGCGCCTATCTGCTGCATTTTTCATCGGCCAAGCAGTCTAAGACGCGGGAGGCGCGGGTCGAAAAGTGTATTCCTCAGATCATGGACGGCCTAGGTCTGGACGACTAGAGCGGAATGACTTTAGATAGAATCGTCATTGCACTCTAGTCGTTTGTTTTGTCGCGATATGACTGCCGAAACGAAGTTCGACGCAGTCAAAACCGCTTACACTTTTCGGCATATCGCTCTAAAACTCTTTCATCGCCTGCCTGATCACGTCGGCGGCCTTTTCGGGCGGCAGACCGTGAGTCAGGGGGGCGGCAAATTCACCACGCGGGTTCATCAGATAGACGACCGAAGTGTGGTTCATGGTGTAGTCCGCGCCTTCGCCTACCTTTTCATAGGTGGCGCGGTAGGTGCGCGCGGCGGCGGAAACCTGCTCCGGCGTGCCGGTCAGGCCGATGACACCCTTGGGAAAGCCGCCCGATTCCAGATAGGCTTTCATCGCTTCGGGCGTGTCGCGTTCCGGATCGACGGTGATGAAGACGAATTGCAGCTTGTTGGCGTCCTTGCCCAGCTTTTGGCGCGTCTGATCGAGCGATTGCAGGGTCAGCGGGCAGATGTCGGGGCAGTAGGTGAAGCCGAAGAAGACGGCGGTCCATTTGCCTTTCAGGATTTCCTGCGTTTGCGGCTGGCCGTACTGATCCGTCAGGGCGAAGGGCCCGCCGATGCGGACGGCGGAATCGATGGCGCGGCTCGTCACCGGCTTCTGACCCAGCAGCGTGCCCCACATGCCGACGACCAGTGCGCCGAGCCCGATCACCAGTACCGCGATAATTGTCAGCCGTGTGCGATTCATCTTATGCTTTTTCCTTCTGGTCCAGATGCGCAAATGTGTCACATGGTCATGTGACGCGAAGGCGCATAAAGGGGCCATACCCGCAAGCTCTATAGGCGAACCCGCAACGTGCGCCAACGGATTATCAGCTTCCTGTCCTCCTTCACCGCGCCTCCGGCCGCGGCAAAAGATCGCACGCCCTTTTCCTGGGCCGATTTTTCGCCGGCGCCGCTGTCGCACGGGGCCGACGGTCTGAGGCTGAGAACTCTGGTCGGTCTGCGCTGGCTGGCCATACTGGGCCAAAGCCTGATGATCGGGGTGGTGGCGCTGGGCTTCGGTCATGAGCTGAATCTGTGGCCGTGTCTGGCCATGATCGCCGCCAGCCTGTGGCTCAACCTGCTCCTGATGTTCAACGACCGGCGGCAACGCCTCGACGACTGGGACGCGGCGTTGCAACTGAGCTTCGACTGCGTGCAGTTGTCGGCGCTGCTGGCGGTGACGGGCGGGCTGGACAACCCTTTCTGCCTGATGCTGATTGCGCCGTCGACCGTAGCGGCGGCCAATTTGCCGACGCGTTACGGCTTCGGCGTGGTGGCGGTGGCGGTGCTCTCGACCTGCGCCATGGCCTTCTGGTCTCTGCCCCTGCCGTGGCCGGAAGGACAGGCGTTTCAGTTGCCGCAAATTTACCGTCTCGGTTTTCTGGCGGCGATCATCATCGGCATCCTCTTCACCGCCGGCTATACGTGGCAGGCGGCGCTGGAATCCAAGCGCATGTCGCAGGCGCTGTCGGCGACGCAGGCCGTGCTGGAAAAGGAACACCGCCTGTCGGCCCTGGGTGGGCTGGCGGCGGCGGCGGCGCACGAACTGGGCACGCCGCTGGGGACGATTCAGGTCGTGGCGCGCGAAATGCTGCGCGGGATGACGCCCGGCACGCCGCTTTATGAGGACGCCGAATTGCTGGTGTCGCAGAGCCAGCGCTGCCGCGACATCCTCAAAAATCTCGCCCGACGTCCGGAAACCCGCGATCAGGTCCACGATCAGTTGCCCCTGCGCATCTTCTTCGAGGAAGCGGTGCAGCCCTTCCGCAACGAGGGCAAGGCCATCCATATCGAAATCGTCATGGACGAGGCTCCGGAAGGCGAAGACCCCGGTCAGTTCGTCTCCATCAAGCGCCGTCCGGAATGGCTGCACGCGCTGGGGGCCTTTGTCGAAAATGCCGTGGACTTCGCCCGCACCGCCGTCTGGGTGCGTGTGCGCATCCGCAAGGCCTATGTCAGCCTGTCGATCGAAGATGACGGTCCGGGCTTTTCGCCGGACATACTGTCGCGCGTCGGCGATCCGTATATTTCGACGCGCGGGCACGACTCGCGCCCGGAAACCTCGATGCACGGCGGGATGGGGCTGGGCTTCTTTATCGCCAAGACCTTGCTGGAGCATACCGGCGCCAGTGTGTCCTACGGCAACCGCGATGTCGGAGGGGCCTATGTCCGCGCCCTGTGGCGGCGCGATCAGATCGATGTGCTGGTGTCCAACGAATTCAGCGGCGACATCGCGCCGCTTTCACGAGATTAGACTTTTATTTGTCGCGCATTTACTTCCAAAAACCGCTTCACACGTTTTGGAATGCGCTTGTTTGTAAAGGAGCTTGTTATGGACGACGTGAAAACCGCCATCGAGCAGAAGATCGCCGAACTGACCGACCGCACCCTGTTGCTGCTGGACGATGACGCGCCGTTCCGTCAGCGTCTGGCCCGCGCGCTGGAGTCGCGCGGCTTCACCGTGACGGCGGTGGAAAGCGTCGCCGAAGCGCTCAAGGCCATCGAGGCCAATCCCCCGGCCTTCGGGGTGATGGATATGCGCCTGGAAGACGGCAACGGTTTGAAGGCCGTCGAGGCTCTGCACCACAAACGCCCGGACGCCCGCGCCATCATGCTGACCGGCTACGGCAATATCGCCACGGCGGTAGCGGCGGTGAAGTCAGGCGCGGTCGATTACCTGTCCAAGCCCGCCGACGCCGATGATGTGGTCAAGGCGTTGCTGGCGGTCGAAGACCATACGCCGGCCCCGCCGGAGAATCCGATGTCGGCCGACCGCGTGCGTTGGGAACACATCCAGCGCGTCTATGCGCTGTGTAATCACAATGTCTCGGAAACCGCGCGCCGGCTGAATATGCACCGCCGGACGTTGCAGCGTATCTTGGCGAAAAAAGCGCCTAAGTAGATTTAGCCACGAACGGCACGAACTATACGAACGGACGTGATGCGAAGCATCACGCCTATAGAACAATGCGTTCGATCTGTGCTTTCGGGTGAGTGCCAAAATTAACCAAGAGACCAAGCTTCAGCCCCGTAGCCTTAAGATAATTCATTAATTGCGCTCTATGAATATCAGCAAGGCTTTGAGTGACTTTTAGTTCGATGATTATGCTGTCGTAGCAGACAAAATCTGCAAGATATATTTGATCAAGCGCAAAACCCTTATAGCTCAGATTCAAAGATTTCTGAGCTACATGAGGAATGCCTCTGATCCTAAATTCGTGCGTCAGGCATTCCTGATATACAGCCTCAAGAAAGCCAGCGCCCATTTCTTTGTTCACTTCAAAAATAGCGCCTTGAATGGCGTAAGATTCATTTTTGAACAGAATGTCGGTCATGAATATTGTTCGTGTGGTTTGTGCCGTTCGTGGTTAAAACCTACTCATCCGCGATGATGATGTCCGGATTTTCCGGCAGAACGAACTCGAACAGGCCCATGTCCAGCGCCTTTTGCGGGCGGTAGGCCATCAGCGGCGCATGGGCCAGGGCCTGCACCTCTTCCGGCGTCAGCGGCACGTCCAGTTCCTTCTTGCGCACGGCGCGGGCCTGAAGGTGCGGGGTAATCCCGGTCGAGGGCTTCGGAGCGCTGCGCACCGCGCCGATCTTCCAGTAGCTGAGGCACAGCTTCCATTGCGCCGCCGGCGCTGCCTCGGCCTTGGGCCAGCGGCGGCCGTCCTGCATCTGCGTTTCCACGCGGCGCGGTTTCTGCGTGCGCTCGAAGGTGCAGATCAGGGTCGCGAACGGCTCGGTCAGCAGATTTTCGTATTGGGCGCGCGCCGCCTCTTCACTGGGGAAGCCCGGATCAAGCGTTTCGCGCACAAAGGTCACATCCTTACCGCAGGCATCCTTCGCCGCCCGCTCGCGCTCGGCAGACGACATGACGCCTTCGCCCCAGTTGAGGACAATGTCGAGCGCGTTGTGCGCGACAGGATAGGCAATGGCCGGCATGATCCCATCCTATAGGTTGACGCGTCTTAACAAAAGCCTGACCGGAACAAAAAGAATACACAGGCTTTTGACAGGCGTGCATTATTTTGGTATTTGCCAAAATAACGAATTAAAGCGTAACAAGCAGAAATTCAGGTGCGTCATGTCGGAAGTCTACAAATCCCTTAGCGATCCCACGCGGCGGCAGATCCTCGAAATGCTGCGAGAGCGCGAAATGAGCGCGGGCGACATCGCCGACAAGGTCAGCGTCTCCAAGCCGACCCTGTCGGGGCATCTGGCGACGCTCAAAGCGGCCGGACTGGTCGACGTGACGCGCCACGGCACCACTTTGATCTATCGGTTGAATCTGTCGGTGCTTGAAGAGGCAGTGATGTCGCTGATGAGCGCCTTTCGCATCGGGCAGGACGCCCCGCAACCCGCAGCCCGCATCACGGAGGACAAGGCATGAAGTGGCCCGTTTCCAAGACGTTCAGTGTGTTGATGATTGCCGCGACGACCGGCCTGAGCCTGTGGGCGCGACCGCAGATTCCGGAGGGGCCGATGGGCACACACTTCGACCTTTCGGGCGCCGCCAACGGCTTTATGCCGCGGGATACAGCCCTGATGGTCATGCCGCTGACACTGGCCGCCATCACCCTTCTGCTGTGGGTTCTGCCCTATATGCAGCCTAAATCGGGCAAGCTGGAACGCTCCGCTTCGGTCTATGCCGTAAGCTGGATAGGGGTGGTCGCCTTTCTGGGATTCGGACATCTGTTTATCGTTGGCCACGCCCTCGGCTGGGTCTTGTCGGCGCAGCCCCTGCTGCTGGGGCCGGGCGTACTGTTTATCCTGATTGGCAATTTCATGCCCAAGGCCCAACGTAACTATCTGGTGGGGGTGCGCACGCCCTGGACCCTTTCGGATGAGCGGGTTTGGCACAAGACGCACCGGCTGGCTGGGCCGGTCATGATGCTGGCGGGGTTGATCATGCTTGGCGGGGCGTTGCTCCTCCCGCCGGTCTATCTGCATTGGGTGTTTGTGAGCGCCGGTCTTGGATCGGCCCTGATCGTGGTCGTGGCGTCCTATTTCTATGCGCGGGCGCTTAAATTAACTTGACTCGAAGTTGCCGTATTTCATTTGGGAGGCGAATCGGTTTGCATTAGTATGGGCGTTTAAGTGATTCGTCCCGGGCCGCTGCATGACCGTTGCCACCATTGCCTTTGCCGCCGCTGCCGGCGCGACAGCGCTGGCGCTTTCGACCACGGTTCTGGCCTGGCGCCTGAGAGCGCGTCTGACGAAACTGAGTCAGGGTTACAAATCCCGCATAGATGTTCAGCACACCGTACTGGGCGAACTGGACGCCGCGACCCTGGCCTTCGACGAGGCGTTCGTGGCCATCGAGGGCGAGACGGTACGCCTCGTTTGGGGCGACGAAACGCTCAAGACGGTGGCAGACGCCTTCCGCATTCCTTTTTCCGATGAGGTCGCGCCGCGCGTCATCGAAGGGCTGGCCGGTTCCTCGAAAGAGGCCGCCGACGCGCTGAAACGCCTGATTTCCGAAGGCCGCCCCTGTCGATTCGAAGTCTTCACCGAAGCCCCGCGTAGCCTTGTCGGCGCCCGCACCTCCGGCCTGACCCTGCTGGTCGAAGGCCGCGCCACCGGGGCCACCGCCTGGGTGCGTCTGGCCATTGCCAGCGAGCATACCTCCCTGTCGTCGGGGCCGTTCGCGCGCATGGCCGACCTGATCCCGGCCCCGTGCTGGGTGGTGCGCGACGGGCAACTCGTCTGGGCCAATGAGGCGTGGCTGAAAGCTGTCGAGGCCGACAGCGTCGAACAGGCGCGCGCCGAACACCGCGGGCTCGACCGTTCGGCCGACGCGCTGGTGGTTGAGGCCGCCGAACAGCACGTGCGCCGCGAAGGCTTCCGCTGGCTAACCATTCACGGTCAGCGCCGGGCCTTTCAGGTTATCGCCGAGCCCCTGGGCGACGCCTATGTCTGCGCCTATGCCGTCGACGTCACCGAATCCGAAGAAAGCCGCGAAGCGCTCAAGCGCCACGCCAAGGCGCACGACGACACCCTGGACCGGCTCGAAGACGCCGTGGCCATTTTCGGTCCTGAAAAGCGCCTGACCTTCCATAACCGCGCGTTTGAAACCCTGTGGGATCTGGAGCCGGCATGGCTGGCCGAGCGCCCGACGCATGGCGAACTGCTTGATCGTCTGCGTCAGAAACGCAAGCTGCCGGAAACCTCCGATTTCGCCACGTGGAAGGCGCAGGAACTGGAATTCTACGGCCTGAGCGAGGCCGCACCGGACGAGATGTGGTCGCTGCCCAACGGGCGTTCCCTGCGCGTGGTGCGTCAGCCGCATCCGCTGGGCGGGTTGTTGCTGCTGTTCTCGGACAAGACCGGCGAACTGACGCTCAAGGCGCAGTTCAATTCGCTGATTCAGGTGCAGCGCGCCACACTGGATCAATTGACCGACGCCGTGTCGGTGTTCGGCTCCGACGGGCGGCTGCGGTTGCGCAATGCCGCCTTCGACGCCTTCTGGAAGCTGGGGCCGGACGAACTGGCGCTCAATTCCGATTTCGGTCAATTGACCTCGCTGTGCCTGCCGCTGGTCCACGATCGCGGCTTCTGGTCCGAGTTGAAGGCGCGGGTGACCGACATCGATCCGCTGGCCCGCGCGCCGCAGACGGGTGAGGTGCGCACCTCCGACGGTCGGCTGGCGCAATGGCGCACCCAACCCCTGCCGGACGGCGCAACCCTGGTGGCGTTCAGCGACATTACCGATCGACGCGCTCTGGAAGAGGCCATCGAACAGCGCGACGTGGCTCTGTCGGAATCGGTGCGGCTGAAGCGGGACTTCGTGGCCAATGTGTCCTACGAACTGCGCACACCGCTGACCACCATCGTCGGCTACGCCGATCTGTTGCAGCGTCAGGCCAATGCCACCGAAGCCGATCCGGCGGAAATCCGCCGCCGCGGCTTCCTCAACGCGATTCAGGCGGCATCTCAGGAACTGGCGCGCTCGATCGATGACGTGCTCGACATGGCGCAGATCGATGCCGGTGAAATGTCGGTGACGCCGTCGGACTTCAACCTGTCGCGCATGGTTGCGGCCGCGCTGGGTCGTCAGGCCGACACGCTGAGCGCCAAAGGCATCCGCTTCGACTATCAGGGGCTCGACACCCGCGCCCTGATCCGCGCCGATCAGCCGCGTCTGGGGCAGGTGCTGGATCATCTGCTGGACTATGCCCTGCGCAACGCGGCGCAGGAGGGGCAGATCACCATCCGCAGCCGCAAGGAAGGCGACACCCTGACGCTGGAGATCGGCTATACGGGCCGAGGCATCCCCTACCATACGCAGGCGCATATTTTCGACCGCTTCGTCGGGCGTGAGCGCGGCGGGCCGGGCCTCGGTCTGGCGCTGGTCAAGGCGCTGGTGGAACTGCACGAGGGCTGGATCACACTGGAGTCTGAGCCGCAGAGCGGGGCGACCTTCGCCATCCACCTGCCGCATCAGATGGGCGTGGGGTTCGAGACCGGTGAGGCCGGCGGGACGCCCGAAGTCCCTGCCGCGCCCGTGGTGGAGGCGACCCCGGAACCGCCGGCTGAGGCTGCGCCAACGCCCCCTGCGGCATCGGCTCCGGTAGAAGATATTCCCGAAGAGATGAAGGCGCTGGGCCTGACGGCAGAGACGCTGGCGCAGGCCCGTCGTATTTTAGGGATGGCGTGATCAAACCCCTCCCTTGAAATCAGGAAGGAAGTCTCAGCGCAACTCTTTGCGGATCACCAGCTTCAAACCCGACCACACGTCACTGACGGCGCAGACCTTCACATCGACAAAGCCCAGCGGCAGACAGACCTCGCGGATGACGTCTTCGGTAATATCGGTGAGCATTTTTGAGGCCTTCTTGGGCCACGACACCCAGACCATACCCTCCGGTCTCAGAACGCTGCGCCAATCCGCCAATGCCGTTTCCAGAACCGCGCGCTCGGTAGTAAAAATGTGCACCAGTTCAGGATCATCGACCCCGAATACGACGCCATCCGGCAAGGGTTCCAGCCAACCGGCATAGTCTTCCGGCGCATCGATCACGGCTGCCCACATCCCCGGCTTGTAGCCGAGTTTCTTGGCCAGAGGTGTGCCTGAATAACCCGTGGTCATTTCGAAATCTTCCGGGTGAAGATACGGCCTTCTCTTTCACCGGCTTTTCGTAAACTGATCACAGGTCCATTCAGGGATGATACGGCGCAAGGCATTAAGGTTTCGCCGTTGTCTGTTGAGTCCATTTGTAATCGCGTACAGTCGGGCTCTTCGTAAAGGATCATCCAACGATACTGCGTTTTAACGCCCTTATCTTCGAGCACCGCTGTTCCGTTGGCGCGGAGGATTAGCGTCGCGTTGTCTTTTGACGTCTTATATTCACCCGGCAAGTTTCTGATGTCGGCAGCACATGAGGTGGAAAGGCACGACAACATCGCCACTCCCACGAGCGCCGCAATTTTTCTCATAACTCCCCCCAAACAAAAACCGGGACCATCAGGCCCCGGCTTTTTTAGAATTGCAAACGATACCCACCGGCATCGGTCATCAGCAGGCGCGCATTGGCCGGATCGGGTTCGATCTTCTGACGCAGGCGATAGACGTGGGTTTCCAGCGTGTGCGTGGTCACCCCGGCATTGTAGCCCCACACCTCTGTCAACAGCTCCTCGCGCGAGATCGGCTTGCCGCCAGCGCGATAGAGGTATTTGAGGATGTTGGTTTCCTTTTCGGTCAGGCGAATCTTCTTCTGCACCTGATCGATCAGCAGCTTCAGTGCCGGTTTGAATTCGTAAGGCCCGATGCGGAACGTGGCATCCTCTGATGTTTCGTGGCTGCGGACCTGAGCGCGGATGCGCGCCAGTAGCACGGCGAAACGGAAGGGCTTGGTGACGTAGTCGTTGGCGCCCGCATCCAGCCCCAGAATCTGATCGGAATCAGAGGCGGCACCGGTCAGCATAATCACCGGCGTGGTCAGGCCGGATTTACGCAGCAGACGGCAGGCTTCGCGCCCGTCCATGTCCGGCAGATCGACATCGAGAAGAATCAGGTCGGCATTAATGCTCTTGCCAAGGCGAATGCCTTCGGTGCCGTTCGACGCCTGAGTGACCTTGAATTCTTCGTGCAGTTCGAGCTGCTCGGCCAGGGCTTCGCGCAGTTCGTCATCGTCATCAACGATCAGCAGGGTTTTTTGTTGCACCATAATCCTGTAGCGTTGTGGGTGTTTTTTGCAGTTTAGGGTGTAAACCGGCCTATGGTCAAAATTTTTACCGCATACGCCGAGGGTTTTCTAGTCTTAAACTCAGATAGGGTGCGTTGCGCGCTGGGTAAAGGGGGCGTCGTTCCGGCGGCTGATAAAAGAGAGGGCGATCTGCGCTCTCCGCTGGGGATGTGGCCGGTGCGTTATGTCTGGTATCGCCCCGATCGCCTGCCGGTGCCGCAGACCGTTTTGCCGGTGAAGGCCCTGTCGCCCGATGACGGCTGGTGCGACGATGCAGGCAGCGACCTGTACAATCTGCCGGTCAAGCTGCCGTTCGAGAGTTCGCACGAGAAGCTGTGGCGCGAAGACTCTGTCTACGACCTGATCGTGGTGTTGGGGCACAATGACGATCCGCCGATAAAAGGGCTGGGGTCGGCCATCTTCCTGCATCTGGCGCGCGAGGATTATTCGGGTACGGAAGGGTGCGCGGCCCTGTCTCAGGCGCATTTGCTGGAACTGCTGAAGACGGCGGATGCCGAAACCTATGTGGAGATAAGCACTTGATTATACCTCCCTGCCTTCGGTGGGGAGGGGGACCGCGCCCAGAGGGCGTGGTGGTGGGGTGTCTTACGGAGTTTCAGCGGCCAAGGTTGCACCCCCACCACCACATCTCGCCATTACATGGCTCGTGCGGTCCCCCTCCCCGGCATAGCCCGGGAGGTATAAGATTTACCGTGATCCGAAAATCGCCGTGCCCACGCGGATTTCGTTGGAGCCAAAGCGCAAAGCGGTCTCGAAATCGTCGCTCATGCCCATGCTGAGATGCCCGACGCCATTCCGCTCAGCAATCTTGCGCAGCAGGGCGAAATAGGGCCCGCGCGGACCGTCGACCGGCGGAATGCACATCAAACCCTGCGGCTCCAGCCCATAGCCCCGCACGGCTGCGATGAACGCGTCGGCTTCGGCCGGCAAAATCCCGGCCTTTTGCGGCTCTTCGCCGATATTGACCTGAATATAGATCTGCGGCGCGCGGCCCTGCTTACGGGCCTCATCGGCAATAACGCGAGCGATCTTGTCGCGATCGACGCTTTCGATGATGTCGAAGAGGGCCACGGCATCGGCAGCTTTGTTGCTCTGGAGCGGGCCGATCAGGCACAGGGTCAGGTCCGGATATTGATCTTTTACCGGCCCCCAGCGTTCCATCGCCTCCTGCACGCGGTTCTCGCCAAATCGCCGATGGCCAGCCTCCAGCACCGGGCGTATAACCTCCCAGGGCTGATTTTTGGACACGGCGGTCAGCAGGGCGGCATTTTCCGCGCGGCCAGACAGTTTCAACGTCTTGTGCAGGCCTTTGAGGACGCGCGCGTAATTTTCCGCCGAAGGTGAAGATGACATACCGAACCCGCTACGCCTTTTTGATGAACCGGGCCAGAGACATAGCCCGCCACGCGCATATGTCCAGCCCCAAGACAAAGGACCTGCCGCCGCTGTTCTTCTTCACCGACCCGCAACGCACCCCGCACCCGGAGGAAATCGTCGCGCATCTGCCCGGTGGAGCGGGCGTCATCTACCGGCATTTCGGCGACCGCCATGCCGAAGCCCATGCGCGCGTGCTCAGAACGCTATGTACGGACAACGGTTTGAAGCTGTTGATCGGCAATGACGCGGCTCTGGCCGAAGAGGTCGGAGCCGATGGCGTGCATCTGCCCGGACACCGCCTGCCCGTTGCGCCGGAACTGCGCGACCGTCATGCGGACTGGCTGATCACCGGGGCCTGCCACGGCTGCGAGACGCTGGATCTGTCGGAGGTCACGGCGTTGGACGGCATCTTCATTTCGCCGGTCTTCCCCAGCCAGAGCCCATCGGCCAAAGACGCTCTTCCGTTGGGCTTAGCGGGCATACAGGCCTTCTGCGACCTCAGCCCCGTGCCAGTACTGGGCCTTGGCGGTATCGGCGCGGACAATGCCGAACAGCTCACGCACTCAGGCCTCGCCGGATTCGGCGCGATCGAAGCGTTTCATCTATAGTAGAAATTTAGAATTTAAAGGTCGTTTCCAGGCGCACGCGCGGCTGGTCCTTTTCAACCGCCGGATCGCGCGGTTGCAGCGACTTGGTCTTTTCGCCGAAGCCGACCGTGCCGCCGACACGGACCGAGGGCGAAATCTTGTAAAAGGCCCCGGCATCGACATCGTTCCAGCCAGACGGACGGGCCTCGTCCTGATTGAGGTCGAGCTTCAAACCCCAGCGGCCTTTGACCGACCACTGATAGATTTTCGATTGCTGGCGATTGGCGCCATTGGCTTCGGTCGAAACCGTGCTGAGGCTGAGCGGCGCGGTTGACTCGGTGGCCTTGGCCTTGCCGGTCTGGGTATTGAGCGCATAGGCCGGCGCAGAGGCGATCAACGCCACGGCCAGAACCGATACTCCTGCTGCAACAACCCGCTTCATAACTCTGCCACTCAGATGATCAGGCCCGAAAGCCCAGCCACGTCCACTTTGCGGACACGCCATATATGGGAAGGATGACGGATTTATGTAACCGTCGCACGCCCCGCAATCGCTTGCCCAACTCTATTCTGCACCCTGATTTGGGCACGGATATGTTACAAACCGCTTAAAAGGCCCGACAAATGAAATCAATAGTGATCAGCGTTATTTGGCGATGCCGTCAAATTCGCTCAAAAGATGTGATGAAATAGCCACGCCCCATATTACCGGTTCAGATTACCAAGCTTTCGCGTCTTTGCCGCACAAGGGCCGCGATTGGATGCCAGCTTGCCGAGGATTTCGACCGGAACCCCAGCCAAGCGGGACGTTGCGGCATGTTCATGGCCGGGGCCGGGGGTACAAGGAAACGCTTGTCATACCCCCGTTTGCTCATGCTATAGAGCGGTTAACAGGCCAGACGTCCGTCTTCCTCACGCGGAGGCGGAGTTTCGGGACAGAATGCGGAGTGGACGACACACTATGAAGACGATCAAGAAGGCGGCTCTGATTACCCTTGCCGCGGCGCTGTCTCTGAGCCTGACGGGCTGCCTGAGCTTCGGCAACAAGGACGAGACCACCATCGACGCCAAGGCCGAGAAGCGCGGCTTCTTGGGTCTGGGCGGCGCCAAGCCGATCAGCGAGCAGGAAAACGCCACCATCGGCGTCAACGCCTATCTGTGGCGCGCCTCGCTCGACACCATCTCCTTCATGCCGCTGGCCTCGGCCGATCCCTGGGGCGGCATCATCGTCACCGACTGGTATGCCAACCCGGAAAAGCCGGACGAGCGTTTCAAGGCCACCGTCTACATCCTCGATACCCGTCTACGCGCCGACGCCCTGAACGTGTCGCTGTACAAACAGGTCAATTCGGGTGGTCAGTGGGTGGACGCCGCCGTGTCGGCTCAGACCCAGATCGACGTCGAAAACGCCATCCTGACGCGCGCGCGTCAACTGCGTCTGTCGAACGTGAAGTAAGCCCCTTCACAGACTGCAAAATTAAGGGCGTTCGGGCTTTGACCCGGACGCTCTTTTTGTTTATGCCGAACGCCTGTTTTTCGCGGTTCTTACCGCTTAGAGCGGAGATGGATTTCAGGTAGAATTCCCATCCCGCTCTAAGTTTTTGAGTGGTCGCGCAATTTTCCCGAAAAGTGGTGCCCACTTTATCGGATTGCGCTCTATATGGTCGATACATGTCTCGCTACAATCCCAAAGAGTCCGAACCGAAACAACGCGCCCGCTGGGACGCGGCCCAGACCTTCCTCACAAAGTCAAAGGACCAGGCCGGCGACAAGCCGAAATACTATGTCCTTGAGATGTTCCCCTATCCATCGGGCCGCATCCACATGGGCCATGTGCGCAACTACGCCATGGGCGATCTGGTGGCGCGGTTCAAGCGGGCGCGCGGCTTCAACGTGCTGCACCCGATGGGCTGGGACGCCTTCGGTATGCCGGCGGAAAACGCCGCCATGGAGCGCGGCATTCACCCCAAGGGCTGGACCTACGACAATATCGCCAGCATGAAGGCGCAGCTTCAGCGTCTGGGCCTGTCGATCGACTGGACGCGCGAATTCGCCACCTGCGATCCCAGCTATTACGGCAAGCAGCAGAAGTGGTTCCTCGACCTGCTGAAGCACGACCTGGTCTATCGCAAGGAGTCTCAGGTCAACTGGGACCCGGTGGACAATACGGTTCTGGCTAACGAACAGGTCATCGACGGCAAGGGCTGGCGTTCCGGCGCGGTGGTCGAAAAGCGCAATCTGACGCAATGGTTCCTCAAGATCACCCGGTATGCCGACGATCTGGTCGAAGGCCTGTCGACGCTCGACCGCTGGCCGGACAAGGTGCGCCTGATGCAGGCCAACTGGATCGGGCGGTCCAAGGGTTTGAAGTTCAGATTCAACTTCGCGGGCGAAGCGCCCAAGGCCTTCGGCGAGCAGCTCGAAGTCTACACCGCCCGTCCGGACACCCTGTTCGGCGCGGGCTTCGTCGCCGTGGCCGCCGATCACCCGCTGGTCAAGGCCCTGCCCTCCACTCCTGAACTGGAAGCCTTCCTCGATCAGGTGAAGAAGGGCGGCACGACGCAGGAAGAGATCGACACCGGCGAGAAGCTCGGCTTCAACACCGGCCTGAAGGTCGCACATCCGTTTAAACCCGATGAAACGCTGGATGTGTGGATCGCCAACTTCGTCCTGATGGGTTATGGCACCGGGGCCATCTTTGGCTGCCCGGCCCACGATCAGCGCGACCTCGACTTCGCCCGCAAATACGACCTGCCGGTGCGCGAGGTCGTCCTGCCCGCCGACGCCGATCCCGCGACCTTCATGGTCGGCACCGAAGCCTATACCGGCCCCGGCACGATCTTCAATTCGCAGTTCCTCGACGGCCTCGATATCGAAACCGCCAAGGCGCAAGCCATCGAAAAAATCGAGTCCATGGGTCTCGGCGAAGGCGCGATCATTTATCGCCTTCGCGACTGGGGCGTATCGCGTCAGCGCTATTGGGGCTGCCCGATCCCGGTCATCCACTGCGACGACTGCGGCGTGGTGCCGGTGCCGGACGACCAACTGCCCGTCACCCTGCCTGAAGACGTGACTTTCGACGTGCCGGGCAATCCGCTGGACCGCCACCCGACCTGGAAACACGTCAACTGCCCGCACTGTCAGAAGGCCGCGCGCCGCGAAACCGATACGCTCGACACCTTTGTGGATTCGTCGTGGTACTTCGCACGCTTCACCGCCCCGGACGCCGATGAGGCTATTCGTAAAGCCGATGCCGACTACTGGCTGCCCGTCGATCAGTATATCGGCGGCATCGAGCACGCCATTCTGCACCTGCTCTATTCGCGCTTCATCACCCGCGCCCTGAATACCTGCGGCTATCTGGAGGTGAAGGAGCCCTTCGCCGGCCTGTTCACGCAGGGCATGCTGACGCACGAAACCTATAAGACCGCCGGCGGCGAATGGGTCGATCCGTCGGACGTCGAAGTCACCGCCGAAGGCAGCAAGCGCACCGCCGTCAAGCTGTCTACCGGTGAGGCGCTGAAGATCGGCGACGTCGAAAAGATGTCGAAATCCAAGAAGAACGTCGTCGCTCCCGAAGACATATTCGACACCTACGGCGTCGATGCCGCGCGCCTGTTCGTGCTGTCGGACTCGCCGCCGGAGCGCGATGTGCAATGGACGGCTTCGGGCGTCGAAGGCTCGTGGCGCTTCACGTCGCGCGTCTGGGCCGAATTCGACAGCCTGCCCGAAGGCGATGTTCCGGCTACGGACGAAGCGGCGGCGATGGAACTGCGCAAGGTCGCGCACAAGGCCGCCAAGGCCGTCACCGAAGGCTTTGAGAATTTCCGTTTCAACGGGGCCATCGCCAAGCTGTACGAATTCGTCAACGCCCTGCGCGCCTCGGACGTGCAGAAGACCGGCACCGCTGCGCGCAGGGAGGCCCTGACCATCCTTGCCGGGCTGATCGCACCGGTGACGCCGCACCTGGCCGAAGAAGGCTGGGCGCGTCTGGGCCATGAAGGCCTGATTGCCGACGTGGCATGGCCGGATTTCGACCCGGCGCTGGCCACCGACGACGTCTACACCCTGCCCGTTCAGGTCAATGGCAAGAAGCGCGGCGAGCTTCAGGTGCCCAACGGGGCGAGCGAGGCCGAGATCCGCGAAATGGCGCTTGCCGACGAAGGCGTGAAGCGTCATCTTGACGGTGTCACGGTGCGCAAGGTGATCGTCGTTCCGAACCGTATCCTCAACTTCGTCGTAGGCTGATCATGATCCGCAAAGCCCTTCTGGCCTTCGCCTTGCTGAGCGCGCCGCTTGCCCTGAGCGGTTGCGGCTTCACGCCGGTCTATGCGCAGAAGGGCCTGCCCGGCGAACTGGCCAGTATCGACGTCATCACCACGGAATCGCGCACGGGCTACTTCCTGCGCCAGAATCTGGTGTCCGGCTTCAATACGCTCGAAGGTCAGAAGCGCTATCGCCTCAGCATCCGGCTTGAGGAAAAGCGTTACGACATCGGCATCGGCGTCAATGACATCGCCGTGCGTTCGGAAATCTCGACCACAGTGGAATATAGCCTGATCGAAACGGCGACGCGCAAGGTGCTGACCAAAAGTACCTTCGTAGATACAACGACTTACGACGCCAACGCGCAGTCACCCTATGCCGGCGTCGCCGCTCAGAAGGATGGCCAGCAGCGCGCCGCCACCGCGATCGGTGAACGCATCCGCAGCGAGCTGGTGCTGTTCTTCCACGAAAAGAAAGCGGCTCCGGCCGCCTGATAAGATGAAGCTGGTCAAGCGCCCCGAAATCGAGGGCTTCCTCAAATCGCCGCCGCGCGACGTGATCGCCTGCCTGATCTACGGCAAGGATCGCGGGCAGGTGCTGGAGCGCGGGCAGGCGCTGGCGCAAAAGATCGTCCCGGACATCAAGGACCCTTTCAACGTCTCGCTGCTTACCGACACCGACATCGATGCCGATCCGGCGCGGCTCGAGGACGAACTGACCGCCCAGTCGCTGATGGGCGGGCGGCGGCTGGTGCGGCTCAAATTCTTCTCGGAAAAGGCGTCGCTGGACAAGCAGGTCGCTGCCGCGCTCAAGGCCCATGCCGCGGGTGAACTGAACCGCGACGCCTTCTTCCTGATCGAGGCCGGGGGCCTGGGCGGCGATTCCGCCGTTCGCAAGCTGGCCGACGCCGACAAGGCCGTCGCCTCCATCGCCTGCTACGAAGACGAGACGGGCGACGTGGTGCGCATGGCGCGTGAGACGCTGGCACAGAACGAGGTCGCCCTGACGCCTGACGCCATGGACATGTTCGCCTCACGCCTGCCCAAGGAGCGCGGCGTGGCGCGTCAGGAGATCGAGCGGCTGTGCCTGTTTATCGGGCCGGGCTCGCGCCGCACGATCGACGACAAGGAACTGCAGGACTTTCTGGGGGTCGAACCCGATGCCTCGCTGTTCGACGCCGCGCTTCAGGCTTTCGGCGCGAAAATGGCCCCGGCTCAGGCCGGCCTGCGCCGTGCCTTTGCCGAGGGAGAGGCGGGCGTGGACGCCGTACGCGCCCTCAATGCCCATCTGGTCAAGCTGAGACTTATTCAGGCGCAGGTGGCCAAGGGCATCGACGCCAAGCAGGCCACTCGCGCCGCGGGTGTCTTCTGGAAGCAGGAAGCGGAGTTTCTGCGTCAGGCGCGCGCTTGGTCGGATTTCCATCTCGACCCGCTGTCGAAAGAACTGATCGAGACGGACAAGACCTGCAAGTCGACCGGAATGCCGGACCTGCTGATCGCCGAGCGGCTCTATATGAGCATCGCGGGCCGCGCCAGACGATTAGGTCTGTAACGCCCCTCCTCCCCATGCCTACGGCACAGGGAGGAGAAAGGTGAAAATTCTACTTCGGTGCCGAACCTGTCATCAAACGACGACACACATCGTCGAGTTGCTCAAGACTGGCGTAGGAAATGCGCATCTCGCCCTTCCCGCCCTTGTCGTCCAGTTTGACGTTCAGGCCCAGCAATTCCTGCAAGTCCTGCTCCAGCGACAGGACATCGGCATTGGGCTGGGACCTGGCGCGGGTCGGCTTGGCCTCGCCCCTGAGCGAGGCGCGAGCCAGCATTTCGGCCTGACGCACCGACAGGCCTTTTTCGATAATGATCTGCGCCAGCGCTTCCGGGTCTCCGGCCGTCGCGATGGCGCGGGCGTGGCCGGCGCTCAGGCGGCCGTGGATGACGTGATCCTGAATGCTTTCAGGCAGGCCCAGCAGGCGCATCATATTGGCGATGTGGCTGCGCGATTTCGACACCACCTGCGCCACCGCGTCTTGCGTGCGGCCGAAGCGCTCCATCAGGACCTTATAGGCGCGAGCCTCTTCGATGGGGTTGAGGTCTTCGCGCTGCACGTTTTCGATGATGCCGATTTCCAGCACCTCAAGATCGTCCAGTTCGCGCACGATCACCGGCACGGTCTTCAGACCCGCCTTTTGCGCCGCGCGCCAGCGGCGTTCACCGGCAATGATCTGAAACTGCTGTGTGTTGCCAGGCAGCGGACGCACGAGGATGGGCGACAGCACGCCCTTCTCCTTGATTGAGGCGCTGAGGTCGTCGATCTCGGTTTCGGAGAAGAACCGACGCGGCTGATCCGGATTGCGCTGCAAAAGCTCGATCGGCTTTTCCAGCGTAGCCGCAGGCTTGCCATCGGCAGTAGCGATGGGCACCGGCCCCTGATTGTCGCTCAACAACGCCGACAGGCCGCGGCCCAGACCTCTTTGTTTCTCAGACATATTAAGTTCCGTTTTCGTCAGGCAGCCGCGCGGCGCACTTTTTCACGTTGGACGACTTCGCGAGCCAGTTTCAGATAGGCCTGCGAACCCGTGCATTTCAGATCGTAGATCAGAGCCGGCTTGCCGAAGGACGGCGCTTCGGACACGCGCACATTGCGCGGGATTACCGTCTCATAGACCTTCTCGCCGAAGTGCGAACGCACGTCCTTGGCCACATGGCCCGACAGGGCGTTGCGACGGTCGAACATGGTCAGGACGATGCCCTGAAGTTCAAGCTTCGGATTGAGCGAGCCCTTGACCAGATCGATGGTGCGCATCAATTGCGACAGGCCTTCCAGCGCGAAGAACTCGCATTGCAGCGGCACCAGCACGGCATCGGCGGCGCTCATGGCGTTGATGGTCAGCAGGTTCAGCGATGGCGGACAATCGATCAGCACGTAGGAATAGGCCAGTTCACCGACCTGCGCCTGATGCTCCAGCGCATCGCGCAGACGATAGGAACGGCGGTCGGCCTGACCCAGTTCGATCTCGACACCGGACAGATCGGGATCGGACGGGATGATGTACAGACCTGGCACCGAGGTTTTGACAGCGCATTCGCCAATGGGCTGCTGATCGACAATGACGTCGTAGATGGTGGTGGTGCGCGCCGAACGCGGCACACCCAGACCCGTCGAGGCATTGCCCTGCGGGTCCATATCGATGATCAGAACGGTTTCACCCACCGCCGCCAGAGCGGTGCCGAGATTGATCGCCGTCGTGGTCTTACCCACCCCGCCCTTCTGATTGGACACCGCCAGGACGCGGGGCATGGGGTGCGGGGGGAAACTATCTGGCACGGCGAACGCTCCGAATATGCAGGACGCGACCACGTGGGTCGCTCAAAGACGTGAACAGCTCCGACTGAAAGGCCCAGCCCTTTTGCGCTTCGGCGATTTCCGCCTCGACGCTTTCGCCTTTCAGCAGCCAGCCCTCGGCGCCTTTGCGGAAGAAGCTTTCGGCAAACCCGATCAGCTTCGGCAGCGGGGCCATGGCGCGGGCGGTGACCACATCGACCTTCAGCGAAACATTCTCCGCCCGGTCGTTGATCACCGTCGCCGGCAGGTCCAACTCTCGCACAACTTCGCCTAAAAAGCGACAGCGCTTGGCCAGAGAGTCGATGAGAAACACCCGGCGGTCTGTGGGTGTTTCACCTGAATCTGTGGACATGTGTTTAACGAGTATGGCCAGCACGACACCGGGAAAACCCGCCCCCGCCCCAAGGTCTGCCCAGAGCTTGGCGTCGGGTGCATGGTTGAGCAATTGTGCGGAATCAAGGACGTGACGCGACCAATAATGGGGGATAGTCGCCGGTCCGACGAGATTCATCACCTCATTGCGTTCAGCGAGAATAGTCCCGAAGCGCGTCAGGTCTTCGAAAGCTTCGTGTTTCACGTGAAACATCAGATGCGACGCCATCTCTTGCGGCGACATTGGTTGAGGTCGCGCAGCCGGGTCCGAAAACCGGTCCCCACTTTTCGGGCTGCGCTCGCCATACTCGGCAGATGACATTACGCCGCGCCCTTCTTGAGGTTACGCACGTGGAACAGCAGCGCCGTCAAAGCGCCCGGAGTCATACCTTCGATGCGGCGGGCCTGACCGAGGGTCAGCGGTCTGACCCGGCCCAGTTTCTCCTTCGCTTCGTTCGACAGACCCCCTACGGCGGCGTAGTCGAGGTCTTCAGGGAGCGCCAGATTTTCGTCCTTACGGAAGGCGTCGATCTCCGCGGCCTGACGGCCGAGATAGCCGGAATAGAGGGCGTCGATTTCGATCTGCTCAAACAGGGTTTCGGACCAGTCTTTAACTTCCGGCCAGGCGGCTTCGATCTTGTCCCGCGAGCAGGTGTCGTAGGACAGGAGTTGCAGAAGGCTGCGCTTCTGACCATCGGCATTGACGCGGATACCCAGCGCATTGGCTTCGTTCGGCGTCAACTTCAGTTCGTCCGCGCGCTGACGCGCCTCGGCCAAAGCCCGCTTCTTCTCCAACCAGTGCGCCTTGCGACGCTCGCCCATCAGGCCGACCTTCAAGGCGATGTCCGACAGACGCTGATCGGCATTATCGGCACGCAGCTTGAGGCGGAACTCGGCTCGGCTGGTGAACATACGATAGGGCTCGGTGACGCCCTTGGTCACCAGATCGTCGATCATTACGCCGATATAGGCCTCGTCCCGACCCAGCACCAAGGGGCTGATGCCCCCTGCCCGCGCCGCCGCATTGAGACCCGCCATCAGACCCTGCGCCCCGGCCTCTTCATAGCCGGTCGTGCCGTTGATCTGCCCCGCCAGGAACAAACCCGGCAGACGCTTCAGTTCCAGCGTCGGATAGAGTTCGCGCGGATCGACATAGTCATATTCAATGGCGTAGGCGTAACGCTTGATGGTCACGTTTTCCAGCCCGCGAATAGTGCGCAAAAACGCCTCCTGCGTCGCCTCTGAAACGCTGGTCGAAATGCCGTTCGGATAGACGGTGTCGTCGTCATAGCCCTCAGGCTCCAGAAACACCTGATGGCTGTCCTTGTCCGAGAAGCGCACCACCTTGTCTTCGATCGAAGGGCAATAGCGTGGGCCGCGTCCGGACAGGTGGCCACCATAGACCGCCGACTCGGTAATCCGCTCCTGAATGATGCGGTGCGTCTCGGCATTAGTGTAAGTGATGCCGCAGGCTATCTGCGGGCGGTCGATGCGGGCGTTCAGGGTGGAAAACGGCGTGGGAACCGCATCGCCCTCCTGCTTTTCGAGGATGTCCCAGTTGATCGTCTTGCCGTCGAGACGTGCGGGCGTGCCGGTCTTCAGACGGCCCATATCGAGCTTCAGATCATAGAGACGCTGCCCCAGACCATTGGCGGGTTCGTCGCCGAAACGGCCGGCCGCCATACGCTTTTCACCGATATGGATGATGCCGCGCAGGAAGGTACCGGTCGTCAGCACTACAGCCTTGGAGCGATATTCGACGCCCTGTGCATCGACCGCGCCCACAACTGTATCGCCGTCGAGGATAAGGTCTTCGACCGCCGCCGCAATAATGTTCAGATTCTCCGTGGCCTTCAACTCGACCTGCATGGCCTCACGATAGAGCTTGCGATCGATCTGAGCCCGCGGGCCCCGCACCGCCGGGCCCTTGGAGCGGTTAAGCATCTTGAACTGGATACCGCCGATGTCGGCCATGCGGCCCATGACCCCATCCAACGCATCGATTTCACGAACCAGATGCCCCTTACCCAGACCGCCGATAGCCGGATTGCACGACATTTCGCCGAGGGTCTCGACCTTGTGCGTCAACAGCAGGGTCTTTGCGCCCATGCGCGCGGAGGCCGCGGCCGCTTCCGCGCCTGCGTGACCACCACCGACGACAATGACATCCCAGAACTGGGTCATGAAGGGTTCAACCTGTCAGGAAAAAGAATGAGCGCTGCCTATAGCAGATCGCACTCGACCGGTCGAATCGAGAAGTGTTAATTTTACCGTTATGAGTGTTTCACGTGAAACACTCTGCTGTATCTCCTCCCTATCGCGAAGCGATGGGGAGGTGGCATTTTAAGCGTGGGCGAAAAATGACGGAGGGGGATGGCACAGAAATTTCAAAGGATTGTGCCCTTTGTTATTACCGAGTTATCCCCCTCCGTCGTCTCGCAATGCTCGCCGCCACCTCCCCATTGCTACGCAACAGGGAGGGGATCATTTCCCGATGCAGAAGCTGGAGAAGATATGATCCAAAATCTGTTCAACGTCTGTGCGGCCGAACAGCGCATCGAAGGCCGCTAGAGCCTGACGCACATCCTCGGCTATCAATTCCGGCGTACCGAAGCCGATGCCGAGCGCGCGGTCCAGACAGGAGTCAACGTCACGCAGACGTTCCATATGCCGTTCACGCGTCGCCGCCGGGAAGGTGCTCAGCGACAATGCCGATTCAAGATCGGCTTCCAGCGCGGTCAGAATAGTTTCGACCCCCTCGCCTTTGGTCAGGCTGGTTTCCAGCAGACGGACCTTTTTGTCTGTAAACGCGACCTTAAACGCAGCAAGGGATTCCACCGACGCCTGATCCGTTTTATTGAGGATCACATAGTCGCCAGGCTGCATGGCCGACAGGTCTTCATCCGACGTGGTCGAAACATCGATTACCCACAGACGCAAATCCGCCGATTGTCCCCTCGCCTTCGCGCGTCGAATGCCTTCGGACTCGACCAGGTCTTGGGTTTCACGTAGTCCGGCCGTGTCATAGATCAGCGCCGAATAGGGCCCGATACGAATATGGGACTCGATCACGTCGCGCGTCGTGCCCGCGATCGGTGTAACAATGGCCGCATCGGTTTGCAGCAGCGCATTGAACAGGCTCGACTTGCCGGCATTAGGCTTGCCCATGATGGCGATGCGATAGCCTTCGCGGATCTGCTGGCCACGACGCGAATCCGAAATGGCGTCACCCACTTCGGATTTCAGCGCGATGATGTCCCCGACGATACGGTCACTGAGGTGTTCGGGAATGTCTTCGTCGGGAAAGTCGACAATGGCCTCTATATGGGCCAGAACCTTGATCAGGGCATCGCGCCATTGCGCATAGCGATCGCGGAACCCGCCTTCGAGTTGCATCAGGGCCTGACGCCGCTGCGCCTCGGATTCCGCCTCGACCAGATCGGAAATAGCCTCGGCCTGGGTCAGGTCCAGCTTGCCATTTTCAAAGGCCCGACGCGAAAACTCTCCGGGCTCGGCAGGACGCAGACCGCGCTCACGAAAGACCGCATAGAGCCGTTCCAGCACGGCGCGCGAACCGTGAATATGAAACTCCGCGCAGTCTTCACCGGTAAAACTGTTAGGGCCTTTGAACCACAGGACCAGCGCCTGATCGATCAGTTCACCGGCATAGGTCAAGCGGCCAAGCGAGGCGTAGCGGGGCTTGGGCAAACGACCTAATAGCGCTTCAATCGTAGGTGCCGCATCCGGCCCGGAAACGCGGATAATCGACACGCCGGCGCGACCTTGCGCCGAAGCCAGTGCGAAGATGGTCTGTTTCACGTGAAACACTATTTTTTAGGCGAAAAGCCGCCCATGCTCGCCGTCGCGGCGGACTGCATCAGCTTGAGGAACTGATCCTGCGCCTGTACGCCGAAGCTCGACCAGGTCTTGAGGATTTCTTCCGGTTGCATCGACTGGATATTCTGTTCGACGCGGCCCTTCATCTGCTCGACCATATATTCGTTCAGCGGCTCGACATTGGGCAGACCCAAAAAGGCGCGAGCCTCTTGTGGCGTGCATTCGATATCGAAAGTGACCTTCATTAGGAACTCCTAAGACAACGGGGCCGGATTACTCCGGCCCCGCTAAAAACAATGCCAGCGCCCTGCCTGATTTGGTAAGGACAATGCGCGTTACGTGTTCATGCTCTGGAAGAATTCGCCGTTGTTCTTCGTCTGACGCAACTTGTCGATAAGGAACTCGATGGCGTCCTGGGCCCCCATCGGGTTAAGGATACGACGCAGGACGTAGGTCTTTTGCAGGTCCGACTTGTCGACCAGCAGGTCTTCCTTACGCGTGCCCGACTTGAGGATGTCCATGGCCGGGAAGACGCGCTTGTCGGCGACCTTGCGGTCCAAGACGATTTCCGAGTTGCCGGTGCCCTTGAATTCTTCGAAGATCACTTCGTCCATGCGCGAACCGGTATCGATCAGCGCCGTGGCGATAATGGTCAGCGAGCCGCCTTCCTCGATATTACGCGCGGCGCCGAAGAAGCGCTTGGGGCGCTGCAGGGCGTTGGCGTCGACACCACCGGTCAGCACCTTACCCGACGAAGGCACAACCGTGTTGTAGGCACGGCCCAGACGCGTGATCGAGTCGAGCAGGATGACGACGTCGCGCTTATGCTCAACCAGACGCTTGGCCTTTTCGATGACCATTTCCGCGACCTGTACGTGACGGGTGGCCGGCTCATCGAAGGTCGAGGAGATGACTTCGCCGCGCACGGTGCGCTGCATATCGGTCACTTCTTCCGGGCGTTCGTCGATCAGCAGCACCATCAGATAGCATTCCGGATGGTTGGCGGCGATCGAACGTGCAATGTTTTGCAGCATCACCGTTTTGCCGACGCGCGGCGGGGCGACGATCAGGCAGCGCTGACCCTTACCCAACGGGGCGACGATATCGATGATGCGGCCTGAACGGTCCTTCAGCGTCGGGTCTTCGATTTCCATTTTCAGCCGCTCTTCGGGATAGAGCGGCGTCAGGTTGTCGAAATGGACCTTGTGGCGGATGGCTTCGGGGTCTTCGAAATTGATCGTCTTGATCTTCGACAGCGCGAAATAACGCTCACCTTCGCGCGGGGAACGGATCGGGCCTTCGACCGTGTCGCCAGTGCGAAGGGCATGGCGGCGTATCTGCTGCGGCGTGACGTAGATGTCGTCAGGGCCGGGCAGGTAGTTGGCTTCAGGCGAGCGCAGGAAACCGAAACCGTCCTGCAACACTTCGATGACGCCGGAACCGGTGATTTCCACGCCTTCTTCGGCCAGCGTCTTCAGCACCGCGAACATCAGGTCCTGCATGCGCATGGAGGCGGCGTTTTCGACCCCGATCTGTTCGGCGAAGGCCAGCAGGTCGGCCGGCGACTTATCCTTCAGTTCCTGAAGCGACAGTTTTTCCTGATTGGGGTTTTCCGACTCTTCATCGCCGTTCTCGACGCCGTTTTCCTCTTCGGAAGCGTCTTCCAGCGTGGTGTCGTATTCGATTTCGTTGTCTTCGGACATGGGAGGGAGGTCTCTGATTGCGATATGCTACGCATCGACTTAATTAACAAAGTCAATGGATTAGGCAATGCCTGTCTATTAAACCAGCGCTGTCACGCTGTATGAAAAATTGGGGGAGGCCTTGAAACCACGAGAACCGTGGGGCCGTAAGATGCGCGACTTGAAACCCGTTCGGCGCGCACATCGGCTCTGAGAGATACACCCAAACGCGAAAAGGTCAAGGGAAACTGAGTTTCTCCTCCGCATGCCTTGGACATGGCGAGAAGATTAAATCGTAAACATCTCGGTCGTCACGGCGATGACCATGACGATAGCGATGATGAAAGGCACCTCGTTCATCATACGCCACTTCTTTTCCGAGCCGATGTCCTCACCGCGCTGAAGCTTGTTCATATTAGCCAGCAGCATGTGATGCCAGCCAGTGATGGCGACGATACCGGCCATCTTCACCACAAACCACGGTTCATAGAAAAACTTCCAGCCGAAGCGATCCTGCACATTGGACCAGATCAGACCCGCACCGAAAACCCACGCCATGATCATGGCCGGGTTCATGATGATCTTCATCAGCTTGGTTTCCATCGTTGTGAAGATCGCAACCACCTCCGGCTTGTCGCGGTTCTGGATGTGATAGACGAACAGACGTGGCAGATAGAGCAGGCCGGCCATCCAGGCGATGACGGCCAGTATGTGCAATCCGCGCAGCAGGTCGTAATGGTTCATCTTCAAAAGCCCTTCCGTTTGGGGCATTGCCCGTGACAGGCGTCGCAGGCGTAATCGGCCATGACGCTGGCTTCCGAGCCTATGGCGCGCAGCACCTCGTCCCCCAGCGCGCGGATAAACAGCGGCTCTATACCTACAACCGGCACCCGCAGATAGTCCTTCGCGCCATGCTCGTCGGCAAGGTGTTTATATTCGATATCCAACTCGACCAGGGTTTCAATATGTTCAGACACAAAGGCCACCGGCACGACGACCGGTGACTTTCCGCCCTTAATGGTATCGATAATCGTTTCATCGGTCGAAGGCCCGATCCATTTCAACGGCCCGACCCGGCTTTGATAGCAGACGACATGGTCAATCTGCAGGCCCACCTGCTCCATGATGGCCGCCACACTGGCCTCAACCTGCGCCTGATACGGGTCGCCCTTCTTGATGATCTTTTCCGGCAGGCCATGCGCTGAAAACAGAAGGCGATAATCTTTAAGACCGCTCAGACCCGACAGCTTTTCACGGATCAAGTCGGCATAAGCCTTGGCAAAGGCCGGATTTTGCGGGTAGCAGCACAGATATTTGACGGGGGCTGTCCCCTTGTAAGCCTTTTTGAAGGTCACAAACGAAGACAGGGTGGTAGTGGTCGAAAACTGCGGATAGAGCGGCAGGGCCACCACCTGATCCGGTTCCCAAGCCTCAACGGCCTTCACCGCGTCTTCGATAAACGGGTGCCAGTAGCGCATCCCGATAAAGATCTTGAACTCCAGATCCTTGACGGTTTTCGACAGATGGCTGCTCAGGGCGTCCGCCTGCGCCTCGGTTTCCTTAACGATGGGTGAACCGCCCCCCATCAGGCGGTAATTGGCCTGAGCTGAGGTTTCGCGGCGCGACGAAATCAGGCGCGCCACCATCTGCCGCAACGGCGCCGGGAGGCCGATAATATATTTGTCGCTGAAGAGGTTATTGAGAAACGGTTTGACATCGGCCTGGGTCAGGGGCCCGCCGAGATTGAACAGAACGACAGCGACTTTTTTCATCAGCTTCTTATGAGATGCAATACACGCTCGACATGAGCGATCGGGGTGTCGGGGAAGATGCCATGCCCCAGATTAAAAATATACGGCCCCTGCCCCCAGGCAGATTTCATTTTCAGCACCATATCGTCCAATGCCGGCCCCCCCGACCGCAGTACAACCGGATCGAGCGCGCCCTGGATCGGCAGCTTTTTCTGGATAATCTGACCCAGCTTCAGCGGCGTCGCCGTGCCGAGCGCCATGCCCTGCACGTCGACCTGTTCGGCATAGTCCATGCAGCGCGCTTCGGCCCCGCGCGGAAAGCCTATAATAGGCAGGGTCACGCCCAGTTCGCGCACCCGTCCGACCAGCCGCTGATGCGGTTCGATGACCAGTTGATCGAACAACGGATCGGGGAAGCCCTCGGCCCAGCTTTCGAAGATTTTCAGCACCTGAGCACCGGCGTCGGCCTGCATTTTCAGATATTGCGCCGACGCCTCGATCACCACGTCCATGACCTGCGCCACCAATGCCGGCTGCTCATAGACGAAGGCGCGGATCAACGACCGGTCGTGCGCCTTTCGACCGTTCAGCATATAGGTCATCACCGTCCATGGGCCGCCGCAGAAGCCCAGAAGCGTGACCTCTTTCGGCAATTCCGAACGCAGGATGGTCAGGGTCTCTCCGACCTTGGACAAGGCTTCCCCTGCCGAGCCCGCCAGATCGGCCATCTGCGCTATGGCCGGCAATTCGCCAAGAACAGGTCCCTCACCCGCTTCAAAACGCACATCCTGACCCAGAGCCATCGGGATGACCAGAATGTCGGAAAACAGGATCGCCCCATCCATGCCGTAACGCCTGACCGGTTGAAGCGTGGCTTCGGCGGCCTTTTCGGGGTTCAGGCAAAAGCTGAGAAAATCAGGGGTCGTGGCGCGCAGCTCACGATATTCGGGCAGGTGACGCCCCGCCTGACGCATGAACCAGACGGGCGGGGTTTTCAGCGTCTGTCCCTGAAGGACCGAAACTATGGATGAAGGCTTGGAGGTCATGAGTCAATCCATAGGCTTCGGACGGATTTCTCTCAATCCCTCTAAAAGGTTTTTAGAAAGATAGAAGGGGTAGTTAAGGCGTGGAAGGTGCGGAAAAACGTCGCAGGGCACAAAGGCGAGGATCGCTTTTCCCGGCCTTTTCACAGGCGGGCGTTAATGAATTTTTAAGATTTAACAGCCTGTGGGAATCCGGGATAATTAACCAAATGCTAACAATGATTAAGAAAATCCTAACGCCTTTGGGCTAAAGCCATTCACTGTTAAATTTTCATTAAGATTTACACACAAAGCCGTCACAAAGGAGTCACCGATGCGTCCGGATGGGGAAAAACAGTGCGTGACTCGCCCGGGTTTTTCGCCTTTTCCCCGCTGTGGCGGGTTGGCAGCGCGACGGCGAAGGTTTATCCCGATTGAGACGGAAACATCCTCAGCTTTTCCCCAGAAAGCGTGCACAGATAAATTTCATGACCACGTCCGGCGCGAAAATCGGCATCCATTTTCACGTTCATCTGGTGTCCGACTCCACCGGTGAAACCCTTAACGCCCTGGCCAAGGCCGCAGCCGCGCGCTTTGAGGGCATCTTCCCCATCGAACATATCTATGTGCTGATCCGCTCGGACAAGCAGATGGACCGCGCCCTGACCGAGATCGAGACCTATCCCGGTATCGTGCTGCACACCCTGGTAGATGCCGAACTGCGTCAGAAGCTGGAAAGTTTCTGCCGCGAGCGCGATATCCCGACCATCGGCGTCCTTGATTCTGTGGTTCTGGCCTATTCACGCTATCTCGGTGCGGCGGAATTTTCCAAGAAGTCCGGCGCTCAGCACAATCTCGACAGCGACTATTTCGACCGTATCGAAGCGCTCAACTATGCCATCGCCCACGACGATGGCGCTTTGGCGGACAAACTGCGTCATGCGGAAATCATCCTCATCGGCGTGTCGCGCACCTCAAAGACGCCGACCTGCATCTATCTGGCGCACCGCGGCTATAAGGCGGCCAACATCCCCCTCGTGCCGGGTCAGGCCCTGCCTCCGGAACTGGATGAACTGACCGAGCCGCTGATCGTCGGCCTGATCGCATCGCCGGACCGTCTGGTGCAGATACGCAAAGCCCGTATCCTCAGCATCGCCGCCGACGATCGGCCCACCACCTATACCGATGCCGAAGCCGTGCGCGAGGAAATCATCGCCGCGCGCAGATTGTTCGAGCGCAAGGGCTGGCCGGTTATCGATGTGACGCGCCGCAGCGTCGAAGAGACGTCGGCCGCGATTATCAGCTTCCTGCATGAGAAGCGAACGGGACGTCTGGGCGGGATTTGATATTAAGGATTTAAGACGCAGGGGTCAGGGACCCCTGCACCCCGAAACCAAGTATGTATTGACTGAAAATTCCAAATCGGAAAAAGCTCTGCGCGTTTTCACTCAAGCTATTAAAGCGGCTTCGCCGCAAAAGACGCCCATGACCCAATCCGTTCCCCCTGCCCTGATCCTCGCTTCCGGCTCGAAAATCCGCGCCACCCTGCTCACCAATTGCGGCCTGAGCTACATCAGGATTCCGGCCGATATCGACGAAGACCGGATCAAGGACGATTGCCTGTTCCGCGGCTTCACGCCCAAGGCTGTGGCCCTGAAACTGGCGCAGGAAAAGGCGCTGCACGTTTCGCGCGGACAGACGGGTCTGGTCATCGGCGCGGATTCAGTTTTGGAACTCGATAGGGAACTGATTTCAAAGCAGAAATCTCTGGCCGATGCGGCCGATCTTCTGCGTCGGTTCTCCGGCAAGACACACTATCTGCACTCTGCCGTAGCGGTGGCGCAGGAGGGTCAGCTTCTGTGGTCTCACGCGGATACGGCGGATTTAGCGGTGCGTCGTCTCAGCGAAGATTTTATCGCCCGTTATATCGACATGGCTGGTGAAGAGATTTTGTCCAGCGTGGGTTGCTACATGCTCGAAGCCCATGGTGTGCATTTGTTCGATGCCATCCGGGGAGATTATTTCACCGTTCTGGGCCTGCCTTTACTCCCGCTATTAGCCCAGTTACGCCATTATGAGGTGGTGCCCGCATGAATACGCTCCCCACAGGCGCGGCGCTGGTCGCCGGCGTGGTCGGTCAGCCGATCCGTCAATCGCTATCCCCTTTCCTGCATACGGCCTGGCTGAGGCATATGGGCCTGAATGGCGTCTATGCGCCGTTCGCGCCCGTCGATGATCATGCGTTCGAGCGACTGGTTCTGTCGTGCCGAACCAATGGCATCAAGGGTCTCAACGTGACCGCGCCGTTCAAGGAACTGGCGTTGAAGCTGGCCGACACCCCGACCGATCTGGCGCGCCGCTGCGGTTCGGCCAACCTCCTGACCTTCGATGAGGACGGCAGCGTTCATGCCGATTCCACCGACGGGCCCGGCCTGATCCAGGCTTTCCGCATTCAGGCGCCCGATTGCGATCTGACCGCAGGTGCTGTCACGCTTCTGGGCGCCGGCGGAGCCTCGCGAGCGGTGGTTGCGGCTCTTCTGGATCAGGGTTGCACCGATGTGCGTGTCGTCAACCGCACCGTGGCCCGCGCCGAAGAGATCGTTTTTGCCTTCAAGGATGGCGTCAGCGCCTATGCCCTGAGCGATATCGACCGCGCGTTTGCCGGTTCGGTGGCGGTGATCAATGCCGCCTCCGGTGGTCCCCTGCCCTTGTTCGATGCGCTCGATCCGTCGACGACGGCCATGGATATGACCTATCGACCGCTGAAAACCAACTGGCTTCAGGCTGCCGAAGCGCGCGGTTTGAAAACCGTCGACGGTCTGATGATGCTGATCGAACAGGCCCGCCCGTCGTTCGAAGCCTTTTATGGCGTTGCACCGGATGCGATGTGCGACGTGCGCGCTTTGGCGTTGGATTTTTTGGGTGAGACGACGTGATCCGTCTGGGTCTCACCGGCTCTATCGGCATGGGTAAGTCGACCATTGCCAGGATGTTCGCCGACGAAGGCGTACCGGTTTGGGATGCCGATGAGACGGTGCACCGGCTCTATGCCGGTTCTGAACCGCTCCAGACAGCGCTCGCTGAAGCGTTTGGCGACGTCCTGACCGACGGAGCCGTGGATCGCGCCAAGCTCTCGCTTATTCTCAAGTCAAACCCTGAGAAATTTCCTCTGCTTAACGCCATTGTCCATCCGGCAACGGTAGCTGACCGTGAAGGCTTTTTGGAACAGCACGCAGCAGCCGGCACCCCCCTCACCTTGTCTGACATCCCTCTTCTCTTTGAAACCGGCGCGGACAAGACCTTTGACAAGGTTCTGGTGGTATCGGCCCCATCGGAAGTTCAGGCCGCACGCGTGCTGGCCCGGCCCGGCATGACGTCGGAGAAATTCGCCGATATCCTCAGGCAGCAGGTGCCCGACATCGAAAAACGTGCCCGCGCCGATTTTGTCATCGACACCTCGCATAGCCTCGACGCCAATCGTCAACAGGTGCGCGAGATTATCCAGACCCTGCGTAGCGCCTGACTCTGGACAATACCGGCGAACGGGAGTCAAATCGCGACCATGCGTCAGATTGTCCTCGATACGGAAACCACCGGCATTGACCCGAAAAAAGGGCACCGCCTGATCGAAGTCGGCTGCATCGAAATCGACGACCTGCTGCCCACGGGCAAGACCTTTCACTACTATTTCAATCCGGAACGGCTGATCGAGCCGGACGCCATCCGCGTCCACGGCATCACCGACGAGATGGTGGCCGACAAGCCGAAATTCGCCGAACTGGCTCAGGCCTTTGTCGACTTCATCGGGGATGCGCCGTTGATCGCGCACAATGCGTCGTTCGACCGCGGCTTTATCAATATGGAGCTGGAGCGCCTGCGCATGGAGCCGACCGATCCGGACCGCTGGATCGATACGCTGGAACTGGCGCGCTACAAGTTTCCGGGCATGGCCAATTCGCTGGATGCCCTGTGCAAGCGCTACAATATTTCGCTGGCTGAGCGCGACAAGCACGGCGCCTTGCTCGATGCGCGTCTGCTGGCCAGCGTGTACCTGGAACTATCGGGCGGCAAGGAACGCGGCCTTGATCTCAAGATGCACGGCATGGTCTCCGAGGACGGTACGGAAATCCGCGTGATGAACCACGGCCATCGTCCGCGGCCTCTGCCCTCGCATATCCATCCGGAAGAGGCGGAGGCGCACATGGCCTTCTGTCTTAAATTCCTCAAAGACAAGAATATGTGGGGCTATACGGCGCAATAAAAAAAGCCCGCAGCCATCCGACTGCGGGCTTTTTTCTTAAAAGTCGTAAGGCTTACGCCTGACCGGCGGTTTCGCCGATCTGTCCCTTCTGCTGCATGTAGAGCGCGGCGAAATCGATCGGCTCTACGAAGAAGGGCGGGAAGAAGCCGCCGTCCGAGGTCGCATCGGCGATGATGCGGCGGGCGAACGGGAAGAGGTAGCGCGGGCATTCGACCAGCAGGGTCGGCTCGATAGCCGCTTGCGGCACGCCGGCCAGTTGGAACAGACCGCCGTAAACCAGTTCGATCGCGAACATCGGGCCTTCGGGGTTCGACGCCTTGACCGACAGCTTCAGATCGACTTCAAACAAGCCGTCGGGGCGGCCCTTGGCGTTCATTTCCACGCCCATGTCGATTTCCGGGCGCTGATCCATGCGCAGCGAGTTCGGCGCGCGCGGATTTTCGAACGAGAAGTCGCGGATGAACTGGGCCATGACCTGCATATTGGCGGGCAGGGGGCCGCCTTGCGCTTCGGTGGCCGGGTTGGCGCCGTTCTCGGCGGGAATCGAATCGTCAGCCATAAACTCAAAAACTCCGGGAGATGTATAAATATCCGCTTGGAAAACAGGTTGGGAACGGCCCTAGCACGCACAAAATCGATTGGCAATCAAACGAATGGTTCCGTTTACCTGAACTTTGCCTATATAGGGAAGATTACACTTTGTTGTACCCCTGTTCGGAGACGTTTGATGCCCTGGGACCTGCTGATTCTGGCCTTGATCGCCGTGGTCGTGCTGTTTCAGCTCTACAACGTGCTGGGTCGCCGTGTCGGGTTCAAGGCCGAGGACAAGCCGGCCGTGCCCAAGACGGATGATAATAACGAAGGCCCGTTTAACCGCCCCAGTCAGGAGCCGAAGCCGCCGGAACGCTTCAAGCTGCCCAATCTCGATGCGTTGAAGGCGCGCGACAGCCACTTCAACGAGATCAATTTCGTCGAAAAGGCGCGCGAAGCCTATGAGCAGATCGTGCTGGCCTTCAATCGTGGGGAGATCGAAGGGCTGAAAGACCGTTTGTCCGATAGCGTCTATGGCGTCTTCGCCAAGTCGATCGAAGCACGCGGTGAACAGAAGTCGATGGCGGTCACCTTTGTCGAGGCGCCCAAGACCGACCTCGACCAGATCGACCTCAAGGACGACAAGGCGTCGGTGCGCGTGCGCTTCCTGTCGGAACTGCTGTACGAAATGCCCGACCCGGAAGGCGGCGAGGTGAAAAAGGCTCACCGTCGTACGGCGGAATTCTGGACCTTCCAGAAGAATCTGAAATCGCCGAACAATCCGTGGATTCTGTCCCGCGTCGAGGCCGCCAAGGCATGAGCCTGACGGGGAGGGCAGGGGCACAGGCCGCCGTCTGGCGGCGCGCTTTCGCTTATGGCTGCGTCTCGGCTGCGGCGCTGACGCTTGTCGCCTGCGTCGAGACGCCGAAACCGCCGGTGGGTCCGACGCCCGTGCCCCCCACAGGCACCCAACCGCAACCCGTTCCCGCGCCGCTACCGACCGAGCCCCTGCCGACGCGGCCGTCGCAGAGTCTGTCTGTCTTGCCCGGCTGGGATGAAACCGACCCCTTTATCGCGCTCGAAGCCGTGCGAGGGGCCTGCGCCTATCGTCAGGGCCGGCAGTACGCAAAGGTCTGCGGCGAGTTGAAGGCTAAGGCCTTCGAACAGCCGGATGAAATCAAGGGCTGGCTGGAGACGCGTTTTCGTGTGCAGCGGATCGAAGGCGAGGGGTTGCTGACGGCCTATTTCGTGCCGGAATACGCGGCAACCACGACGCCGTCGGCGGAGTTTTCCCAGCCTGTGCGCACAAAACCCGCCGATCTGGTGCTGGTGGATGGGGCCTTGCTGACACCGCCGCAACCTGCGGGCAAGCGCTTTGCGGCGCGCCGGGTGGGCGAGTTGTACGTGCCCTACTATACCCGCGCCGAAATTGAGGCCCAGCCGGTGACCGGTCCGGCCTACTATATGCGGCCGGAAGACTATTTCTTCATGCAGATTCAAGGGTCGGGCTATCTGACGCTGGATGACGGCACGCGGTTTATGGCCGCCTACGCCGCCGATAATGGCTTACCATTCGTCGGTATCGCCAAGACCCTGACCGAGCGCGGCCTGCTGAAAAAGGAACAGACCTCCGGCGAGAATATCCGTCGGTGGCTGGCCGACAATCGCGGGCCGGTGGCGCAGGAGGTGATGAACCAGAACCCGCGCTATGCCTTCTTTTCTATTGATATGACGAAGATGGAGCCTTTGGGGGCGGCGGCTGTCCCCTTGCCAGCGGGCGCGGCCATCGCCGTCGATCCATCCTTCCATAGCTATGGCGATCTGTACTGGGTCGATGCCGATGCCGGAACTCTGAGCGGCGCGTTTCCGACCTATCACCGCATGGTGGCCGCGCTCGATACCGGCGGGGCTATCCGCGGGCAAATCCGCGCCGACCTCTACATGGGGCATGGCGACCGCGCAGGCCGTGAAGCCGGGCGGGTCAAGCACAAGCTGCGCCTGTGGCGGATCGTGCCGGCGGAGTAAAAGCCTATTCCTCCCTGGCTATGCTGGGGAGGAATGATTTGGGTTAGAAATCCAGCACCAACCGAATGGCCCGCAACGTCATATAGGCCAGTATTCCCGTCCCGGCGGCGAAAACGCAGAAGCGCAGGATGACGTGGTTGCCGATGCCCTGCACCAGACTATGGACGACGCGCAGCAACACGTAGATCCACGCCAGCACCACGAACAACTGATCGGCCAGACCGGACACCTGTATCCCCAGACACAGCGCATAGAACAGCGTCGGTTGCTCGGTCAGATGCGTGTAGTTGTCGGCCACAGCGCGCACATCGGCGGGCAGGCGGAACATGTTGCGCTTATCGGCGAAGAGCTGAAAATCCTGCCCCATATTGAGCATGGCCGGTATGCGCCGGGCATAGAGCCAGACGAGGACAATCAGCGACCAGGCAATGAGGGCGAGAAGAGGGGCAACCATGTTTCCACTCTTGCCGCCGGAACGGGTAAAAAAGCGTTAACCATGATGTCCTTCATCCCTTGGTCAGAGGGTAATTTACCTCCGTCGGGTCGTCCTGGTCGGCTTCTTCATCGAGCCCAGCAGACCGCGCACCAGTTCGCGGCCCAGCGTCACGCCGATGGTGCGGATGACCGAAACAGCCACCGAAGTCACAGCCTTTTCGGTAGAGGAGGGTTTGTGAACAGCGGGTTTTTCGACCTTTACAGTTCGGGTTTCTTCGACCTCGACGACCTCGGCTTCGGCCTCTTTCGCGCGGGCGGCCAGCAATTCGAAGGCGGATTCGCGGTCGCGCAACGTGTCGTACATGCCCGATACCGGCGACTTGGCCATGATCTGCGCGCGTTCGGCTTCGGTTGCCGGCCCAAGGCGCGAGGCGGGCGGGCGGATTTTCGATTTGGCCGTGACGGTAGGCGAGGCCTTTTCATCGAGCACCGAGATCAGGGCTTCACCGACGCCCAGACCCTGAATGGCCTCGATAGTGTCGAAGGCCGGATTGGGTCGGAAGGACTGCGCCGCGGCTTTCAGGCCCTTCTGTTCGGCGGGGGTATAGGCGCGCAGGGCGTGCTGGATGCGGTTGCCGAGTTGTGCCAGCACCGAATCCGGCACATCGGCGGGGTTTTGCGTGACGAAATAGATACCGACGCCCTTGGAACGGATCAGGCGCACCACCTGCTCGATCTTTTCCAATAGAGGTTTAGGCGCTTCATCGAACAGCAGGTGGGCTTCATCGAAGAAGAAGACCATGCGCGGCTTTTCCGGGTCGCCGACCTCCGGCATGACCTCGAACAGTTCCGACAGCAGCCACAACAGGAAGGTCGAATAGAGGCGGGGGCTGCCGATCAGCTTGTCGGCGGCCAGCACATTGACATAGCCCTTGCCCGAAATATCGGTGCGCATCAGGTCTTCGAGACGCAGGGCCGGTTCACCGAAGAACTGCTCGCCGCCCTGGCTTTCGAGCGCCAGCACCTGACGCTGGATGGCGCCGATCGAGGCGGATGAGACCTGACCGTATTGGGCGCTGATTTCCTTGGCGTGTTCGGCCACGTGGCTGAGCATGGCGCGCAGGTCTTTCAGGTCGAGCAGCAGCAGCCCTTCCTTGTCGGCGACGTGGAAGACGATGTTGAGCACGCCTTCCTGCACCTCATTGAGCTGAAACAGGCGCGCCAGCAGCAGCGGCCCCATGTCCGATATGGTGGTGCGGATCGGGTGACCCTTCTGACCGAACAGATCCCAGAAGACGACCGGGGCGGCGGCGGGCTGAAGCTCGATGCCCATTTCCTGCGCGCGGGCCAGAAGCTTCTCGTTCGGATTGCCGGGCAGGGCGATGCCCGACAGGTCGCCCTTCACATCGGCGGCAAAGACCGGTACGCCCGCATCGGAAAAGGCCTGGGTCAGCACCTGCAGCGTCACCGTCTTGCCCGTGCCGGTGGCCCCGGCGACGATGCCGTGGCGGTTGGCGCGATTAAGCAGAAGCGTCTGGCGGCCTTCGGCGGAAAAGCCGATATCTATACCCTGTGTCATGTCGTTACCCTGTGTCGGAACCTTTTGCATAAAACTTCCGCGGCGGCTTTGGCAAAGGGTATTTCCTAATGCGCTGCAACAACACTCAAAGAACACGGTTCTCTCACACAGAAGTGATTCCGGCGCGATCAGGCCTGATTGGGGTGAGAGCCTGTGCGTGCTAGTATGTACTCAGCTCAGAGATGAGTCATGGTTCCGCGCCGGTTCCCCCCATAAGCCGCGCGGCCATTGCCGGGGTGCCCTTCCCCCCATAAAGGGTGTCCCGAAGAAGCCGTCCACCCGCCAGACCGGGTGGGCGGCTTATCATTTGGAAGGGCCACTAAGGGCATGACCTTATTCCGTTTCCTCAGAAACTTTATTTTCCCCAAGACGTTGTCTTCGTCTGCCGTTTCAGCGGATAATTCATCGATTATATAGGTGTGACCCTTAGCGTGACGCCATCAGGGCACAGTGGATGGAACCCATGGACGACCTCAGCCTCTCGACCGAACTCGACGCCGTGCTTGAAAGCGCCCGCGCCGGCATCGAAACCGCTTTCGCCGCCGCTCTGGGCGGCCCGGCCGACGAGGCGGCGCAAAGCTTCCTGACCCAGTGTCTTGAGGACTACGATCCGGAAGAACTGCCCGAACTGACGCCTGAAGAGATGGGTGGTCTGTTTGCCACCGCCTGGGATCGCGCGGCGACGCGCAGCGGGGCCGGGGCGCTGAAGCTCATCACGCCGGTGCGCGGCCTTTACGACGTCATCGAGATTGTGCAGCCGGACGCGCCCTTCATCGTCGAAAGCGTGATAGGCGAGCTGATCGATCAGGGCCTGATCGTCCGCTCCATGTTCCACCCGATCGTCGCCCTGAAGCGCGACGCCGAAGGTCGCCGAGGCGAAGGCAAGGCGGTGACGGAATCGCTGGTGCTGGTCTTTGTGACGCGTCAGCCTGCCGAGAAGCACGCCGCCATCCTGTCCGGTATCGAAGCGACCCTGACCGACCTGCGCGCCGCCGTCCACGACTTCCCACGCATGCAGGCCCTGCTGGCCGAAGAAATGACGGCGGTCGAAGCCCTGTCGCTGCATCCGGTGCTGAAGGTCGATCAGGTTCTGTTGCAGGAGGAACTGGCCTTCCTGCGCTGGGTGTCGGAAAACCACTTCGTCTTTCTGGGGGCGCGGACCTATGTCTATCCGCGCAGCGCCGAAGGCGACTATGTCGCCGAAGAGCCGCTGAACCTGTTTCAGGAGGAATACGGCATATTGCGCGACAAACGCGCTATCCTGCGCCGTGGGTCCGAGCCCGCCATCCTGAGCCGCGAACTGCTGAGCCATCTCGAAAGCTCCGAGCCGGTGACGGTGGCCAAGGGTAATCTGAAATCGCGCGTCCATCGCCGCGTCTATATGGACTATATCTCGGTCAAGCATTACGGTGCCGATGGCAAGCCGTCGGGCGAGACGCGCTTCGTCGGCCTGTTCACTTCCGACGCCTATGATCGCCCGGCCTTTGAAGTGCCGCTGATCCGCAAGAAGTGCGAGCACGTGCTGAGCGAATCGCGCCGGCTGGGCTTCAACAACGGTGGCTATGCCGAAAAGCGACTGAAGAACATTCTGGAGACCTATCCGCGCGACGAACTGTTCCAGATTCATGAAAACGACCTGCTGCGTATCGCGCGCGGCGTGCTGCACATTTCCGACCGGCCGCGCGTGCGCCTGTTCAGCCGCCGCGACCCGTTCGATCGCTTCATCTCCATCCTGCTCTACCTGCCGCGCGACACCTATAATGTGTCGGTGCAGGAGCGCGCCGGCGGGCTGCTGGCCGAAGGTTTCGGCGGACGGGTCAGCGCGCTCTATCCCTTCGTCACCGGCGGCTCACTGTCGAGCATCCACTATATTATCGGCGTGACGCCGGGCGACCACTTTGAGCCCAATCTGGCCGAGGTCGAAGACCGCATCACCGACCTGACGCTCGACTGGGCGCAGCGCGTCGAGGACGAAGCGCTGGACGCCGGCATGCCTGACGCCGACTATCTCAAATGGGCGCGCGCCATGCCCGCCGGTTATCAGGACCGCTACGGTTTCAACGAGGCCATCACCGATATCGGCGTGCTGGCCGCGCTGGACGAGGCGCATCCGCTGACCGTGCGCGCCTGGCAGCCCGAAGGCGTCACCGATCGTTTTTCGCTCAAACTCTATGATCGCGCTGAAAACGCCATCCCGCTGTCGGACATCCTGCCGGTACTGGATCGCATGGGCCTTAAAACGCTGGAAGAGTTCGGTCACCGCATCGAGTCCTCCGCCGTCCCGCGCCATTTCGTGCACGAGTTCGTGGTGCAACTGCCCGCCGGACACCCGACCGCCTTTGCCGATTTCCGCGAGGACTTTGAAGGGGCGCTGATGGCCTTGTGGCGGGGCGAAACCGAGGTTGACGGTTTCAACGCCCTGACCCTGCTGGGTCTGAACTGGCGCGAGGCTGCCCTGTTGCGCGCCCTGTGCAAATACCGCGCTCAGTCGGGACTCGACCCCAGCGCTATCGTGCAACAGCAGGCCCTGCGCGCCTACCCCGACGTGGCGGCGGCGCTGGTCTATCTGTTCGATCTGAAATTTGCCGTGAACGATACGCCGGTAGAGGCGCGCAGAACCGAAGTCGAGGCCGCGCTGGGCCGTATCAATATGTTGTTGCAGGGTGTGTCGTCGCTGGAACACGACCGCGTGCTGCGCCGGATCGCCGCGCTGATAGGGGCTATCCAGCGCACCAACTATTATCAGAACAAGGGTTATATCTCGTTCAAGATCGCCTCGCGCGAACTGGCCGACCTGCCCGATCCCAAGCCGTACCGCGAAATCTTCGTCTGGTCGCCGGTGGTCGAAGGGGTGCATCTGCGCTTCGGGCCGGTGGCGCGCGGTGGCCTGCGCTGGTCCGACCGCAAGGAGGATTTCCGCACCGAGGTCTTGGGTCTGGTCAAGGCGCAGCAGGTGAAGAACGCGGTCATCGTGCCGGTCGGCTCGAAGGGCGGCTTCTATCCCAAGCAACTCCCGGCGGGCGGCGCACCGGACGCCATCCGCGCCGAAGCCGTGCGGGCCTATAAAATGTATCTGTCGGGTCTGCTCGACATCACCGATAATCTCGATGCCGAAGGCGGCATCATCGCGCCGAAGGACGTGGTGTGCTGGGACGCGCCGGACCCCTATCTGGTCGTGGCTGCGGACAAGGGCACGGCGACCTTCTCCGACATCGCCAACGGCGTGGCGCGCGACTACGGCTTCTGGCTCGACGACGCCTTCGCCTCGGGTGGCAGCGTCGGTTACGACCACAAGGCCATGGGCATCACGGCGCGCGGCGCGTGGGAAGCGGTCAAGCGCCACTTCCGCGAACGCGGCAAGGACATCCAGAGCGAGACCTTCACCACGGTCGGCGTCGGCGACATGTCGGGCGACGTCTTCGGCAACGGCATGTTGCTGTCCAAACAGACCAGGCTGATCGCCGCCTTCGACCATCGCGACATCTTCATCGATCCGAACCCCGATCCGGCCCTTTCGTTTGCCGAGCGTGAGCGTCTGTTCGCCCTGCCGCGCTCAAGCTGGCAGGACTATGACAAGACGAAGATTTCGGCGGGCGGCGGCATCTTCTCGCGTGGGCTGAAATCGATCGAGCTGACGCCGGAAATCCGTGCGGCGCTCGATATCGAAGCGGCCAGTCTGACGCCGTTCGAACTGATGCAGGCCATTCTGCGCGCCCCGGCCGAACTGCTCTATTTCGGCGGTATCGGCACCTATATCAAGGCGCCGGCGCAGTCGCACCTTGAGGTCGGGGACAAGGCCAATGACGCCATCCGCGTCGATGCGCCGGAAATTCGTGCGGCGGTGATCGGCGAAGGCGCCAATCTCGGCATCACTCAGGCGGGCCGGATCGCCCTGGCGGCGCAGGGCGTGAAGCTCAACACCGACGCCATCGACAATTCGGCGGGCGTCGATTGCTCGGACCACGAGGTCAATATCAAGATCCTGCTCGGTCGTCGGGTGCAGTCGGGCCGCATGACCATCGAGGCGCGCGACAAGCTGCTGGCCGAAATGACCGATGAGGTCGGGCATCTGGTGTTGAAGGACAATTATGCCCAGACGCTGGCCCTGACCCTGCTGGAATCGACGGCGTTGAGCGACAATCCGTCGATGCAGGCCTTCATGTCGGGCCTCGAAAAGCGCGGCAAGCTGGACCGCAAGGTCGAGGGCTTGCCGACCAATGTCCAACTGGAGGCGCGCAAGAGCCAGAATGGTGGGCTCTATCGGCCGGAACTGGCGGTGGTACTGGCCTATAGCAAGATCGTTCTGTTCGACGACCTGATCGAAACGCCGGCGATCGACGATCCGGTGTTCGAAGAGGCGCTGGTCGATTATTTCCCCAAACCTCTGCACGGCTTTATCGACGATATTCGCGCCCACCGTCTGCACCGCGAAATCGTGGCGACGGTCCTGTGCAACGAGATGATCAATATTCTCGGCCCCAGCTTCCCGGCGCGTCTGCAAAAGGCGGCGGCGGTCGATGCCGGGGCGCTGGCCCTGTCGTTCGAAGGCGCGCGGCGTCTGTTCGGCACCGATGCCCTGTGGGCCGAGGTGTCGGCGCTCGATACCCAGATCCCGGCGGCGGCGCAGACGGCGCTCTATAACGCCATCGCCGTCTTCCTGCGCCGTCAGGTCTATTTCATCGCCCGCCGTTTCGCCGGTCAGCCGGAAACGCTGAGCGAGATCATCGACACCTATAGCGCCGGCATTGCGACGCTGATGTCGGCGGAGGGCGTGCTCAGTCCCAACGAAGCGGCGCGTGTCGAGGCGCGCGCGCAGAAACTGATCGATGCCGGCGCGCCCGAAGACCTGTCGCGCCGCGTCGCCGTGCTGTTGTCGTGGACCAGCGCCATCGACATGGTCGACATGGCCGAAGGCGGCAATGTGGTCGAGGCCGCGAAGCTCTATCTGGCCACGGGCGAGCGTTTCGGTTTCGACCGTCTGCGCGCCGGGGCGGGGGAGCTTTACTCCTCCGATCCGTGGGACCGCATGGCGATCCGCCGTCTGATCGAGGACATCTACGCCGAACAAAAGTCGGTGGTGGCGGCTGTGCATAGAGAGGGTAAGGGGCTCGATGCCTGGGCCGAGGCGCAGTCGGCGCAGGTGGCGCCGTTGCAGCAGGTCCTGGGTGAAATCGAAGGCTCCGGCGCGGGTTGGAGCTTCGCCAAGCTGAGCATTGTCAATGCCGCCCTGCGTCAGTGGGTGCAGAAACTATGAGAAAGTTTCTGGTGATCGCCGACGACAGCGCCGAATTTCGCGCAGCGCTTGGCTATGCCTCGGTGCGGGCGCGCGTGACGCAGGGCATGGTGACGCTGCTGCGCGTCCTTCCGCCGACCGACTACAGCCAGTGGGCGGGCGTGCGCGACGAAATTGAGCGCGAACAGCGCGAAGAGGCGGAGACCCTGTTGTCGACCCTGTCGGATCAGGCGGCGGTGAAGTCGGGCCGTCCGGCGGAAATCATCATCAAGACCGGTCAGATGAAGGACGCCATCCGCGAAGTTCTCAATGCCGACAGCGACATCAAGATCATTGTCATCGGTGCGTCCGGTGGAAATCCGGGCCCGCTGGTCAATCTGCTGGTGCGCGAAGGCGTGGGGACGCTGGGCGGTACGCGCCCGGTGCCGGTGACGGTGGTGCCGGGCGATTTGTCCGATGAGGCAATCGAAGAGTTGATGTAAAACACCCTCTCCCGAGGGGGAGAGGGTGGCGCGTAGCGCCGGGTGAGGGGGTCAGATAGCAGAAGATGCTAAAGCATTACTGATTAGCAGCTTAGCCTTTGCGTTTGCATATTTGGAGTGGTTTTCCGGACGCGCTCAGCGGGCCTTGGCTTGCCAAGATGCCAAAGTGGTTTAGAAATTTCGTGAACTGGTCATTCTTTTTGTTTTTGGCTTTGTTTGGCTTCTTTTTCTGATTAGCTTTTTGGGAAATCGCATTTCGATGAGACCATGATCAAAGAGGTTATACGCCCCTTGCCATCGGGTGCGTTTACGCCCATTTGAGCGGTAGATTTACCCGGAACCGCTCCCATGTTCATTCAGACCGAAGCCACGCCCAATCCCGACGTCCTCAAGTTCATCCCCGGCCGCGAAGTGCTGGACAAGGGATCGCTTGAGTTCCGCAGCGAAACCGAGGCGGAAAAATCGCCGCTGGCGCTTTCGCTGTTTCAGATCGACGGCGTGTCGGGCGTCTATTTCGGTTCCGACTTCCTGACTGTGAAGCGAGACGCCGAGGCCGGCCTGATCTGGGCGCAGATCAAGGCGCCGATCCTGGCCGCCATCATGGATTTCTACGCTTCGGGTCGCGCCATCCTCAACGAAGAAGGCGCGGTCAACGAACGCACTTACGAGGGCGAGGTCGCGCAGATCGTAGCCGAGATCAAGGACCTGCTCGACACCCGCGTTCGCCCGGCTGTGGCGCAGGACGGCGGCGATATCGAATTCGAGCACTTCGACATGGATTCCGGCACGCTCTATCTGCACATGCGCGGGGCCTGCTCCGGTTGCCCGTCGTCTTCCGCAACCCTGCGTCAGGGCGTCGAATCCCTGATGAAGCACTATGTGCCGGAAGTACAAACCATCGAGCAGGTGCTCTGAGCCTCATGCCAAACAACATAACGTTCGTTATGGATACGGCTTTGAGCGCCTGTCAGGTGGGTCTTTTCGCCCATAAAGACGGGTCCGTCTCGGAGCTGGCAACCCTGTCCGAACGCATGACGCGCGGGCATCAGGAGTTCATCGGTCCCGCGGCTCTGAAATGCTTCGAGAAAGCGGGAATCGATCCGCGGGAAGTCGATATTTTGGGCGTCACGCTGGGGCCGGGCTCGTTCACCGGCTTGCGCGTCGGGTTGTCTTTCGCCAAGGGCATGGCGTCGGGATTGGGTGTAAACCTGCGTGGATTTTCGACCCTGGAGTTGATGGGGCGTGGCGCAGCCTTTACCAGTCGCCCGCGTCTGGTGGCGCACAATGCCGGGCGAGGTCAGATCTATCTTCAGCGTATCGATACGCAGGATGTCGCGTCCGCGCCGGAAGCGCATGATATTGTAAAGCTGAATGAAATTGACCTAGGGGAAGGTTGGGCGTGGCTGATCGGTTCCGGCGCGCCGCTGCTGGCCGAACGTTTCCCTCAGGCGCAGATTGCCGAAGAGGCCCTGCCCGATCTGACCGCCATGGCCGCGCTTTGCTTTGCGCAGACCACCGCCTATGATGACCTCACGCCGCTTTATATGCGCGACGCCGACGCCAAGGTTTCGGACAAGGCCGTGGTGCGTTTCGCCTGATAAAAGAAATTTCCGAATATTATGAATCAAATTCGCCAAATCGAAGAATTTGACCCGCGGCTGGTACACATCCACGCCTTGACCTTCGATTTTGGCTGGAAAGATTCCGATTTTTTGGAATATTTAAACAACGGACGCCACGTGCTTCTGGGGGTGTTCGACGATACGCGGCTTCAGGCCTTTGTGCTGTCGGCAATCATGGCCGATGAAGCCGAAATCCTGACCATCGCCACCGACCCGGCCGCCCAGCGGCAAGGTCACGCACGCGCGCTTTTGCAGCGCCTCATCGACGATCTGCGGAAAAGACAGACGCGCAGCCTGTTCCTCGAAGTCGCCGTGGATAATCCCGCGGCGATCGCGCTTTATCTCGGTCTCGGTTTCCGTCAGGTGGGCCGGCGTCCGTCCTATTACAGCCGTAAGGACGGACCTCTGGTCGATGCGCTTATTCTCAGTCTTGCGATTTGATCCGATTGCCCTTAATTCGGGTGGGTGCGGCGTGAAGCCGCAGGACGTTCAGCGATAATCTGGCAACGACACTCCGGGAGGCCTGCATGGACCGTATCGAACAGCAATGCGTTGAAAAAGGCATGCGCATGACCGATCAGCGCCGGGTCGTCGCCCGTGTGCTGTCCCAGGCGACCGATCATCCGGATGTCGAAGAACTGTATCGCCGCGCTGCGGCTGTCGATCCGCACATTTCGCTGGCCACCGTCTATCGCACCGTGCGCCTGTTCGAAGAGGCCGGTGTGGTCGAGCGTCACGATTTCGGCGACGGTCGCTCGCGCTATGAACAGGCAGGCGAGGATCACCACGATCACCTGATCAATATCAAGTCGGGCGAAGTCATCGAATTCTTCGACGAAGAGATCGAGAAGCTGAAGACGGCCCTGGCCGAAAAGCTCGGCTACAAGCTGGTCGGCCATAAGCTCGAACTCTACGGCGTGCCGCTGGAAGACAAGTAATCAGTTTCGACTGATCAGATTCTGCACATTCTGCGTCGTAACCGTGGCGTCGGTCAGTTTGGCCGCACGCACCTTTTCCAATGATACGTATTTCACCGGCATTTCGGCCTCTGCCTTGATGAAGCACAGACTCTTGGCCTGCTCAACGCGGATGTCCGACACGTGCAGCCCCTCAATGGGCGTCAGCTTGCGCACATAGGTCGGCAGCAGCGTTCGCCATTGATAGAGTACGTCGGTTTCGACGGCCAGCACGCTGCCCTGTATCTTCGTGGCGCTGACATTGCGCATGTGGATGTTCTTCACATAGCCGCCACGTCGCTCATTGGTCTTGACGTAGAGCAGGTTGTTGATCGGTACGGCCCAACCGTCCTCGCCCTTGCCCGTACCGACGAAGTGGCAGTTATCGACGAAGATGTTTTCAATCCCGCCGGACAGTTCGCTGCCGACGGCCATTAACTGGTGGCCGTTCCTGATCTGACAGTTGCGCATGACGACATTTTTCGTCGGCGTATTCAGCCGCCAGGCATCCATGTCGCGCCCAGATTTGACCGAGACAGCGTCGTCGCCCTGATCGAAGACGCAATCCTCGATCAGCACGTTCTGGCTCATCTCCGGATCGACACCGTCATTGTTGTGGCCGTGGGCGTGGACCTTGACGCGGCGGATGACCACGTCGCGGCACAACAGCGGATGGATGGTCCAGAAGGGGCTGTCCTCGATCGAAATATCCTCGATCAGCACGTTACGGCAGCGGTTGAACTGCACGAAGTGCGGGCGCAGATGGTTTTCGCCAGAAACCATCCGGCGCTCGGACACCGGCACATTCTTGTAAGCCATTTCGTAGAGGGCGACGAGGGCGTCCATGTGCGGCTTGGGACGCTTGTACCAGATCTGCCAGACATCCAGCTTCGCCTTCAGCCTCCCTTCGCCGCTTAAGGACACGTTTTCACAATCGAAAGCATAAACCAGAGGCGAATAGTTCAGGCACTCGATGCCTTCCCAGGAGGTCTGGACCGGCGGCAGATAGTCTTCGGGCTTTTCCGAAAACAGCAGGGTCGCGCCCTTCGACAGGTGCAGGTTGACGTGGCTTTTCAGGTGGATTTTCGCCGTGGGCCAGACGCCTTCGGGGACGACCACCACGCCCGAACCGGCCTGATGCGCGGCATCGATGGCCTTGGCGATAGCGGCGGAGGTGGCGGCCTGATCCCCCTGAGAGGCGCCGAAATCCGTGATCGGGAAGCGTTTAGCCTTCGAAAAGTCCGGCACGCGGATCGACGGCATGTCGAAAGGGGCGCTGGCCGAGACCTGCGTTTGGCTGAGGCCGGACGCGGCACGGGCGTAACCGGCGAACAGGGGCACGGCAAACCCGGCATAGAGGACCGAACGGCGCGAAAAAGTCCCTGAAACCGTCATTGCGCTATCTCCAGCACGGGCGCTTGTAGCAAACCGGACGGCAGGGGTTTGAGATTGTTCATATTCTGCGGCTGAAAGCGGTCGCCGTATTTGGCTTTGAGCGCTGTGTAGTCAGCGGGTGTCTGTGCCGAAAGCGCGTTGATCGTCGTATTGGCCACGCGGATTTCCAAAATATTGTTACCCGCGACAAGGAAGCCCCTGAGATCGATGACAAAGGGCGAGGTCCACACGGCCCCTGCGCGCTCGCCATTTACGAAAACCTCCGCCGCTTCGCGTATCGGCGCGTTGAGGAAGGCCTGCGAGCCGTTGCGGCGACCGGTCGGAATCGGCTCAGGCGTGCCTTCGCCGAAATTGAGGCGGGTCAGGCCTGATACGATGTCGTCCTGCGTCAGGGTCAGGGTGCGCCGATAGGTAACGACGCCGGAAAAGTGCGCGGTTTCGGGATTGTCGCTCCACGACCCGAAGGCCTTCAGCGGCCTTGGCGCGCCCTTGCCGAAGGCGATGGTCCAGCCCGTATCGAGCGTCACACGGCGCTCACCGGTGTGCATGGCCCAGGCATCCAGTACGGCGTTCTTTCCGAACTCGAAAAGTCGCGATTCATAAGGGGCCAGTCGCACGGGTCCGTTTGCCCAGTAGCTGCGCGATCCGTCGATGGGGTTCCATTCCAAGCCGTGCTTGTTTCCGCGAAACCTCAGGTTCAGCGTTACGGGTGTATTGCCGGTATTGGCGACGAAATAGAGATCGCTGCCTTCGAGTTTGCGGTGAACGAAACCGACCTGCGGCGTAAGGCCCGTGACGTCCGGGGCGGTGAGCGCGGTCAGGGTTGCGCCCAGCGCGCTTTCGGGCACCGCGCCTTGTGCGAACAGGCGGGTGCTTATGGCCTGCATGTCGGCATCCCTGTCGTTCAGGCCGGCGCCGCGGTCGGGCAGACCGTCCACCGCCACGACCTTGCCGCCGGATTGGGCGAAGGCTTCGATGCGGGCATAGGCCCTGGGGTCGATGCGCTGCATTTTCGGCAGGACCAGCACCTTGTGTTTGAAGCCGGGGGCGTTAAGCGCCGCGTCGTCGACATAGTCAAAATTATACCCGGCATCGAGGATTTGCGCGGTGAGGCCCCTGGTGATGCGCGTGCTCAGTTGCCCGTCGATCGACACGCTGCCGGGCTTTGAGGCGGCCAGCGCGTCGTCCTGCGGCACGTAGATGGCGATGTCGGTGACCGGCTCGCCCTGCCGCAGCAGCCAACTCATGCGCTGGAGGTAGAGGTTCATTTCCGGCGCGACGATCCACCACGGATTATGGTCGTTGAATACGGCGGCGGCGTACATGGCCCAGCCCGGTTCCCCGGCCTGCGGCGGCGAATAGGGCCAGCCATGGGCGATAAAGTGATTGACCCCTTGCAGGATCAGGGTGTCGGCTTCGGCCTTCACGTCCAGAGGTGCGGCCTGAAACGCGCCCTGATGCAGCCAGGTCCAGCTTTCGGCGGAGGTGATCGACTTTCCGTAGAGGTGGTTGGCCGAACTGACCCAGCGCAGGCGGGAAAAGATACGCCAGTCCGCGCCTTCGCCCTCGGCGATGTCCGACAGGCGCACGGCTGACAGCCTGACCGGCGGGTGGCCATAGGTCTGTGAACGGAACAGGGTGCGGTTTTTCGCGGCCCAGTCGTTGACCGGCTTGAGGTAGCGTTCCTCGGTCAGTTCGGCGAGGGTCAGACCCCAGTCGCGGCGGACGGCAGCGCTGTCGGGCGTGTCCTCGAACCATTTGAGCAGGTGCGGCTTGAGGTCGTAGCCGCGGCGCTTCTGGAACTCGATCAGCAGATCGTCGGTCCAGTCGACGCCATAGACCTCAAGGCTGTCGGAAAAGACGGCGTGCGGCGGGGCGTCTTTAAACCCGCGCATCAGACGGTCGCCGACGGCGTGCAGGTGGGTCTGAACCGCATCGGTAGCCATGTGGTCGAGCACATAGCCTTCGGCCCCGACCGAAGCGCGCTTGACCTGCTGACCCGTCGGGGTTTGCAGGACGACAAAGGCGGTGCGGTCCTGCGCATCGGCTGTCACCTTGCCCGGATCGATAAGGCGGGCATCGACGGCGCTGGTCCCGGCGAAGACGGCGACGACCTGTTCGCCGGCCTGTAGCGCGGGCAGATCGATGGTGGTGGATTTGGCAGGGAGCGAAAGCTTGACCAGCTTGACCCGTGCGGCGGCGAGGTCCGGCGTGATGTGCGGCCCGCCATAGGGCCAGCCGGAACCGAGCGTCACATCGACGCGCAAGCCTTCCTTACGACCAGTTTTGTTGGCCAGTTTTACGGCCTCGATAAAACGATCGGACAGGTAGGGCGTATTGCCATCGACCGTCAGCGGATAGAGGCTGGCCAGCTCGAAGCCGCCATAGCCGCCGGCCTTCATAGCCTTGATTTCGCGCACGATCTCGGCGTCATCGACGTTTGGGCCGAACCACCACCAGCGCACCATGGGCCGCGCTTCGACGGGCGGGTGCGTGAATCCCTCGTAAAGGCTCTGCGCAGGGGCTGAGCCTGCCCACAGCAGGGCCGTAAGCGACAAGGCGCAAAGAGGGCGCAGAGATTTCGGACCCTTAAGGCACATGGCATTTCCCTGTTTATTGTTTTGATGACTAATTATCATACAAAATAATCACCCTCAATCGTTCTTGATCAATACGGAACACGTTTTCGGCTCCGTCTGACATGTGGATAAAATGAGCCCTCTGCACTTGAAAAAAGAGGCCCGAAACCTCATAAGCACCCCATGAGTGAAACCGCATCTTCCGCTTCCAAAAAGCTGCACATCAAGACCTACGGCTGTCAGATGAACGTCTATGACAGCGAGCGCATGGCCGACCTGCTGCGCCCGCTGGGCTACGCCGTGTCCGATCAGGCGGAAGGCGCCGATCTGGTGCTGCTCAATACCTGCCATATCCGTGAGAAGGCGGCGGAAAAAGTCTATTCCGAAATCGGTCGTCTCAAGATGATGCGGCAGGAAAAGGAAGCGCGCGGCGAAGGGCGCATGACCATCGCTGTGGCCGGCTGCGTGGCGCAGGCCGAAGGCGAGGAAATCATGAATCGCGCGCCGGCCGTCGATCTGGTCGTCGGGCCACAGGCCTATCACCAGTTGCCGGAACTGATTGCGCGCACGACGCGGGCCAGGGGCGAGCGCCTCAGGGCCGATTTCGCGCCGGAAGACAAGTTCGACGCCCTGTCCACCGAACGCCATGCCACAGGCCCGACGGCGTTTCTGACCGTGCAGGAAGGCTGCGACAAGTTCTGCACCTTCTGCGTCGTGCCCTATACGCGCGGCGCGGAATGGTCGCGTCCGGTGGCCTCGATCATCGAAGAGGCGCGTTCGCTGGCCTCCAAGGGCGTGCGCGAAGTCACGCTTCTGGGTCAGAACGTCAACGCCTATAACGGCGTCGATGCCGATGGGGCTGAATCGACCCTGCCGCGCCTGATGCAGGCTCTGTCGGAGATCGAAGGGCTGGATCGCATCCGCTACACCACCTCGCACCCCAACGACATGACCGATGAGCTGATCCGTGCCCATGCGGATAATGCGGCGGTCATGCCCTATCTGCACCTGCCGGTGCAGTCGGGTTCGGACAAGATCCTGCGCGCGATGAACCGCAAGCACGGGCGTCAGGCCTATATCGATCTGATTGCGCGTCTGAAGGCCGCCGTGCCGGACATCGCCCTGTCGGGGGATTTCATCGTGGGTTTCCCCGGTGAGACGGACAAGGATTTCGAAGACACGATGGACCTGATCCGTACGGTGGGTTACGCCTCGGCCTTCTCGTTCAAATATTCCAGGCGTCCGGGTACGCCGGCCGCCGCCATGCCGGGTCAGGTCGATGAGGCCGTGGCCGATGCGCGCCTCAAGGCGTTGCAGGACCTGATCAATGAACAAGGTCAGGCCTTCAAGGCGTCGCTGGTGGGCAGGACGATTAATGTGCTGTTTGAAAAGCCGGGCCGCTACGGTCAGCAGGCCATCGGCCGCTCGCCCTGGCTGCACGCCGTGTTCGCTGAGGACGCTTCGCACCTGATCGGGCAGATCGTGCCGGTGAAGATCATCGGTATCGGCAATAATTCGCTGATCGGTGAGTTAGCGAATGTGACCACCGAAGTGGCCGCGCAATGACCTTGGCCACCGAAGACTTTATCGATCTGGATGAAGACAAGGTTCTGGCCCTGTCCGGCCCGGCCCAGCGTTATCTGGCGCTGATCGAAGGCGCGTACCACGTGCTGATCGAAACCCCCGGCGGGGGCTTCCAGATCACGGGCAAGGTGCGCGACCGTCAGCGCGCCAATGTCATCATCAATGCCCTGTCGGAACTGTACGACGAAGGCGTCGAGATCAGCGAGGTCGATGTCCGCACCCTGATCCAGAACCCGACGGGCAAGTCGCCGGTCTGGGCCGACCATCACGGGCAATCGCACGTCATCGTCATGGGCCGCAAGGGCGCCATCGCCCCCAAGACCGAAGGGCAGGCGGCCTATTACAAGGAATTGCTGCGCAACGACCTGACCTTCGGGCTGGGGCCGGCGGGTTCGGGCAAGACCTTCATGGCCGTGGCGCACGGCACGTCGCTGCTGCTCAAAGGGGCGGTCGATCGTCTGGTCATCACCCGTCCGGCGGTCGAAGCCGGTGAAAAGCTCGGCTTTCTGCCCGGCGATCTCAACGAAAAGGTCGATCCCTATCTGATGCCGATCTGGCAGGCGCTGGACGATATTCTCGGCGCGGAAGGCCTGCGTCGTCGTCGCGAGCGCAACGAGATCGAGGTCGCGCCGCTGGCCTATATGCGCGGACGCACGCTTTCCAACGCCTATGTCATCGTCGATGAGGCGCAGAACACCACCCGGCAACAGATGAAGATGGTGCTGACCCGCCTCGGCGAAGGCTCGAAAATGGTGGTCACCGGCGATCCGTCACAGGTCGATCTGCCGCGTGCTTCGGATTCCGGACTGGTCCACGCCGTGGGTCTGCTGAACGGCGTAAAAGGCGTCGGCGTGTCCCGTCTGACCGCCGAAGACGTGGTGCGTCACGAACTGGTTGCGCGCATCGTGCGGGCCTATGACAGCGAAAACCATGACTGAATTTGCCCCCCTGATCGATATCGAGGTCGAGCACGACGACTGGACAGACGCCCTGCCTGAGGTGTCGGCGGTGGTGACCGGGGCCATCGAGGCGACGTTCGCGCATCTGGGCGCGAAGGAACAACTGGACCTTGTCGTGTTGCTGACCGACGATGCGGAAATGAAGGCGCTCAACAAAGAGTTCCGTCAGAAGAACGCCCCGACCAATGTGCTGTCCTTTCCGGCTCCCGACATGATGCATCCGCACCTGGGCGATATCGCGTTCGGGTTCGAGACCTGCCTGCGCGAGGCGAAAGAACAGAAAAAGACGCTCAGGGATCATGTGGCGCACCTCAGCGTGCATGGCGCTTTGCATCTTTTGGGCTATGATCATATCAACGATCCCGAAGCCGAGGAGATGGAAGACCTTGAGCGGAAGATCCTGCAGGGGCTCGGCATCGCCGATCCTTATCTAAACAACGAATAGGCCACACATCATGCCGGAGCCTGACAGTCGCGGCGCACAGCGCACGACCGGACCCAGAAAGACCCTGTTGAATCTCTTCGGCCTGATCGGGCCGGACGAGGCGGAAAAGCCGCTCAGTCTGAGCGACCGCCCCGATGTTTCCAACGACCTCATCGAACACGCCCGTGCTTTCCAGAATCTGCGGGTCACCGACGTGATGACGCCGCGCGTGGACATTATCGGCATCGAAGATACCGCCACCCTGTCTGAACTGGTGCGCGTCTGCGTCGAAAGCGAACATTCGCGCCTGCCGGTCTATAGCGACAATCTCGATCATCCCGTGGGGGTCATCCACGTCAAGGACGTGTTCAAGCTGCTGGCTCCGTCGGAAGACGGGCGCATTCCCGACTGGGACGCGCCGGTGACCGGGCGGCTGAAGCGCGAGTTGATCTACGTGCCGTCGGCCATGTCGGCGACCGATTTGCTGCTGAAGATGCAGACGGAGCGTTCGCACATGGCGCTGGTCATCGACGAGCACGGCGGGACCGACGGTCTGGTGACGCTGGAAGACCTGCTCGAAGCCGTTGTGGGCGACATCGCCGATGAATATGACGACGAAGAAACCGACGACCTGATCGAAACCCCGACCGGCGAAATCGAGGTCGGCGGTCGCGTCGAGTTGAAGACGCTGCAAGAACGGCTGGAGCTGAACCTGCATCTGGAGGACAGCGAGGAAGAGGTCGATACGCTGGGCGGGCTGGTGGCCATGCTGGCGGGTCGGGTGCCGCAGCCGGGCGAAATCATCCCTTACGCCGCGGCGGGGATCGATATAGAAGTGCTCGACGCCGATCAGCGCCGCATCAAACGCCTGCGCCTGCATCGTCACGAAGACAAACCCGACCTGATCGCGGAAGACTTATGACCCTGACCGACCTCGGCGCCCGTCTCGCGCCTGCTGTTGCCCTCTACCGTCGCTATGTGGGCCCGAACCGGCAGGCGGCGCTGCTGGGGCTGCTGCTGGGGCTGGCTCAGCCTCCGTTCGGGTTTCTGCCGGGGCTGCTGGCCTATGCCGTTCTGTTGCGGAGTCTGGATCAGGATCTGGGCCCGAAACCGCTGCGCAAGGCCTTTGCCCTCGGCTGGTGGGCCGGTTTCCTCTATTTCCTTGTCGGTTGCTTCTGGGTGGCAGAAGCCTTTCTGGTCGACGCCAGCAATCAGGGCTGGATGGCGCCGTTCGCGGTCTGCATGTTACCGGGCGGCATCGCCCTCTTCTGGGGCGCGGCCTTTGCAGTGTATCGCAAACTGGCGGCCGGGCGTCTGGGCGGCCATTGGTCGCGCTGGTTGCTATTTACCGGCCTGTTCTGCCTGTTCGAATGGCTGCGCGGCACCGTACTGACCGGCTTTCCGTGGAACCCGGCAGGCGCGACATGGAAGGCCGGTTCGGCCGTCTCGCAACTGGCTTCGCTGTTCGGCGTCTACGGGTTGAGCCTGTTTACCGTCGCCCTGTTCTCCAGCCCGGCCGTCAGCCGGTGGGGCCGCGATCTGAAAAGCGCGTGGCCGGCGGTGGTGTCGGCTGTGCTGCTGATTGCGGGCGCCGGCTACGGCGCGGTGAGGCTGTCCACGACCGAGATCCGGACGACGGACACGTGGATACGACTGGTCCAGCCGAACATCGGTCAGAGGGCCAAATGGACCGAAGGCGCTTTGCTGAAAGTCATGCGTGAGTATGTATCCTTCACCAAGGCACACGCAACGCGGGAATTTTTACAATCAGTAACAAAACGTGATAATAAGCCCTATCCGGACGTGGTGATCTGGCCGGAAGGGGCCTTGCCTGACGCCGCTGAGAACCTGCTTGACCCACAATCAGAGACTGCAAATCTATTCGGCATTTTATTATCCGAAAATCAGGTCCTGCTGTGGGGGGCCTATCATCGCGCGATGGATGAAAACGACTTGCTCGTATGGCGAAATTCATTGCTGGCCTTGTCACGGGACAAGGCTGAGACGACCTACGAAGTTGTCTATTCGAAGTTCAAGCTGGTGCCCTTCGGTGAGTTCCTGCCGTTTGAATCCACGCTGGAAAAGCTGGGGGTCAAGGAACTGGCGCATGTGGGCGACGGTTTTACGCCCGGCCCGCGTACAAGGGCGGTAGAGGTTGAGCATCTGCCGCGTTTCCTGCCGCTGATCTGTTATGAGGGCCTGTTTCCCGCCCTGGCGGACAACGGCGGTAAACCTGTTTCCGCCCGGCCCAAACCATCCTGGATTGTCAATATTTCGAACGACGCGTGGTTCGGCCCGACGACCGGACCGGTTCAGCACCTCAACCTGTCGAGTTATCGCGCCATAGAGGAAGGTTTACCCATGGTAAGATCAACTCCAACGGGTGTATCTGCGGTGATCGATCCGTTGGGTCGCATCGTAAAAGGGTCTGAAATAGGTATAAGCCAGTCAGGTTTCCGTGATGTGCTGTTACCGGAAGCGGTAGCATTTGCCCCTTACACTCTTTGGCGGCATCTGCACCTCGTGCTGGTCGCGCTTTTTTGCTTGATTCCTGTTATGTTTACGACTTTTGTAGCCGTTAGCAAAAACAACCAATAAAATTAACCTTTTCGCTAGTCCGGGTGCGAAGAGGCAGTACGAAGAACGGCGTTGCAACAAGGCGCGCCGAAAAAAGCAGAGGCAAAGTTGGACGATAATTCTAAGACGGACCGTAGTCCGAATCCGGTTGATTTGCATGTCGGTGCGCGTGTGCGTATGCGTCGCAAGTTTTTGGGAATGTCGCAGGAAGCGCTGGCTGAGACCATCGCCCTCACCTTCCAGCAGGTACAGAAGTACGAGCGCGGTTCGAACCGCATCAGCGCATCGAAACTGTACGAAATCTCGCGCGCGCTCAAGGCGCCGGTAGCCTACTTCTTCGAAGGTTACGGTGAGTCCGAAGCGGTCGAAGGCTTTTCGGAGTCCGAGTCCGAGCAGTTCGTGCACGGCTTCCTTATGACCACCGAGGGCATCGAACTGGCCGAGGCCTTCCCGCGCATCAAGAACGCCAAGCATCGCCGCCGCATTCTTGAACTGGTACGCGCCATGGCCGAGGATGAAGACGCTTGAATTGCGCCTTCGGACGATTTTGATATCTCCGTGAAAACCCCGCCGGCGCCGGCGGGGTTTTGTTTTGTGGCACGCTGATATGACGCACGCACAAACGGCTTGATCATATAAAGATATGTTTATATGAGGAAGGGAGCCATTCTGTTGAACCGTGGAGCGTCACCATGCGTCCGTCCTATATCTTTACCTCCGAAAGCGTGTCCGAAGGTCATCCGGACAAGGTTGCCGACCGGGTGTCCGACGTTGTGGTCGACGCCTTTCTGCGTGAAGACGCGGAAGCGCGCGTGGCCTGCGAAACGCTGGTTACGACCGAGCGGGTCATCCTGGCCGGTGAGGTGCGTGCTGCTGACGACAAGATGCACGACATTATCGGTGGACTTGAGGACAAGGTCCGCGCGGCGATCAAGGATATCGGCTACGCGCAGAAGGGTTTCCACTGGGCCACGGCGCACTATGCCTGCCACCTGCACGCCCAGTCGGCTGACATCGCCATGGGTGTCGATTCCGGCGACAACAAGGACGAAGGCGCCGGCGACCAGGGCATCATGTTCGGTTACGCCTCGGACGAAACCGAAGAACTGACCTCCGCGCCGCTGCAATGGTCGCACAACATCCTGCGTCGTCTGGCCGAAGCGCGTCACGGCGGCGACCACCGCCTTGAGCCCGACGCCAAGTCGCAGGTCACTGTGCAATATGAGAACGGCGTGCCGTCGCGCATCCTCAAGGTGCTGATCTCGCACCAGCATAAGGACGGTCTGACGCCCAGGGATGTCGAGGCCATCGTGAAGCCCTACGCCATCGAAGTCTTGCCGCACGGCATGGTGACGGCGGATACCGAATGGCTGGTCAATCCGACCGGCAACTTCGTCATCGGCGGTCCGGACGGCGATGCCGGCCTGACCGGTCGCAAGATCATTGTCGACACCTACGGCGGTGCGGCCCCGCACGGCGGCGGTGCGTTTTCGGGCAAGGACCCGACCAAGGTCGACCGTTCGGCGGCCTATGCCCTGCGCTATCTGGCCAAGAACGTCGTGGCGGCGGGTCTGGCCAAGCGCTGCACGCTTCAGGTCTCCTACGCCATCGGTGTGTCGCGCCCCTTGAGCTTCTACGTCAACACCCATGGCACGTCCGAGGTGGATGAAGCGAAGGTGGAAGCCCTGCTGCCGGAACTGATCGGTGGTCTGACGCCCCGCGGTATCCGCCTGCATCTGGGGCTGAACAAGCCGATCTATGAGCGTACCGCAGCCTATGGCCACTTCGGTCGCACCCCCGATGCCGACGGCGGCTTCTCGTGGGAAAAGACCGATCTGGTTGACGCGCTGAAAGCCGAGTTCTAAGAGAGCGCCGAACACGCCCTATTTCCTCTCCCTTCCCCCTTGAACGGGGAAGGGATGATTGGCGTTCCATAAGGACGCTCTATGTCAGACGAAACCTCCAATGCATCCCCCGGCACGTCTCCCTCCTGGGGGCCCATGCGCTCATTCGGGCGCATCAAGTCGCGTACGCTCAAGCCGCGTCAGGCCGACCTGTTCGACACCCTGCTGCCGGATATCGAGATCAACGACGCCCTGATCGCGCGCCTCAATGCCGGCGACCTTGGCGGTCACAGCGAGCTGTGGCTGGAGATCGGCTTCGGCGGCGGCGAACATCTGGCCACGCAGGCCGAGCGCAATCCTCAGGCCCTGATCCTCGGTTTCGAGCCGTTCCTCAATGGCGTGGGCTCCCTGCTGCGTCATATCGACGAGCGCGGGCTGAAGAATGTGCGTGTGATGCCGGGCGATGCGCGTCCGGTGATCGACAAGCTGAACGCCGCCCGCATCGACAAGGTCTTCATCCTCTTTCCCGATCCGTGGCCCAAGGCGCGCCATCACAAGCGCCGCTTCGTCCAGACCGAGACGCTGGACGCCTTTGCCCGCGTGATGAAGGACGGCGCGCGTCTGCGCTTCGCCACCGACTGGGCCGACTATGCCGACTGGACGCTGGAGCGCGCCACGCAGCACGCGGCGTTCGACTGGACCGCGCAGTCGCAAACCGAATGGAACGTACCTCCGGCCGATCACATCACCACGCGCTATGAAGAAAAGAAGCTGGGCGATTGCGCGCCGGTCTTCCTCGACTTTTATCGCCGCACGCGAAACTGACGCGAAAAGGCCACATTTCACCCCTGTTCGGCGCAAGCCTGTAGCCAGTCACTGCGTTTACCCTGTACTACTCTGTTTAATCGGGGTGTCGGGGTGGTCGATGGAAAGCCTGCATAAGGTTTCGGCGGGATTCGTTTTCGCGTTTCTGTGCCTGCACATGGCCAATCATCTGCTGGGCCTGCAGGGACTGGAAACCCACGTGACCTTCATGGCCGTGGCGCGGATGGTCTATCGCCATCCCGTGGTCGAGATGGTCGTCCTGCTGGCCTTCCTGATGCAGATCCTGACCGGCTGGGCGCTGGCGCGCGAAATATGGGCGAAGAAGAAAGACTTCATCCATCAGCTTCAGGCGGCTTCCGGCGTCTATATTGCCTTTTTCGCCCTCACCCATGTCGCTTTCATCTTTTATGTGCGTCAACTCATGGCGGTGGATACCGACATCTATCTGATCGTCGCCGGCCTGATGCAGACGGGCTGGATGTACGCGCTCATCCCCTATTACGCTCTGGCGGTGTTCGCCGTGTTCGTGCACATGGGCTGCATCCTGTTCGACATCTTCAAGAAGACTGTACGCCCGGTTTCGTGGGGCCTTCTGGTCGTCACAGTGGGGATCGGCGGCTATGTGACCTATCTGATGATGATGTTCTACACAGGCCATACGGTCGCCCTGCACGTGCCGCCGCAGTATTTCGATATCTATCCCCTGTTCTTCTGATCAGCCTTAGCGCGTTGTTAAGCCTTTCGTTTAGCCGGATATTTAACGATTGTGCCTAAGGTCACCCGCAGTATCGGGTGAGTACCATGTGGCGTAACAGTGAAGGCGTAGGATTTATCGCAGCGTTCGGACAAAGGTTCCGTACCCTGTTGCGTCTGACTCCGTCCGATCCGCTTGTCTCTCAGGCCCTCGGCGCCGAAATGCGCCCGGTCATCCGCGGCTATGTCGCCATTGCCGGCCTTTATTTTCTGATCAATGCCCTGTTTTACCGTGTCGAAGGCGATCCGGGCCTTATACCTGCGATGTCGGTGTTGACCAGTGTGCTGTGCGTGGTGATGTGGGGCTATCTTCGCGTCGCGCGCCCTACGGCCCAACTCGACCTCGTCAGTCTGAACGTCAACGGGCTGGTCATCGCCAATACGGTAATCGATATTGCGATGGAATATCAGCCGCTCAAACTGATCAATTTCATCCTCGTCCTGCCTGTCTTTGCCCTGTGCGGCGCCACGCAGCGCGGCATTATCCTTTCGGTTCTGGCCGGTGTGTCGGCGTTCATCGCCTTCGCTCTTCGCTTCGAGACGGGGCACGTCGAGCTATGGCTTTGGCTGCTGATCGCCGGCGTGGTTACCGCCTTCGGTCTGGCTGCTGTCATCCGCGCCGCCATGCGCCGCAGCCTCGTGGCGCGGCTGGAGGCCGACCGGCACCGCGACGAAGCCCTGCATCTGGCCGCCTATGACGTTTTGACCGGATTGCCCAACCGCCGCGAGTTCCTGCGTGCGCTTGACGGGCTGTGCGCTTCGGCAAGATCCTTTCATCTGGTTCTGATCGATCTCGACGGCTTCAAGCCGGTCAACGACATTTTCGGCCATGCCGCCGGAGACCATGTCCTGCGTGAAGCCGGACGCCGCATGATTCAAGCCGCGCCGACCGGCAGTCTGATCGCGCGTCTGGGCGGCGATGAGTTCGCGCTGCTGATGACGGACCTGTCGGACGCCGAAGCGATCGTGGTGGCGGTGGGCATTTGCCGCGCGCTGGAGGCGCCTTTCGCGGTCGACGGCGAACTGGCCAGCCTGTCGGCCTCCGCCGGCCTGGCGCGCCGCGACGAAGAGGCCGCCCTGGCGTCGCGTCTGTTGGAACAGGCCGACTATGCCCTTTACCGCGCCAAGCACCTGAGACGCGGTGAAGCGGTTTTGTTCGATTCCGCCCATGCACGCGAAGTTCGCGACGCGCAGGCGGTGGAGCAGGCCCTGCGCACCATCAATATGGAGGCCGAGCTTTCGGTAGTCTTCCAGCCGCAGTACGACCTCGATAATCGCACGACCATCGGCTTTGAGGCGCTGGCCCGCTGGCACAGCCCGCGTCTGGGCTGCGTGCCCGCCGACCGTTTCATCCCGGCGGCGGAGCGCGTGGGTGTGATCACCGCCATGACGCCGGTCCTGCTGGCCAAGGCCCTGCGCGCCGCTGCCGAATGGCCGGCCGGGATGCGCGTCAGCTTCAATTTATCGGCACGCGATCTGATGTCCCCGTCAGCCACGCAGCGCGTCTGCGACATCGTGCGGGCGTCGGGCCTTGATCCGGCCTGCATCGAATTCGAGATCACCGAAACCGCCATGCTTACCGACTTCGAGCAGGCCATGACGGCGGTCAGCGAACTGAAGGCGCTGGGGACGCGTCTGTCGCTCGACGATTTCGGCGCGGGCTACAGCAATTTCGGTTATCTCAACGATATAGAGGTCGATACCCTCAAGATCGATCAGGCCTTTATCCGCCGTTTATCCGAAGGGCCGCGCGGCGCTCAGATCGTCAAGATCATGCTCGACATGGCGGCGACGCTGGGCATGGATGCGGTGATGGAGGGCGTGGAAACCGAGGCCCAGTTGCATCAGTTACGCGCCATAGGGGCCCGCTACATTCAGGGCTATCTGATCGGACGCCCGATCCCGGCCGACGATGTGGCCGACTACCTGGCCGGCGAAGCGCACCGCCGCGCCACGACGCTTTATCTGGCGCGCGGCTGAGTCCCTTTTGGGGGTTAAACGCGTTTTCGCTTGGCAGGCGTGCATTTCGGGACTATACAGACGCCAACATCGTCCGAACGGCCTTCCGGCCCCGGCGGCGGCCCTTCAGAAGGCCAGCCGCTTTTTTGTTGCCCGGAACCCGCCGAGACTTCGGGCGAAACCTCTGAGGATTTATTTTGCGCGCCAAGACGACCGAAGACCGCAAGCTGATCGAAGCCTTCGACCCCATTGCCGAAGAGCTGGGGCTCGACATTGTGCGCGTGCGCCTGATGGGCTCGAACAAGCCCGGTGGCCCCGGCCGACTTCAGATCATGGCCGAGCGCAAGACGGACGGCGAGATCACGGTCAATCTGTGCGCCCGCCTGTCGCGCGCCCTGTCGGCCTATCTGGAAGAAGCCGATCCCATCACCGGGGAATATATTCTCGAAGTGTCGTCGCCGGGCATTGACCGTCCGCTGACGCGTATCAAGGATTTCGACACCTATGCGGGTCTTGAGGCGCGTCTGGAACTGGATCGTCTGGCCGAAGGTCGCCGGCGTTTCCGTGGCATTCTCGCCGGCACCGAGGATGGTGAATACGTCGCCATCGATCTCGAAGGTGAGGAAGAGACGGCCATGATCCCGTTCGCCTGGATCATCGATGCCAAGCTGGTGCTCAATGACGAGCTGCTCAAGATCGGCGCGGAAAAGGCTGCCGCCCGTCGTGACGCCGGCGAGGACGAAGAAGACGACGATGACGACCTTGATTTCGGCGACGATGAAGACGACGCCGAATTTGACGATGTGGATTTCGACGATGCCGAAGACGATGATTTCGGCGACGACAACGACAAACAGACCAAGAATTAAACTGGGAACAGTGACATGAGCTTTACCGGAATCAGCGCCAACCGTCAGGAACTGCTTCAAATCGCCGACGCCGTGGCGCGCGAAAAGCAGATCGACAAGTCGGTCGTGCTCGCCTCCATCGAAGAAGCGGTGCAGAAGGCCGCCCGTTCGCGTTACGGCGCCGACCACGACATCCGTGTCCGCGTCGATCCGCGCACCGGCGAAATGACCATTACCCGTTACGTAACGGTCGTTCCGGATGAAGAGCTGGAAAACGAATACGCTCAGCGCGGCCTGACCGAGGCCCTGCGCGAAGACAAGGACGCCTTTGTCGGCAAGGAATATCCTGAAATCCTGCCGCCGTTCGAACTGGGCCGCGTTCAGTCGCAGATGGCCCGGCAGGTCGTGACGCACAAGGTGCGCGAGGCCGAGCGCGAGCGTCAGTACGACGAGTTCAAGGACCGCGTCGGCGAAATCGTCAACGGCACCGTCAAGCGCGTCGAATACGGCAATGTCATTGTCGATCTGGGCCGTGGCGAAGGCATCATGCGCCGCGATCAGTCGATCCCGCGCGAAGCCTTCCAGGTCAACGACCGCATCCGCGCCTATATTTACGACGTGCGCCGCGAAACCAAGGGCCCGCAGATCATGCTGTCGCGCGCCCACGGCGGCTTCATGGCCAAGCTGTTCGCGCAGGAAGTGCCGGAAGTCTATGACGGCGTGATCGAAATCAAATCGGTCGCCCGCGATCCGGGTTCGCGCGCCAAGATGGCCGTGCTGTCCAACGACAACTCGATCGATCCGGTCGGCGCCTGCGTCGGTATGCGCGGTTCGCGCGTGCAGGCCGTCGTCGGCGAGCTGCAAGGCGAAAAGATCGACATCATCCAGTGGTCGCCGGACGAAGCCACCTTCATCGTCAACGCGCTGGCCCCGGCCGAAGTGTCGAAGGTCGTGCTGGACGAAGAAGAAGACCGCGTCGAAGTCGTGGTGCCGGACGAACAACTGTCGCTGGCCATCGGCCGCCGCGGTCAGAATGTTCGCCTCGCCTCGCAACTGACCGGCTGGCAGGTCGATATCATCACCGAAGCTCAGGACTCCGAGCGTCGCCAGAAGGAATTCGCCGAGCGCACCGCCCTGTTCCAGGAAGCGCTGGACGCCGATGAAGTCATCGCCCAGTTGCTGGTCACCGAAGGCTTCTCGACGGTCGAAGACCTGGCCTATGTCGATCAGCTTGAAATCGCCGCCATCGAAGGCTTCGACGAAGACACCGCCGCCGAGCTGCAGGCCCGCGCCCGCGACTATCTGGAGCGTTTCGAAGCCGAGCAGAACGCCAAGCGCGTCGAGCTGGGCGTCGAGGACGAGGTTCTGAACGTGCCGGGCGTGACTCTGGCCATGGCCGTCGCTCTGGGCGAAGCCGGTGTGAAGACGGTCGAGGATCTGGCCGATCTGGCTACCGACGAAGTGCGCGGCGGCTTCGAGCAGCGCGGTCCGGAAAAGGTCCGCGTGCCGGGCGCTCTGGAAGCCTTCTCGCTGTCGGTCGCCGACGCCGAAGCCCTGATCCTCAACGCGCGTATCGCGGCGGGCTGGATCGAAGCGCCTGAGCCCGAGCCGGAACTCGAAGAAGAGGCCTCGGAAGAGGTCTACGAAGAGTCTTATGAAGAGGAGGGCGCGAATGACGCCAACTCCAACCAATGAGACCCTTATCGATCTGAACGATGAAACCACTGAGGCGGGGGAAGCCCCGTCTCAGACCGTTTCCGTGCGCTATGGTAACCGGCGCGACGTCGCTTCCCACAGTTCGGTGTCCCGTGACGGCCTGATCCGCTTCGTGGTCGGACCGGACGGCTATGTGGTGCCCGATCTGAAGGAAACCCTGCCCGGACGCGGCCTGTGGCTGAAGGCGGACGCCGAAAGTCTGGCGCTCGCTATCAAAAAGAACCTGTTCTCGCGCGCGGCCAAAAAGGCGGTCAAAACGCCGGAAGGCCTTGATGCGCTTGTGCCTGCGCTGATCCGCAAGCGCCTGCTTGATCAGTTGGGGCTGGCGCGCCGCGAAGGAAATCTCGTCACGGGGTTTGAAAAAGTCGCAACCGCGCTTAAATTAGGCAAGACGGTGCCCCATGCCGCCGGCCGCGCCGCGTGGCTGATCGAAGCCTCGGACGGGGCAGAGGACGGGCGGGGCAAGCTTCTGAACCTCAGTTACGGACAAACGCCGGCGGTCGGCCTGTGCGGTCTGTTCTCCAATGACGAACTGAGCCTCGCTCTGGGGCTCGAAAATGTAATCCATGCGACCCTGATCGAAGGGCGGCGGGCCGGGGCGTTTTCGCGCGAAGCGGCGCGCCTTGGCGGGTTTGAGGCGCTGTTTCCCGCGAAATGGCGCGAAAGACCCTTTAACTCAAACTGAAAAGCGACTATCAGGGCGTGATATTTTCACGGCTCAATCGCATTTCAAGCTGATTGTCCGAAACGAAGCCGGAATTGCCGGTTTCATCATGTATGTAGCGAGCTGAATGAGCGATCCGAAAGACGATAAACCCGAAGCCCCAAAGGGCGACAATGCCCGCGCTCCGCTGAGCCTGAAGCCGCGCGTCGGAGGCAATGTGCCTTCCGGCACCGTGAAGCAGAGCTTCAGCCACGGGCGTTCGAAGACGGTGGTGGTGGAAACCAAGCGCCGTATCGGCACGCCGCCGCAAGGTGGCGCCGCACCCTCGGGTGGGTCCCAGGGCGCTCCGGCCCGTCCGTCCGCCGACAGCAATCTGGCGCGTCCGCGTCCGGCGAACCCGTCCCAGAATGCCGCGCCGCGTCCCGCCTCTTCGGGCGGGAATGCCGGTGGCCTGCGTCAGGATGAACTGGATCGTCGCGCCCGCGTTCTGGAACAGGCGCGTCTGGATCAGGAACGTCGCGAAAGCGACGCGCGCCGTCAGGCCGAGCAGCGCGCCCGTGAAGACGCCGCGCGTCGCGCCGCCGAAGCGTCGGCTCAGCCTGCACCCGTAGCGCCGTCGCAACCGGCAGCGCCTGCGCCGTCCGAGTCCGCGTCGCAAGCGCCGGCACCGGTTCAGGCCCCTATTCAGGCCGAAGCCCCGCGCCGTAGCGCCATCGATGAAGCCCTGTCGCGTCCGGCCCAGCGCGCGCCGCGTGAAGACCGTCGTGACGGCTTCCGTGACGATCGCGCTCCCAGAAATGATGGGCAACGCAACGATGCGCCGCGCGCCGATCGCCCGCAAGGTGATCGTCCCCAGGGTCAGTATGGCGATCGTCCGCGTGGTGACCGCCCCCAAGGCGACCGTCCGCCCTTCAACAGAGATGGCAACCGTCCGCAGGGTGATCGTCCCCAGGGTCAGTACGGCGATCGTCCGCGTGGTGACCGCCCGCAAGGCGATCGTCCGCCATTCAACAGAGACGGCAACCGTCCGCAGGGCGATCGTCCGCCGTTTAATCGCGATCGTCCGCAAGGCGACCGCCCGAACTATGGCGAGCGCACCCCGCGCGGTGATCGTCCGCAGGGCGACCGTCCGCCATTTAACCGTGACCGTCCGCAAGGCGACCGCCCGCAGGGTGATCGTGGCCCGCGTCCGCAGGGAGATCGTCCGCAGGGCGACCGCGGTCCGCGTCCGGCGGGTGAAACCGTTCGCTATTCGGCCAATTCCCCGCGTCCGCCGCGGGGGCCCGCCGGTGTCGCGCCGAACGCGCCCGCCGTTTCGGAAGTCGATCGTATCCGCTCTTCGCGTGGCACGCCTGCGGGTAAGCCGGGTGATGTGCGCCGTGCCGGGGACGATGATGATCGCAACCGTCGTGGCGGGACCAAGGCCGGTGCGCCGACCAAGGCGGTGTCGCAAACGCGCGGCGAGCCCAAGCGCCGCGAAGGCCGCCTGACGCTGCAAGCCGTCGTCGGTGACGATGAGGGCGCCGCCGATCGTATGCGTTCGCTGGCCTCGGTGCGTCGCGCTCGTGAACGCGAGCGTGAAAAACGCAAGGGCGTCACTACGGAACAGGCCCGCGTCTCGCGTGACGTGGTCATTCCGGACGTTATCACGGTTCAGGAACTGTCGAACCGTATGGCCGTTCGCGCCGTAGACATCATCAAGATGCTGATGAAGCAAGGGATGATGCTCAAGATCAACGACGTTATCGACTCCGATACCGCCGAACTGGTGGCTACCGAATTCGGCCACAACGTCAGACGCGTCTCGGAAGCCGACGTCCTCGAAGGCTTCATAGATGCCGCCGACCACGACGACGACACCATCGTGCGTCCGCCGGTCGTGGCGGTCATGGGTCACGTCGACCACGGCAAGACCTCGCTGCTCGACGCGCTGCGTAAGGAAGACGTGGCGGCGGGCGAAGCCGGCGGCATCACCCAGCACATCGGCGCGTACCAGATCAAGGTGCCGACCGGTGAGCGCGTGACCTTCCTCGATACGCCTGGCCACGCCGCCTTCTCGGCCATGCGTGCCCGCGGTGCGAACGTGACCGACATCGTGGTGCTGGTCGTGGCCGCCGATGACGGCGTCATGCCGCAAACCATCGAAGCCATCAATCACGCGCGCGCCGCCAAGACGCCGATGATCGTGGCCGTCAACAAGATGGATAAGCACGAGGCCAACCCGCAGCGCATCATCAACGAGCTTCTGCAACACGAAGTCGTGGTGGAATCGCTGGGCGGCGACACGCAGATCATCGAGGTTTCGGCCAAGACGGGTCTGGGTCTCGACAATCTGATCGAAGCCATCCTGCTGCAGGCGGAAGTGCTCGACCTGCGCGCCAATCCGGATCGTACCGCCGAAGGCGTGGTCATCGAAGCCAAGCTCGACAAGGGTCGCGGTCCGGTGGCCACGGTTCTGGTCAAGCGCGGCACGCTGAAGCGCGGTGACATCATCGTCGCCGGCGCGTCGTGGGGCCGCGTGCGCGCCCTGATCGACGAGCGCGACACGCAACTGCCTGAAGCGGGTCCGTCGCAGCCGGTCGAAATTCTCGGCCTCGACCAGGCGCCCGATCCCGGCGAAGCTTTCGCCGTGGTGGAATCGGACGCCCGCGCTCGTGAAATCACCGAGTACCGTCAGCGCGTGAAGCGTGAAAAGATGGTGGCTCCGGTCGGTGTGTCGCTGTCGGACATGATGTCGAAGCTCAAGGACAAGAAGGTCAAAGAGCTGCAACTCATCGTCAAGGCGGATGTGCAGGGTTCGGCCGAAGCCATTATCGGCTCGCTGGAAAAGGTCGGCAACGAAGAGGTCCGCGCGCGGATCATCCATTCGGGCGCTGGGGGTATCACCGAGTCCGACGTGCAACTGGCCAAGGGTTCCAACACCCCGATCATCGGCTTCAACGTCCGTGCCTCGAAGCAGGCGCGCGATCTGGCCGAGCGTGAAGGCGTGGAAATCCGCTACTATGCGATCATTTACGACCTGATCGACGACATCAAGGGCGTGCTTTCGGGCATGCTGGCCCCGATCCAGCGCGAAACCTTCCTTGGCAACGCCGAAGTGCTCGAAGTGTTCGACATCACCAAGGTCGGCAAGGTCGCGGGTTGCCGCGTCACCGAAGGCCGCGTGGAAAAGGGCGCGCGCGTGCGTATCCTGCGCGACGACGTCGTCATTCAGGAAATGGGCGTGCTCACCACGCTCAAGCGCTTCAAGGACGAGGTCAACTCGGTCGTGGTCGGTCAGGAATGCGGTATGTCCTTCGGTCCGTTCCAGGACATCAAGAAGGGCGACTTCATCGAATGCTTCACGGTCGAAGAGATCAAGCGCACGCTGTAATCTTTTAAAAGTGTTTGGCCCGGCTCAATGCCGGGCTAAATGCTTTTTAGGGTTGAGTTTAGCTTGTCTCTGATCCGTTATGGGGTGTGGGGTCCATGACCCCACGCCTTTCTTTCATTTGTAACTTTTGACTTTTCGCAAGATTTGCCTGCTATAGCGGGACAAAACTCTGGAATGCGCTTGTGCCCGATACGACCTTTTTCGACCCGTCCCATTACGTTCTGATCATCAAGTGCCCGGACACGCGCGGTATCGTCGCGGCGGTATCGGGTTATCTGAACGACAACGACATCTCGATCGTAGAGTCGAACCAGTTCAACGATTCCCAAGGCGACATGTTCTATGTGCGCGTGGTTTTCAAGCAGGCCGGTCCGCGCATGCCGCCCATGTCGATCCTGCGTGAAGGGTTCAAGCCCATCGCCCACCGTTTCAGCATGGAATGGGACATCCATAATCTGAGCGTGCGGCCGCGCGTCATCATCGCCGTGTCGAAGTTCGGCCATTGCCTGTACGAACTGCTGCACCGCTGGCGGGCAGGATTGCTGCCGGTGGAAATCGCCGCTGTGATGTCTAACCACGAAGATATGCGTTCGTTCGTCGAATGGAACGGCCTGCCCTATGTGCATCTGCCCATCACCAAGGATACGAAGGCCGGGCAGGAGGTGCAGTTCCTCGGTCTGATCGATGAGCACAAGGCCGATCTGGTTGTTTTGGCGCGCTACATGCAGATTCTGTCGGACGACCTCAGCCGCCAACTGGAAGGCCGCTGCATCAATATCCACCATTCCTTCCTGCCGTCGTTCAAAGGCGCCAAGCCCTATCATCAGGCGCATCAGCGCGGGGTGAAGATCATCGGCGCGACGGCGCACTATGTGACGTCGGACCTCGACGAAGGCCCGATCATCGAGCAGGACGTGCAGCGGGTGCACCACGGCCTGACGCCGGAACAACTGGTGGCGATCGGTCAGGATATCGAAGCCCGCGTTCTGGCCCGCGCCGTGACCTGGCACGCCGAACGCCGCGTCATTATCAATGGCGGCAAGACGATCGTCTTTAGCTGATTTGGCACTTGCGGAAGTAAGGGCTGCGTTGCACAGTCGCGCCCTCTTTTGGGGACAATGACATGCCGCCAGCCGCCAAACGGAAACGGTCGAAGACGCCCGCCTCAAACCTGTATATCGTGCAGTATGCCGAGGTGACGGGCGTCGGCATGGGCCGTCTCAGCGACGGCGCGCACTATCTGACGCAACGCGGGTTGGCGCGGTTGTGCGGCGTGCAAAACGCGCACATCGGGACCATCAGCCGCGACTGGGGCAGCGACAAACCACGCATCCGGGCCATCAAGGCGCGCCTGTCGGGTATGAACGAGGAACGGGCCGCCGCCCATTCGGTACTGACCTATCAGGGCCGCCGCCAATATTGCTACGACGTGGCGGTGTGTCAGGCTATACTCAGCTATTATGCCCACGATGCGGGCCGGCATGTGCAGGACGAGGCAGCGTCGCACGTCTATGACGGGGCCGGGTTGAACGCCTATATCGCCCATGCGCTTGACGGTTTTGTGGCGCCGGTCGAGGCTGCGCCGATCCGCTTTCAGCCGGTTATGGACGAAGCGCCGGCCACCGAAGATGCGCCCCACGCATACGATATGCACGACGCCATTTCGCGCATGGTCATGGCCTACTACCAACTGTCGTTCGCCATGGCGCAGGCCTATGTCAACTGGCTGCGGGCGCTGATGGAAGCGGCGGCGTGGAACCGACTGGGGCTGTACGTGCCGCTGAACGCCTTTATTTCGCGCGGCTGAACGGGATTTTGAGCGTAAGGTAGGTCGCCCGCGCTCAAGAGCGAAGCGTTAGCGCAGACAAAAAGCGGCGACTTAGCTCTGCTTTTTGAAAGGTACTTTGACGGTTAAGTAGGTCGCCCGCGCTCAAAGAGCGAAGCGTTAGCGCAGACAAAAAAGCGGCGACTTAGCTCTGCTTTTTGAAGGGTACTTTGACGGTTAAGTAGGTCGCCCGCGCTCAAAGAGCGAAGCGTTAGCGCAGACAAAAAGCGGCGACTTAGCTCTGTTTTTTGAAAGGTACTTTGACGGTTAAGTAGGTCGCCGCCCGCCACACCCATTCCAGCGGGCCGTAATGGAAGCGCTTGAACCACAGATGCGCCAACAGCATCTGCGCGGCGAAGGCCGCCAGACCGATCAGCACGGCTTCCGACTGGCTCATCGTGGCGTGCAGCCCGAGGCCGAAGCTGTAAAAAACCGGCACGAAGACCAGCGATTGCCCCACATAGAGGCTGAGCGTCATGCGACCGGGGGCGGCGAAGGCGTTCAGCAGGCGATGCAGCGGACCATAATAGAGGCTCAGAAACCCGAACATCAGGGTCAGCATGATGCTGAGGTCGGTCAGGCTGGACCAGATGCCGCGCCACAGGGCATTGGGCATCCGCGCCGTCTCGCTCGTCGGGATCAGGCTGCTGATCAGACCCTGACTGTGCCACAGGATAAGGGCGGCTATCAGCGATACGCCCAAGCCGATCATGCGCGCCCGCCCGAAGCGTTCCGGCTGACTGAAAAAGCCGATACGCCCCAGACACAAGCCGATCAGGGACAGACCGAGTATCTGGCTCAGGCGCCCGGACTCGTACATGAACATCCATTTCAACGGGTGTCCGACCACCCAGTTCATGCGAATGGTCTCGATCAGGCTCTTTCCTGTCAGATGCGCTTCGGGGACCGTGCCGCCCCAGTAACCGAACGGACGATTGGCCCATTCGGCCCCGCTCAAGGCGGCCCCAAGCTGAATCCACATCTGGGGCTGAAGCAGACAGATTACGCCGATGGCCGCGATCAGGGTGGTGGATTTCAGGCGATAGAAGGGCAGCAGCAGCAGGCCCATAACCGCCAGCACCTCCAGTATCTCGCCGCGATACCACAGGCCATGCAGCAAACCTATGATCAAAAGCACCGTCAGCCGCCACAGAAAGCGCCCGGTGAAATCGACACCCTTACGGGCCGAATTGTCCATGATAATGAAGAAGGAGACGCCGAAGCACAGGGCCATCAGCGCAAACGCCTTGCCGCCGAACAGGGTGAAGACGACATTGTGCCAGAGGAGTTGCGCCGGATCGGTGACCGGATGCGCCCAGTAAAGCTCGAACAGTTCCGGCATGTGCACCATGAACAGGCCGAACAGGGCAAAGCCGCGCAGAGCGTCAAGCCCCTCCAGACGCTGCGGCGTCGGGGGGACGGTCTTTAAAGTGGCCGCCATAATGTCTCTCCCTGAAGAGCCTGTACTTTTCCGTACCTTGTCGAGCGGACTATAGACAACGTTATCAGGCGCTGGCAAGCGCGCGTCAGGCGTGCAGAATCTCATGGAAAATCCGTCAAAAAGGCTTATAGGGGGCGGATGAAAAGACACTCCGACAAAACCCGCGGCCATAAGGCCGAAGCTCAGGGACCGACCCAGCGCCAGTTGCGCGCGGGCGAACTGGTTCGCCACGCGCTGGTCGAAATCCTGCGCGAGGAAGAGCTGCACGACGAAGCCCTGCAAGGGGTTTCGATCACCGTTACCGAGGTCCGCTGCTCGCCGGACTTGCGCCACGCCACCGTTTTCGTCGAACCGCTGGGCGCGGGGCTGGGCGGGGTGACGATCCCCAGGGAAAAGATCGCGCCGGCGATCGAGGCGCTGAACCGTCATGCCAAATTCATGCGCGGGATTCTGGGTCGCATGATCGATATGAAGTTCACGCCGGACCTGCGTTTCCTGCACGACGAAAGTTTCAACGAAGCGGCGCGCATCGACGCCCTGTTCATGCGTCCGGATGTGGCCAGAGACCTGAGAAGCGACCTGCGTCATGACGACGAGCACGAGGACTAGGTGGCACGCAAGAAAAAAGGCGATCTCGTCAACGGCTGGATCTGTCTGGACAAACCTCTGGGCATGGGCTCGACCCAGGCCGTCAGCTTCGTCCGTCGTCTGTTCAATGCGCAAAAGGCCGGCCACGCCGGTACGCTCGATCCCATGGCTTCGGGCATCCTGCCGATTGCGCTGGGCGAGGCGACCAAGACCGTTCCCTATCTGATGGAAGCCGACAAGGTCTATCGTTTCACCGTGCGTTGGGGGCAGCGCACGGCCAGCTACGACCTTGAAGGCGAGGTGCTGGAAGAGAATGCTCTGCGCCCGACTGAGGCCGAAATCCGCGAAATGCTGCCTGTCTTCATCGGCGAGATCGAACAGGTTCCGCCGGCCTTTTCGGCGATCAAGGTCGATGGCCAGCGCGCCTACGATCTGGCGCGCGACGGGGTCGAGGTTGAACTGGAAGCGCGGATGGTTCTCGTCCACGATCTGACGCTGGAGCGCATCATCAGCGCGGACGAGGCCGAGTTCCGGCTGCATTGCGGCAAAGGCACCTATGTGCGGGCCATTGCGCGCGACATCGCGCTCGAACTGGGCGTGCTGGGGGTGGTCAGCGCGCTGCGCCGCGAACGCGTCGGCGGGTTCGACATTAATTTATCCGCAGGGGTGGAAAAACTCGAAGATTTGAGGCATAGAGACGCCGCTTTGGACGCTTTGCTTACCGTCGAGACCGCGCTGGACGACATCCCGGCCCTGCCTGTGACGCAAGACGAGGCCTCAAGGCTCAAACAGGGCCGCGAAATCACCCTGTCCTTCTCCCGCACGGAAACGGCGGAAGACGCTCTGAAAATCCGGTCACAATCGGGAAAATCGGAGCACGGGCGTACCCTTTGGGCGCACCGGGACGGACAGATTGTCGCTCTGGGTGAACTGCGTCTGGGGCAATTCCACCCCACGCGCCTCATAAACCTCTAACCTTGCGGGCCCGGCCCGTGAAAGGAGACCCCGATGTCGATCACTGTCGAGCGTAAAGCCGAACTGATCAAAACCCACGCCCGTTCGGAAAACGATACGGGTGGGGCCGAAGTCCAGATCTCGATCCTCTCCGAGCGTATCGCCAATCTGACCGAACACTTCAAGACTCACAAGAAAGACAACCACAGCCGTCGCGGCCTCCTGAAAATGGTTTCGCAGCGCCGTCGTCTTCTTGACTACCTCAAGAGCCGTGATGCCGATCGCTATCAGGCGATCATCGAGACCCTGGGTCTGCGTCGCTAATCTTGCTAAAACGTCAGGGCCTGACACAAGGTGTCAGGCCCTGATCGTATCTGCGGCCTCGCCCCGCACGCGAAAACCGCGAAACCGGCGAGCCACAACGGCGAAATAGTTTGCCGTTCCAAACAGGGTCCGGGTCACGAACGGTCCGCACCCTTTCAGATCCAAGCCCGGCAGGAATGGGCCTGCGGGTGAGAGAAAGACAAAATATGTTCGATATCAAAAGAAAATCCATCGATTGGGCCGGCCGCAAGCTGACGCTCGAAACCGGCCGCATCGCCCGTCAGGCCGACGCCGCCGTGCTGGCGACCTACGGTGAAACGACCGTGCTGGCTACCGTCGTCTATGCCCGCGCGCCGAAGCCGGGTCAGGATTTCTTCCCCCTGACGGTCAACTATCAGGAAAAGACCTTCGCCGCCGGCAAGATTCCGGGCGGCTATTTCAAGCGTGAGGGCCGCCCTTCGGAAAAGGAAACCCTCGTTTCGCGCCTGATCGACCGTCCGATCCGTCCGCTGTTCGTCAAGGGCTTCAAGAACGAAGTTCAGGTCGTCGTGACCGTGCTCTCGCACGACATGGAAAACGATCCGGACATTCTCGGCATGGTGGCCGCCTCCGCCGCTCTGACCCTGTCGGGCGTGCCGTTCATGGGCCCCATCGGCGGCGCCCGCGTCGGCATCATCAATGACGAATTCGTCCTGAACCCCACGCTTGATCAGGTCAAGGAATCCTCGCTCGACCTCGTGGTCGCCGGCACGCAGGACGCCCTGATGATGGTCGAGTCCGAAGCGCAGGAACTGAGCGAAGACAAGATGCTGGGCGCGCTGATGTTCGCCCATGCCGGCATGCAGCCGGTCATCGACGCCATCATCGAGCTGGCCGAACACGCCGCCAAGGAACCCTTTGAATTCGAAGCCGAAGACTTCTCGGACGTCGTGGCCAAGATCAAGGGTCTGGTCGGTCCGGACATCATCCAGGCCTATACCCACAAGGGCAAGCACGAGCGCCACGCCGCCGTCGGCGACGCCAAGAAGAAGGCTGCGGCCGTCCTCGTGAAGTCGGAAGAGAACCCGGAAGGCGTCGAGCCCGCCGTGTTCGGTTCGGCTTTCAAGGAATGCGAAGCCGACGTTCTGCGTCGCGACATCATCGATCACGGCAAGCGCGTTGACGGCCGTGCCGTCGACAAGGTGCGTCAGATCGTGTCGGAAGTCGGCATCCTGCCGCGCACCCACGGTTCGGCCCTGTTTACCCGCGGTGAAACCCAGGCCCTGGTCGTGGCCACGCTGGGCACCGGCGAAGACGAGCAGTTCATCGACGCGCTGGAAGGCACGTACAAGGAAAAGTTCCTGCTGCACTACAACTTCCCTCCGTACTCGGTAGGTGAAGCGGGTCGCATGGGTTCGCCGGGTCGCCGCGAAATCGGCCACGGCAAGCTGGCCTGGCGCGCCATCCGTCCGATGCTGCCGTCGGCGGAAGAGTTCCCCTACACCCTGCGCGTCGTCTCGGAAATCACCGAGTCGAACGGCTCGTCCTCGATGGCGACCGTCTGCGGCACCTCGCTGGCCCTGATGGACGCCGGCGTGCCCCTGAAGTCGCCGGTATCGGGTATCGCCATGGGCCTGATCCTCGAAAAGGACGGCTATGCGGTTCTGTCGGACATCCTGGGTGACGAAGATCACCTCGGCGACATGGACTTCAAGGTCGCGGGCACCGCCAACGGCATCACCTCGCTGCAGATGGACATCAAGGTCCCCGGCATCACCGAGGAGATCATGACCAAGGCGCTGCGTCAGGCCAATGAAGGCCGTCTGCACATCCTCGGTGAAATGAACAAGGCCATCTCGGGCGCTCGCGAAGAACTGGGCGAGTTCGCGCCGAAGATCGAAACGATCAAGATCCCGACCGACAAGATCCGTGAAGTCATCGGTTCGGGCGGCAAGGTCATCCGCGAAATCGTGGAAAAGACCGGCGCCAAGATCGACATCGGCGAAGACGGCACCATCAAGATCGCCGCTTCGGAACAGTCGAAGATCGACGCTGCGCGCGACTGGATCAAGTCCATTGCCTCGGAGCCGGAAGTCGGCGCCATCTACAAGGGCAAGGTCGTGAAGGTCGTCGATTTCGGCGCGTTCGTGAACTTCTTCGGCGCCAAGGACGGCCTCGTCCACATCTCGCAGATCAAGAACGAAAAGGTCGCCAAGACCTCGGACGTCCTGAACGAAGGCGACGAAGTGAAGGTGAAGTTCCTAGGCCTCGACGATCGCGGCAAGACCAAGCTGTCGATGAAGGTCGTCGATCAGGAAACCGGCGAAGACCTGACCGAAAAGCTGGCGGCCGAAAAGGCGGCTCGCGACGAGGCCCGTGCGGCTTCGGGCGAGGCTCCGGAAGCCGATGGCGACGAAGGTGGCGAAGAGCGTTCGGGCGGTGACCGTCCGCGCCGTTCGCGTCGTCCCCGCCGCGACTAACGCTTGTGTTTTTGGGTGAAGGGGTCGATGACCCCTTCATCTTTTAAGCCCATAAAAAAGGCGGTCCCGCTTGGGCCGCCTTTTATTTTTGAGTGAAGACGAAGGGGTCACAGACCCCTTCACCCGATAACCACAAAGCGTTAAAGCTACCTCTATGCACACACTCGCCGACCAAATCCTCGACCGTGGCGCTATCCTGCGTCTGGCCCATAAGGGTGAGCCTGTGCGTTTGGTGGGGTGCGAGGCGGAGGGGCTGGACCTCAGCGATTTTATTCTGAACGGCTGGATGTTCGAGGACTGCATCCTGCGCAAGACGAAGTTTCGCGGGGCGAAGCTGGAGCAGGCGCAATTCATCTCCTGCAAGGGCGGTCAGGCCGATTTTACCTCCGCCGACCTGACCGAGGCCCAGTTTACCGGCTGCGATTTCAACAATACGCCGTTCAAGGGCTCAGGGTTGGCGCAGGCGCGATTTCTACGCTGCAAGCTGACCGGCGCGGACTTCACCCATAGCCGAAATATGGATGCGGTATTCGAGGATTGCCGCCTCAACGATGCGCGCCTGAAAAGCTTTGCCTTCGTCAGGCAGACGCTGAAATCGCTCGATCTGACCAATGCCGATCTTCAGGGTTGCGACTTTCGGCAGGCGGTGTTCGAAGAGTGCTCCTTGCGTGACGCCATGCTCGACCATGCCCGTTTCGAAGGGGCGGACCTGCGCGGAACGGACATCGGCGGCGTGCGTCTGGAGGACGCCCGGCGGTTCAAGGGTGCGACGATTTCGCGGTCGCAAGCGGCGGAACTGCTTTCTGAACTTGGGTTGAAAGTGCGATAAATTCGCCGCAGTCCCTCTTATTTCCGCTTTGCAACATTTTGGCCTGTCACTGCCCGTGGCGGGCCCATTTGTCTGGCAAGTCCTTATTCAGCAAAGGCTCACAATTCGCTCATGCTGCCCATATCCCGCCGCATTATAGACGAGGGGCCGACGCAAGCCCTTGCATTACAAAACCTTAAGAGGCGCAACCCCCGGCAAGACCGCTAAGAGACCCCATGCCTAAGACCGCCGGAATGTGTGTGCGGCGGCGCTTCGACCCCGAAATAACGACCCAGAGAGCACCGACATGTCCTCCCCCAAATACCGTATACGCGCCACGGCCAGCCTGAGCGTCCTGGCCTCCCTGTTGCTGGCTTCCGCCGCGGCGGCGCAAACCGCGCCGGCTGCCGAAAAGCCGGCTGAGAAAACCGAAGAACCGACCACGGTGACGGTCACGGGGGCCAAGGCCCAGAACCGTATCGACCGTCAGGTTTATGACAACACCAAGAATGCCGACACGGCTACCGGTTCGGCGGCGGATGCGCTGAACAAGGTGCCGTCGGTGACGGTCGACGCCAACGGCAATGTCGCCCTGCGCGGCAATACGAACGTTCAGGTCTATATCGACGGCAAGCCCTCGGCCATGATGCAGGGCGATAACCGCGCGGGTGCCATTCAGGCCATGTCGGGCGGCGATATCTCCTCGGTCGAGGTCATCAACAATCCCGGCGCGCAGTTCTCTTCCGAAGGGTCGGGCGGCATCATCAATCTGGTGATGAAGAAGAACCGCAAGCCGGGCGGTTACGGTTCGGTGACGGCTTCGGTCGGTTCGTCCGGCCGCTATAACGGCAATGTGTCGGGCAGCTATACCGCGGGCAAGGTGTCTTATAACGGTGGCATGAGCTATCGCGTCGACAGCCGCGAGAACCGCTTCCTGCGCACCATGAAATCGCTCGACGCCAATGGCAATCCGACTTCGCTGACCCAGTCCGAAACCTTCGGTGACGGCAAGATGAAGGCCTTCTCGACCAATGGCGGCGTCGACTACAATCTCGATGATCAGAATACGCTGAGCGCGGCGCTGTCCTATTTCCGCCGCGAACTCGACGCCACCGGCACGGGCAATACCGCGACCTATAATGCCGCCGGTGCGGCGACCCGCTTCTATAGCGGCGCCTCCACGCTGAACCAGTTCGGTGAGGACAGCAGTCTGGCCCTGACCTGGAGCCATACCGGCGATCAGCCGGGCGAAACGCTGAAAACCGATCTGCGCCTCAGCCGTTCGCGCGGCGATAACGCGCAGACCAATATCTACACCTATACACGCCCGACCTCGACCATAACAAGCGACGCTAAATATTCGTCGCGTGATCTGAAAAGCGCGGTGTTCAGCGTCGATTACAACACCCCCATCGGTCAGGACCAGTTGTCGGTCGGCACGCAGATCACCCGCGACGACAACGCGCTGGACAATGTTTCGACCGGCGTGACCGATCTCGGCAACACGGCGCTGACCAACAGCTTCGAGTACAAGCAACTGCTGACCGCGGCCTATGTCACCTATCAGAGGCCGTTCGGCGACAAGTGGGTGGTGCTGGCCGGCATCCGTGCGGAAAACCTCGATCTCGACACCTATCAGGTCGATACCGGCACGCGCGGCAGCCTGAACTACACCAAGTACAGCCCCAGCCTGTTTGCGACCTATCTGCTGTCGTCGGAGGCCAAGTTGCGCTTCTCCTATGCGCGCCGCCTGCAGCGTCCGAACCCGCAATCGCTCAATCCTGCGCTCAGCTATACCGACGCGCAGAACGTCAGCCAGGGCAATCCGAACCTCAAGCCGCAGACGACGGACTCGTTCGAGGTCGGTTATGAGGTGACCAAGCCGATCCTCAACTATCAAATCCGCGCCTACTATCGTCAGAACGAAGACGTCATCACTCAGACGAGCCGCTTTATCGCCAACGACGTCTTGCTGACGTCTCAGGAAAACGGCGGTTCGGGTAAGTCCGGCGGGATCGAGTTCAACCTGCAGGCCCCGCTGTCGAAGAAGCTGATGGTGCAGACGGGCGGCAATCTGGCCTATACCGAGCTGACGACGCCGCAGGTCGGCACGCAGGATGCGACCTCGCTGAGCGGTCGCCTCAATGTGAGCTATCAGGCCACGGCCAAGGATACGCTGCAATTCAACTTCTTCACTTCGGGCAAGCAGTTGACGGGGCAGGGTTATACCGAGCCTTTCGCCATGGGCAACCTGTCTTATTCGCACAAGCTGACGCCGAAGCTGACGGTGGTGGTGAATGTCGCCGACCCGCTGCGTACGGGTAAGACGGTGACCTACACCTCGACCAAGACGGTCTATTCGGAATCGAAGCGGGCAATGGAAGCGCCGGTCTTCTATCTGGCTTTGCGCTACAATTTCGGGGGCGCGGCCCCGGCCAATGCGCAGCAAAACCAGATGCGCATGGGACCGGGCGGTCCGGGCATGGGTCCGCGTCCGGGCGGGATGTAACTCTGATGGAACGGGATGAAGGGGTCGTGACCCCCTCATCTTTAAGACAATAAAAAAGGCGTCCCCTTATCGGGACGCCTTTTTTATTGTTCTAAGGCGAGGGGCCTTGGGCCCCTCGACCCCGTAACTATCAGAGTTACTTTGGCACCACGCGCACGATGCGCCCTTCCGGATTGTCGAAAGCGACATACAGCGCGCCATCCGGTCCCTGCACCACATCGCGGATGCGCTCGTTAAAGCTGGTCAGGAGTTTCTCCTCCTTCACCGCCTTGCCGTCGTCCAGTGTGATCATGCCGAGATATTTGAACTTCAGCGAGGCGACGAAGACCTTGCCCTGCCAGGCCTTGTGCGGGCCGTTATAGAAGACCATGTTGCCCGGCGCCATCGACGGCGTCCAGTAATAGAGCGGTTGTTCCAGCCCGTCCCTGGCCGTTTCGCCGATCTTGCCGCCGCCATATTCCTCGCCATAGGTGATGACCGGCCAGCCGTAATTCTTGCCCGGCTTGACGATATTAATCTCGTCACCGCCCTGCGGCCCGTGCTCGTTGGTCCACAGATCGCCGGTTTCCGGATGGACGAAGGCGCCCTGCTGGTTGCGGTGGCCAAGGCTCCAGATTTCCGGCTTTGCCCCGGCGGTCTTCACGAAGGGGTTGTCTTCGGGGATCGAGCCGTCCGGACGGATGCGCAGCGTCTTGCCGATCGTGGTGTCGAGGCGCTGAACCAGAGGCCGCTGATTGGCGCGGTCGCCGACCGTGATGAACAGGTACTGCCCGTCCTTGGAGAAGACGATGCGCGACCCCCAGTGGTTGGGGCTTTCGACCTTGGGCGTCTGACGCCAGATGACCTGAAGCCCGGTGATGGCCGAACCGTCCAGCTTGCCGCGCGCCACCGCCGTGCCGGCCGTATCGTTTTCGCCCTCTTCGGAGAAGCTGAAATAGACGAGGCTGTTTTCAGCAAACTTCGGATCGACGGCGACGCCCAGAAGACCGGCCTGACCGTAATCGACGACGGTGGGACCGCCGGAAATGGTCTGAACGCTCTTACCGTCCTTGCTGATCAGCTTGATCCCGCCGGCCTTCTCTGTGGCCAGCAGCCGCCCGTCGGGCAGGAAGGCGATGCCCCAGGGCTGTTCGATGCCCTCAGCAAAAACGGCCGCCTCATAGGCGTTCGACTCGGCAGCGGGTTTGCTGGCCGTCTGGGCGCAGGCGGGGATGCTCAGGAGCAGGGTCAGGCTCAGACCGGTGAGCATCAGGTCTCGGCGTTTCATCAGGGCCTCTTTTTGCGGGTATTCCAAGACATTATCACTGCGCGGAGAAGCTGCTAGTTAAAAGTCGATTGCATAACCACATATCGAATCAGTGTCTCTTCTGCACCTAATTTGATTTTTTTATCTGCACGCGCGTAAAAGAGTTAAAACGTTCCCTTTTTGTTCGATTGACTCTTGCAAATTATGCGAGAAGCACTATTATACGACTCGGCGAGCAAGCGCTGGACTTAAACTCCGAGTTGCCTTATGGCGGCAGCATCCATTGCGATGTGAATCAGGAGCCAGGGGCTCGCCACCCTATTTCAATTGAAGTAAAAACTTACGACGCTCATCGCAGATTGGGTTTCTCCCTAATGGTGGAATTAGGGTTACACCGAAATTTAACAATCTTCCTTTTGATTTGATGTACTTGCCTTGCAAGATATTAGCATATCTCGGTTCAAAATTTCCATAAGCGTTAGGCTCCAGCGCACAGAACATCGCACTTGTGATAACGTCTGCGACTTGCAAGCCGGCTCTTTTGGAGTGGTTTTCAACTTCAATAGAATCTATGTCTAAAACTGACCAATCTATTTTATAATTTGAGAATATTTTTTCCTTCCCATCTCTAATCAATGCAAGATATTCTTTCATTGTTTGATAATTAGTGCCGCCTCTTCGAGAAAAAACAATTTTTAATGCACAAGAATTAGAACCCGATTTTTTGGCCGCTTCTGCACAAGCGCTAGTAACGCGCTCTAACAAAAATCTCACCATATAATTATATAGATGTTGTGGTTTTTTAAAAATTTCCCTTTTTTGATGTTCTGCAATCGTGATCTTATTTGATGCAACAACACATACACCGATTTTTTTGCCCGATAAAATTTGACATGCTACAACTTTTTGATCGTGTTTGAGATTTCTAAAGTGAAGGTCTCTCATCTTGCTCCCATGAAAGCTGGACAAAATCTCATCCCGCCATTTGGGTAAAAGCAGATCGTTTTCTGCGCGCACGATGCAAGCGCCCAAAAGAAACCAAGCAGATTGGCCGCTTGCGCCGGGGCGGGCTTTCAGTTTGCCAAAACCTTCGTCACCAGCTTCATCTATGTAGGCAATAAATGTAGGCTTATTCAAAAATAGACCCTAGCGTGTATTTTTGAATTGAACTCAAAAGAGTTTTGTTGCCTACGTCAAGAAAAAACCCCGTCGGACGAACCGGCGGGGTTTTCAATTCTCGCTTCAAACGATGGCTTAGCCTTCGGTCGAACCGTTGGCCATCTGGGCGCGCAGTTCGTCGCCCTTCGAGCCGCGGGTCGAGTTTTGCGAACGCTCGACGATGCGCGCCGACTTACCGCGACGGTCGCGCAGGTAGTACAGCTTGGCGCGACGGACGACGCCGCGACGCTTGACTTCGATCGAGTCGATGTTCGGCGACAGGATCGGGAACTTACGCTCCACGCCTTCGCCGAAGGAAATCTTGCGGACGGTGAAGGTTTCGTTGATGCCCGTGCCGGCGCGGGCGATCACGACGCCCTCATAGGCCTGAACGCGCTCACGGTCGCCTTCCTTGATCTTCACGTTGACGCGGACGGTGTCGCCCGGTTGGAAAGCCGGAAAGGTCTTGTCGCCCTTAAGCTTGGCGACTTCTTCGGCCTCGATCTGCTGAAGCAGGTTCATGTCTGTATCCTTAATGTTGAGGCTTACTCCGGTTTCGGAGCGCCTTTTGCCTGTAATTTGGAAAGATACGCCGCCCAGAGATCCGGTCTGCGTTCCTTCGTGGTGGCCTCTCTTTGTTTCTGCTTCCACACGGCCATCTTCTTGTGATCGCCGGATAGAAGCACTTCGGGGATGTCGAGGCCCTCGAACGTCCGCGGTCGCGTGTACTGCGGGTGTTCGAGGAGACCATCCTCAAAACTCTCGGTGTCGAGACTTTCGGCGGCCCCGAGAACACCGGGAATGAGCCGCACGACCGCCTCTATGGTAACCATCGCCGCCGCCTCTCCGCCCGCAAGGACGGCGTCGCCGACGCTGATCTCTTCGAAACCGCGCGCATCCAGCACGCGCTGATCGACGCCTTCGAAACGACCGCACAAGACGATCAGGCCCGAAGCCTTCGACCATTCCCTGACCTTGTCCTGCGTGAGCCGCCGTCCACGGGCGCTCATATAGACTTTCGGCCGGTCATCAGCGCCTAAACTGTCTAATGCCTTGGCGATAACATCGGCCTTCAGCACCTGACCCGGACCGCCCCCGGCAGGGGTGTCGTCGAGAAAGCCGCGCTTATCGCTCGAAAATGTCCGAATGTCCACAGGCTCAAGCGCCCAAAGCTGAGATTCTTTGCTGGCATTCCCCAGAACGGACACGCCCAGGGGGCCGGGGAAGGCCTCCGGGAACATGGTCAGCACGGACACGCGGTAGGGCGTGGCCGGAGTCTGAGGTGAATTTGTCTCAGGTGAAATTTCGGACGGTTCGGTCATAGGGGCGGGGCCTTAGCACAGATGCCCGGTCCCGCAAAGCCTATCGGCGGAAGCGCAGGGTCAGGCCGATGGTGCGCGGCTGACCCAGAAAGGCGTTGAAAGTGCCCGACTGAAGCGGCGCGCCGAAGACCACCTGATAATAGGTCTCGTCCGTCAGGTTGGTGGCCCACAGGTCCAGCGCCACCGTCTCGTCGCGATTGGCGAGGCTCAGGCGGCCGTTCATCAACGTATAGGCACCCTGAATCTTGATCGGAGCGAGGTCTGAGCCCGTATTATAGTCGGAATTGTAGCGGGCATCGATGGCGGCCCCGACAGTCATCCCGCGCCATTCGCGGCGGTAATCGGCCTGAAGCGTCGCCGACCATTTGGGAGCAAAAGAGGCGCGCGCGTCCGTCAGGCGCGGCAGGCCGGGCACCATTTCCGGACCGAACTGGCTTTCGGCCCAGGTCACACCGCTGACCAGACGCAGGCCGTTCTTCAGCGTGATGCGCGTTTCGGTTTCCACCCCGCGCGAGGTCAGTTCCGGCACGGAGGTGACGAGGAAGGTCGCGCCCAGGAAGGTGTTGAGCTGAAAATCGCGGAACGCCTGATGGAAGGCGGCGGCGTCGAAGGCCACGCGGCCGTTGAACCAGCGGCCCTTCAGCCCAACCTCATAGGCGGTGACGGTTTCCGGCTTGAACGAGGTATCGCGATCGGCGGCGTAGGTGCTTGTCTGTTCGCGGTCGAGGTTGAAACCGCCACCCTTCCAGCCGCGCGCCACCGAGGCGTAGGTCATGACCGACGCGGTCGTCTGCCAGCTCAGCTTGAAAGTGCCGGTCACCGCATCGTCCGACAGCTTCTGCGTCATGTCGAGACCGTTGAAGGCCGGGTTGGAGAAGGACTGACACAGGGTGCCGAGGCCGGCCGATTTAAGACCCTGCGCCGCCGCGCAGCCTACGCCGCCATCGGTATTTCTGTAGGCGGAATCGAGCGTCTTGGTCTGACGGTTGAGGCGCACGCCGACAATCGCCGACACGTCCGGCGTCAGTTCCCAGTCCAGATTGGCGAACAGGGCGGCGTTGCGCTCGGTCTGACGGTGGATGTCGCGCGCCCCGCCGCCATCCGGATAGGCCACGCCCGCCGTCAGCCCGGTCAGGCTCGTCAGGCTGGTGGTCGACGCACCGCCCGACAGCAGCAGGCTGAGGTAGGACTCGTAATCCTCGCCATAGACGTAGGAGTCGCGACGGGTCAGCTTTTCCGAAGACAGGTAAAGCCCGGTCAGCCAGTCGAGCGGCCCGTTGCGCCCCGACAAGCGGAACTCCTGGCTCAGCGTGTCGAAGCGCGTGCCGAAATCGTCGGGATTGCGGTAATAGATGTCGGCGCCGGAGAAGTCCGCGTCGTAGCCCTGACGATGATCGAAGCGCCGCGCAGCGGTCAGGCTGGTCAGGGTCGCGCCGTTGTCGAGACGCCAGTTGATCTCGCCCGAAACGCCGCCGTCCTTGATATGCTGAGCCGTCGAGCGGTTGCTGAAGGCGTGGCGGCTGTCGACATCGGCCTTGGTGGCCACGCCCTGGCCCGACGCCAGACCGTTGAGCCACGGCGCGCTCAGGCCGACCTGAACCGCCGTGCCCGTGCAGCAGTTTTCGTCGCGCGCCGTATAGTCGGCGATCAGTCTGACTTTGAGGCGATCGGAGTCCATGAACAGCAACTGACCGCGCACGGAATCGTAGTTCTGATCGCCGTCGCGGCTTTCGCTGCGCGGGCCGACGCCGGTATCGACGCGGTACTGGCCTTCGCGCTGGCGGTGGACGAGGGAGAGCGACCCGGCCAGCTTCTCGGCCAGTGGTCCTGAGACGTAGGCGGTGGCGGCAAAGGTGCCGCGCTCGCCCGCCGTCAGCTCATAAACCTGTTCCGGCGTGAAGCGCGGGGCCTGGGTCACGGCCTGAATGACGCCGGCGGAAGCCCCCTTGCCGAACAGGCTGGTTTGCGGGCCCTTGAGGATTTCGACGCGCTCGACCATGCCCAGATCGCTCATCGCCGTGGCCGTGCGGGCGCGCACCACGCCGTCGATGACCACGCCCACCGAGGATTCCAGACCCGGATTGTCGCCGACCGTGCCGACGCCGCGCAGGCGGGCCGTGGTCTGGGCTTCATTGGCGGTGGAGGTAATCAGCAGGGACGGCGTCAGCACCTGTGCGTCCCTGAGATCGTAGGCCCCGGCACCGCGCATCTGCTCGCCCGTAATGACGGCCACCGAAATCGGCGCACGCGACAGGGCTTCGGGCTTCTTGCGCGCCGTCACCACGACTTCCGTCACGTCCTGGGCCAGGGCGGGCGCGGCCAGGGTGGCGGCAAAGGTTCCGGCGAGCGCGGTGGCGGTCAGCAGGCGGGCGGCGAGGCAGACAGGCAGGGGGGTAAGCATAGGGGGCCTTGGAGGGTTCCAAATTTGCGCCAAATTATTAGACGACACCCCTTAAATCGTTCAAAAAATAAGCGCAAGTGAATTAAAATTATAGCTCTTAAAGATTCTCGGCCTTGTCCGAGGCGCGACGGAACGGCCCCTTGAAGTCCGGATTACGGCGGCGGCGGCGATCCGGGCCGGTATAGTTGGACGACTTGACCCAGGCGCGTTCGTTGTCGATGACGCTTTTCATGCGATCGATCAGGGCGCGGGCGGTCAACGGCTTGGCTACGAATTCGTTGACCCCGGCATCGCGGGCGGCCAGCACATGCGAACGGTCCGTGTGGCCGGTCATCATGATGATGGGCACATAGGGATGCGGGCTGTCGGAACCGGTGCGGATCAGACGTGTCATTTCGATGCCGTCCAGCGTTTCCATGACCAGATCGGTGATAATGACGTCGGGACGCCAGTCGCGCACGATTTCCAGCGCTTCGGCGCCGTCGGAGGCTTCGCGGATATGGGTGATCCCCATGGCGCGCAACATGGTGCAAACGATAACCCGCATATAGTGGTTATCATCGACGACCAGCGCCAGCACACGCGAAAAAGTACTCACTCAACCCTCACGGCGATTACCCGGTTGTGAATCCTAGGTCCTCACCCTTTACGAAAATATTAAGATTAGCGAAACCTTAATCGGGGTCCTCGTGTCACCGGGGTGATGAAAAAAATTCATATCGTCCCGAATTCAAGGTTTTGACGCCCGCAGGGAACCGGCCCATACTCCCGGCAAAACAGGCGGGGGGTCCCCATGATCGACTGGCGTAACCGTACCCTGATAAGCGCTGCGGCGGCGGTGCTGATTTCAGGCTTCTGCGTAGGGTTTCTGACGGCCAAGGCGACCGAGGGGGGCTTCAAAAAACCCGCGCCCGAGGGCCAGATACCCATTACCGAAACCATGGGCAAGCTGTTCGGCAAGGTGCGCGACAAGAACGCTCCGCGTTCGGGCGGCATGAAGCCCGCCGGTTTCGCCGTGTGGAAGCAGAGGCTGGATACGTCGGGGGCGTCGCCGCAGGCCTGTATCGAATTTTCAAAACCGCTGGATGCCGCGAAATCCTACGGCGACTATGTGCTGGTGTCGCCGGAACTGTCGTCGGCTCCGGCGGTGACGGTCAAAGGGTCCGAGCTGTGCGTCGGGGGCTTCGGCTTCACCGACCACCGCGTGACCCTGCTGAAAGGTCTGCCCTCGGCGGGCAAGGACACGCTGAAACAGAATGCCGATGTCGATTTCGCCTTCGGGGAAAAGCCGCCCTATGTCGGGTTTGCCGGCAATGGCGTCATCCTGCCGCGCGAGGAATCCGACGGGGTGGCGGTCGAAAGCCTGAACGTCTCGACCCTGGCCTTCGAGGTCTGGCGCGTCGGCGACCGCAATCTGGTGCGCAAGACGATCAGTGCGCCGGACGCCACGCCCGAAGGCGACTACGATTACGAGTGGGGCGAGGACAGCCCCAAGGGTGAGGGTTACAAGATCTGGTCCGGCAAGGTGGCGGTGAAGGGCGGTTCAGGCGAACGCGTCACCACCGTCTTCCCGCTGGGGGCCGTGCTGAAAGACCTCAAGGCCGGAGCCTATGTGGTCAAGGTCAGGGACGCATCGGGCGGCCGCGACAAGAAGGAATACGATCAGCCGGCGCAGGCGCGCCGCTGGATTTTGTTCACCGACATGGCCCTGACCACCTATACCGGCGCGACCGGCGTCGATGTGGTGGTGCGCTCGCTCAAGACCGCCAGGCCGATGGGTTCGGTCAAGGTGGCGCTGGTGGCGCAGAACGGCGAGGAGCTGTCGTCAGCCACCTCTGCCGCCGATGGCCGCGTGCATTTTGACAAGGCCCTGTTGAAGGGCGAAGACGCCCTGTCGCCGAAGATGCTGATGGCCTACGGCCCGGCGGAAGATTTCACGGCCATGGACATCTATGCCTCGCCGATGGACTTCTCGTCGCAGGGCGTGGGCGGGCGTTCGGATGAAAAGCTGACCGATGGCCGCACCACCAATGCGCTGGTCGACGGCTATCTGTACACGGATCGCGGCATCTATCGCCCCGGCGAAACGGTGCGTCTGGTGGCGCTGGTGCGTGATCCGGACGGCAAGGCGATCAAGGACCGTAAGGGCGCGCTGGTCGTCTATCGCCCATCGGGGGTCGAAGCCTTCCGTTATCCGTTCGCCCGGACGCCGCAGGGCTTTGCCTATGCCAATATCGCCCTGCCGAAGTCGGCGCCGCGCGGGCAATGGCGCGCCAGGCTGCTGATCGAAGGAATAGACGAAGAACAGGGCAGCGCCGGTTTCGCGGTCGAGGACTTCGCGCCGCAGCGTCTGGGTGTCGATATGAAGGCCGATGTCGAGCGACCGCTGACCGCCGTCAATGAGACGCGCGCCGTGCAGGTCGCGGCGCGCTTCCTCTATGGCGCGTCGGGTTCGGGCCTGACCGTGTCGGGTTCGGCGCGGGTGCGCGTCGATCGCAATCCCTTCCCCAAATATAAAGACTACCGCTTCGGCAACGAACAGACGCCGTTCGATGAGCGGTATGCCGACCTGCCGGAAACGGCGACCGACGCCGATGGCAATGCGACCCTGCCCTTCGCCGCAAGCTACGATACGGATCAGCCGCTGACGGCGCTGGTTACCGCTTCGGTGTTTGAGCCGGGCGGGCGTCCGGTCAGTGAGGTCGAGACGCTCCGTATCCGGACGAAACCCGTCTATGTCGGCGTCAAGCTGGATACGAAGGACGCCAAAAACGGCGAAAACCCGGTCACGGCCTTCAGCCTGATCGCGCTCAATGCGCAGGGCGCGCCGGTGACGGCGCGTGGCGTCAAGGTCAAGCTGATCTCCGAAAACTGGAACTACGACTGGTATCAGCAGGACGGGCGCTGGCAATGGCGGCGCACCTCGAAGGACGTGGTGGTTTCGGACAAGGAACATGAGATCGGGGCCGGTGCGCCGCTGACGTTTGAAAACCGTCTGGGCTGGGGCGATTATCGCCTTGAGATCACGCAGGCCTCGACCGGTGCCAAGACCATCATCCGCTTTGCTTCGGGCTGGGGCGCGTCGTCGGACGGCACCGAAGCGCCGGACTTCGTGCGCTTGACGTCAGGGTCTCAGACCTATGCGCAGGGCGACACCCTCACCCTGACGCTGAAATCGCCGTATAAGGGCGAGGCGCAGATCGCCGTGGCCAATGACCGCCTGATCGACCTGAAAACCGTCAGCGTCGGCGACAACGGCACGACGGTGAAGCTCAAGACCGATGCGCGCTGGGGCGGCGGAGCCTATGTCATGGTCAGCGTGGTGCAGCCGCGTGATCCGGTCGATGCCTCCAAACCGCGTCGGGCCATGGGCCTGATCTATGTGCCGCTCGATCCGAAGAACCGTAAGCTCAAGGTCACGCTTGACCTTAAGGACAAGGTGTTCAAACCCGACTTCTCCAAGTCAGGGCAGGCGATTGTCGAGGTGCCGGTGAAGGTCGAGGGCGCGGGTCTGGGCAAGACGGCGCGCGTTTCGGTGGCTGTGGTCGATCAGGGCATCATTAACCTGACCAAGTTCAAGACGCCCGACCCTGCCGGCTTCTATTTTGGCAAGCGCGCGCTGGGGCTGGAATACCGCGACGATTACGGGCGGTTGCTCGACCCCAATCTGGGGGCGGCGGCGGACGTCTTCGGCGGCGATCAGATCGGCGGTGACGGCTTGACCACCACCCCGGTCAAGACCGTGGCCCTGTGGTCCGGCGTGGTCAATACGGGGCTCGACGGCAAGGCGCACGTCAAGCTGCCGGTCGGCAAGTTCAATGGCGAATTGAAGATTATGGCCGTGGCCTGGACCGACGATGCCGTGGGTTCGGGTGAAGACAAGCTCACCGTGCGTCAGCCGGTGGTGGCCGAACTGGCCCTGCCGCGCTTCCTCGCGCCGGGCGATAAGGCCTTCGCCACGCTGGAACTGAACAATGTCGAGGGCAAGCCGGGCCTGTACGAGTCCATCGTCAAGGGCTTCAATGGTATCGTCACCGCCTTCAGGAAGGCCTTCAATATCGGTCAGGGTCAGCGAGTGCAGGAAGGTATCCTCATTCAGGCCCCGTCTACGGTCGGGGTGTCGAAGATCAATCTGGCCCTGTCGGGTCAGGACTATGGCTTCGACGAGGACTATCAGATCCAGACCCGCATGGGCTGGGGGGCGCAGACGCGCACGATCATCGCCCAGCAAGCGCCCGGCAGCAGCTTCACCCTGCCCGCTGATTTGCTCAATGGCTTGCAGCCGGGATCGGCGACGGTTCAGGTGTCTTACTCGCCGTTCCGCGGCGTCGATCCGGGCCCGCTGGCGGCGGCGCTCAATCGTTATCCCTATGGCTGCACCGAGCAGATCGTTTCGGCCGCCTATCCGTGGCTCTACGTCGGCGGCAACGATGCGGTGCGGGCGCAGACTATCCTGAAAGGGGCGGTGAATCGTCTACTTGATCGTCAATCGGCGGACGGGGCCTTCGGCCTGTGGCGCGTCGGCGACGGCGAGGCCGAGGGCTGGATCGGGGCCTACGCCACCGACTTCCTGATCGAGGCGCGCAAGCGCGGCATCTATGTGCCGCAGGACGCCATCGACAAGGCGATGAACGCCATGCGCGACATGTCGAAGCCGGAAGGTTTCACCTCGGTTTCGTATCGTCTCAAGATCGATGAGGGTCCGTGGTGGAACGCTCTGGCGGCCAAGGCGGTGTCGGAAGAGATGCGTTCGCGCGCTTCGGCCTATGCTCTCTATGTGATGGCCAAGGCCGGGTCGGGCGATCTGGCGCGCCTGCGCTGGTATCACGACGTGCAGTTCAAGGCCGAGCGTTCGCCGGTGTCGAAGGCGCAGGTCGGGGCGGCTCTGGCCCTGATGGGCGATAAGGCGCGGGCCAGGTCGGCTTTCCGTCAGGCGGCGCAAAGCCTGGGCTATAAGGCGACCTATGACTGGTATCAGTCGCCGCTGCGCGACGTGGCGGCGGTCATCGCTCTGGCCTATGAGGCCGGGGAAACCGAGGTCGCCAAGAACCTGATTCCGTTGCTGGAGCGCAATATCAAGGAGCCGGATCAGATGAACACGCAGGAACAGGCGCAGGTTCTGAAGGCCGCGTCGCAGATGCTGGCTCAGGCCGGGCCGCTATCCATCAAGGGCGAGAACGTCACGGCGCTGGATGGCAAGTCGAGCCTGCAACGCTTCCAGATCGCTTCGGTCAAGGACGCGAAGTTCACCAATCAGGGCAAGGGTGCGGTGTGGCGGACCATCACCGTCACCGGCGTGCCGGTTGCCCCGCCGCCGGCCGAGGCCAAGGGCTATACGGTCGACAAGGCCTATTACAGCCTGCAGGGTCAGCGGATCGATCCGTCGCAGGTGCTGCAGGGCCAGAAGGTGCTGGTGGTCATCAGTGGACGGACGAATTACGCCGAAACGCGCCCGATCGTGGTCGATGATGCCCTGCCGGCGGGCTTCGAGATCGAGATGACCCTGTCGCGTGACGATGCGCAAAACGGACCCTTCCGCTTCGTCGGTGAACTTAGCCATACCGATGTGCAGGAGGCGCGCGACGATCGCTATGTGGCGGCGTTGGACGTCTCGGCCAACAGCGGCTTTGCCATGGCCTATGTGGCGCGGGCGGTGACGCCGGGCGAATACTACCTGCCGGGTGTCGAGGTGAAGGACCTCTATCGTCACGACCTCTATGCCCGCACGGCGGGCGGCCGTCTGACGGTCACACCGCGATAGTCAAATCTGTTGATAGTAATGCAAATTTGCATTACTATCCGACGCGAGGTGCAGAATGACGACATTGACGGTAACCGCAAGGGGACAGGTCACCTTTCGCAAGGAGGTGCTGAAACATCTGGGCATCAGGCCGGGCGAGCAGATCGAGCTTGATCTTCTGCCCGATGGCCGGGGCGTTATTCGCGCGGCACGTCCTGCGGGGTCCATCGGCGATTTCATCGGCCTGCTGTCGGGGCGGACGGTCAAGGTGGCTACCCTGGAGGAGATCGATGCTGCCGCAGCCAAAGGCTGGGCAAACGAGGAATGAAGCTCAGCATAGATACCAATGTGCTGGTGCGGGCCGTGGTCCGCGATGATCCGGCTCAGGGTGATAAGGCGGCAAGGCTTCTGACCGAAGCAGAGATTATTGCCGTCGCTCTGCCTTGCCTGTGCGAATTCGTCTGGGTCCTGCGCCGGGTCTATGGCTTCGACACTGAAGATATTGCGGCCGCGATCGATGCGCTGATCTCCGCGGCCAATGTCGAAGTCAGTCGTCCTGCTGTTGAGGCGGGTCTGGCCGTCTTGAGGGCCGGTGGCGATTTCGCCGATGGCATAATCGCGTTTGAAGGCGCATGGTTGGGCGGTGAGACCTTTGTGTCTTTCGACCGCAAGGCCGTGGCGCTGCTATCGGCACAGGGCATTGCGGCGAGGGCGCCATGAGTGAGAGCCGGATGGACCGGTTCATCCCCCGTCTGATCAAACCCTTGATCGCGTTCCTGAGTTTGCAGGTCGCGGTGTGTGTGGTTGATCTGGTCCTGCCGCCGGACCTGATGCGCGCCCAAGCGGCTTCGGCCGTGGCGCTGGATCATAACGGGGTGTGGCTGCGCGCCCTTCCGGTTGAAGGCGGGACATGGCGTATCCGCGCCGATCTTGACCGCACCGACAGGAGCTTCGTGCGCCATCTGCTCAAGGTCGAGGACGAGCGCTTCTGGTGGCATCAAGGGGTCGATGCGGTCGCCATTGCACGGGCTTTCGGCTCGAATCTCAGCGCGGGTAGCATTGTCTCAGGCGGCTCGACCCTCTCCATGCAGACGGCGCGCCTGCTGGAACCCAAGCCGCGCAACTATCTGTCCAAGCTGATAGAGGTATTCCGCGCCTGGCAGTTGGAGGCGCGGTTTTCCAAGCGCGAAATCCTGTCGCTCTATCTGACTTTGGCCCCTTATGGCGGCAATCTCGAAGGGGTGCGCGCGGCGTCGCTGTCCTATTTCGGGCACGAGCCCGAAAGCCTGACACTGGACGAGCAGGCCCTGCTGATCGCCTTGCCGCAAGCGCCTGAGGCGCGCCGCCCGGACCGTCATCCGGAACGGGCCCTGCGTGCGCGAAACATCGTGCTAGACCGTATGGCCGCCAAGGGCGTCATTAACACCGCCCAAGCGGAAGAAGCCAAGACCGAGCCCATGGTCGTAAACCGCTTTGTCTTCCCAGCGCTTGGCTGGCACGCGGCGGGGCGGCTGGCGTCGGAGGCCAAGGGACTTCAGGCGACGGTGGTGACCACCCTCGATGCATCGCTACAGGCGCGGCTGGAAGCCCTGGCGCGGCAAACGGCAGTGGCGCAGGGGCCGAATTCTTCGGCGGCCATCCTTGTTATCGAGGTGAAATCGCGGGCCGTACGCGCCAGCGTCGGTTCGTCGGGGCTGGACCGCGCCGGGGGCTGGATCGACATGGTGCAGGCCGTGCGTTCGCCGGGCTCGACCTTGAAGCCTTTCATCTACGGCTTCGGGTTCGAGGAGGGTATCATCGCGCCCGATACGCGCCTGATGGACGCACCGACGCGTTTCGGCGACTATCAGCCGGAGAATTTCGATAAGACATTCCACGGCGAAGTATCGGCCAAGGAGGCCTTGACCCATTCGCTGAACGTCCCCGCCGTGGCCGTGCTCAATCGCATCGGTGCCGGGGCTTTCGAGTCGCGACTGCAAGGGACCGGCGTGCGTCTGATCCGTCCCAAGACCGGCCTGCGCGATGCGGGTCTGGCCCTGGCTCTGGGTGGGGCGGGCATAGAGTTGCAGGATCTGGGTTCGCTCTATGCAGCGCTTGGCGACAAGGGGCTGATGAAGCCGCTGGCCTGGACCGAAGCTGAGGCGCAGACCAATCTCACCCGACCCGGTCAGCGTCTCATGGCCGCCGATGCGGCCTCGCGTGTCATCAGCATCTTGCGCGAAACGCCGCCGCCCGCCGGACGCTTGCCGGCACACCTGATGAAGACGGCCAGCCGCCCGGCCTATAAGACCGGCACCTCCTACGGGTTCCGCGATGCGCTGGCGGTCGGGGTGGCCGGCGGGTATGCGGTGCTGGTGTGGACCGGGCGGCCTGACGGAGCGTCGCGCATCGATCAGACAGGGCGCGAAGCTTCTGCGCCCTTGCTGTTCGACGTGTTCGATCAGATCAACGCCCCATCGCAAGCGCCGCAAAGTCTGACACCCGCCGCGGCGCCGGAAGCGCTGAAGGCGTTGAAACCGGCTGTGCGTGGGCCGTCTATCCTCTTCCCGCCGGATCAGGCGACCGTCTATGTCGAAGGGCAGGTGGCGGGGGGCAGGCTTTCGGTCCTGCGCGGGTTGAAACCTTCGGCGCGCGGCAAGGGGCCGCTGAGTTGGTACGTTAATGGTCAGCCCCTTGTTCCGGATGCGGACGGTCGGTTGGAGTGGCTTCCCGACGCCGAAGGCTTTTACGAGGTCAGCGTGGTCGATGCCGAGGGCGTGACCAGCCGCTCGCGCGTGCGGGTCAAGGCCATCGCGCAGGCAAGGCCGTGAGTTGTTGGTGATCATACCTTCCCGCCAAAGGTGGGGTATAGCGCCAGCGAAAGTATAGCTTTCACCGGCGGTGGGACCATTGGCAAAGCCAATGGTGGTGGGGTGGTTTCACGAACGTATCCTCATACTCATGCCGAAGTTTAGTAAGTAAGAAACCCCACCACCACATCTCGCCTTCGGCTCGTGCGGTCCCCCTCCCCACCAAAGGTGGGGAGGTATGACTCAGGGCTAATTCGCGCCCTTGGGTTTGGTCAGGACGAACAGGTCCGGACGCACGGCGGCATTGCGGTCGAAAGTCACGAGCTTGACCCGCGTGCCCTTGCCCTGCTGATCCGTCACGGTCCATTCGCCCAGTTGCAAAGCGCCGCCGCGGTCGATGAAGGTCATCAGGATCGAGCCTTCGACATCGCGCCGACGGTCGCGCGCCTTGAGACGGAAGCCATCGGTGGTCGAGGTGACTTCGGTGACGATGACGCCCTGATCGAGGCGAATCTGCTTCGACAGGAACAGCGACAGCGGTGTGGCGTTGAGCGGGTACTGGTTGAAGGCCTTGAGGCGCGGGTCCCAGGTATTGACCGCCTTACCGTCGGAAACGACTAGCAGCGAATAAGGCGCATCGTATTCGAAGCGGATCTTGCCGGGGCGCTGCAGCCACCAGTTCCCGGCGGTCTTGCGGCCCTTGAAATCGGTCTGCTCGAAACGGCCCGCACCGGTGCTGAGCGCTTGCAGATAGGCGACCGCGCGGTTGATGCGGGCCTGATCCTGCGCGCTGAACTTCGGCGGCGTGACGAATTGCTGAATGGTGCTGCGGCCCTGCGCCAGCACGGGGGCGGCGGTGAGGAGGCTGGCGGCGGTCAGGCCCGTGAGCAGGGCGCGTTTGGTAAGCTCGGTCATGATGTAATCTCATACGGCGATATGGGGCCTTGAGAAAGACCCTAACCGGCTATGATGACGGGTTGAGGGCGTCAAAATGACATAAGGACCGCACAAGATGGCCGTAAATTAAACCGCGGATGAATAGGGCTTAAATCTTCGCGACGCATTCGATCTCGACCGTGGCGTCCAGCGCCAGTTGCCTGACGCCGAAGGCCGAGCAGACCGGCAGCGGCTTGTCGCCAAAATAAGCCGCGAACAAGGTGTTGAAGCGGTCAAGCTGGCCCATGTCAGTGAGCATGACCCGCACGGAAATCAGCGCGTCGAAACCGGCTCCGAAGCGGGCGAGGGAGGCTTTCACATTGGCCATCATCTGCGTTACTTCGGCATCGAAGCCTTCAGCGAGGTTGCCGTCGTCGTCATCGCCGATGTGGCCGGACAGGTAGAGGGTGTCGCCAATGCGCACGGTCTCGGAAAAGGCGGCGTCGAAAGGGTAGGCGAAGAAAGCGGGTTCAGTGGTCATCTTGTAACTATGCCGCGTGGGGTTAGGCGCTGTCCAGTCCTCGTGCACCCGGCGTGCAGCGCCTTTGAGCGAAGGTGGAACGAGGGTGTTGGATTAAAAGTTAGACACCCCACCCCCACATCTCAACGGCTTTGCCGTTTCGTGCGGTCCCTCTCCCCGCACTATGTGCAGGGAGGTATAGGAGGCGGTTACATACTTACCGTTACGGGTGCAGGGGCGGGGCCCCTGCCCTGCGGAGCAAACCTAAAACGGAAACCTAAATCCCCGGTGGCGGGCCGACGAGAATATCGCGTTTGCCGACATGGTTGGCGGGGCCGACGACGCCTTCCTGTTCCATCTTTTCCATCAGCGAGGCCGCGCGGTTGTAACCGATCTGCAATTTCCTCTGGATGTAGGAGGTGGAGGCCTTGCGGTCGATGGTGACGAAGTAGACGGCCTTGTCGTAGAGGTCGTCGCCCGAGCCGCCGCCTTCGCCGCCGAAGCCGCCGCCGTCGCCATCGCCGTCATCGTCGCCGCCGGCGGTGATGTCTTCGAGGTAGTTCGGCGCGCCTTGCGAGCGCAGATATTCGGCCACGGCTTCGACTTCGGAGTCGGCGACGAACGGGCCATGCAGGCGGGTGATGCGGCCGCCGCCGGCCATGTAGAGCATGTCGCCCTGACCGAGGAGCTGTTCCGCGCCCTGTTCGCCGAGGATGGTGCGCGAGTCGATTTTCGACGTCACCTGGAAGGAGATGCGGGTGGGGAAGTTGGCCTTGATAGTGCCGGTGATAACGTCGACCGACGGGCGCTGGGTGGCCATGATCAGGTGGATGCCGGCGGCGCGGGCCATCTGGGCCAGACGCTGAACGGCGCCTTCGATGTCCTTGCCCGCGACCATCATCAGGTCGGCGACCTCGTCGATGATGACGACGATATAGGGCATGGGCTCCGGCACCATTTCCTCGATCTCGAAGATCGGCTGGCCGGTTTCGTCGAAGCCCGTCTGGACCTTGCGGATGAAGTTCTTGCCTTCGGCGGCGGTGGCCTTGGCGCGCTCGTTGAAAGAGGCGACGTTACGCACGCCGATCTTCGACATGCGGCGGTAGCGGTCCTCCATCTCCTTGACGACCCATTTCAGGGCCACGACGGCCTTTTTGGGATCGGTGACGACGGGGGCGATCAGGTGCGGGATGCCGTCATAGACGCTGAGTTCCAGCATCTTTGGGTCGATCATGATGAATTTGCACTGTTCCGGATCGAGCCGGTAAAGGATCGACAGGATCATGGCGTTGACGCCGACCGACTTGCCGGAGCCGGTCGTACCGGCGATCAGCAGGTGGGGCATCTTGGCGAGGTCGGTGACATAGGGCTCGCCGCCGATGTTTTCACCCAGCACCATGGGCAGGATGTGGCCGGACTTTTCGAACTCGGCCGAGGCCAGCATGTCGCGCAGATAGACGGTTTCGCGCACGGCGTTGGGCAGTTCGATGCCGATGGCGTTGCGGCCCTGAACGATCGAGACGCGGCACGAACGGGCGGACATGTTGCGGGCGATGTCGTCGGCCAGGGCCACGACGCGCGCGCCCTTCACGCCGGCGGCGGGGGCCAGTTCGTAGAGGGTGACGACGGGGCCGGGACGGATCTGATCGATGACGCCCTTGACGCCGAATTCGGCCAGCACGCTTTCCAGCATTCGGGCGTTCTGACGCAGGGCGGCTTCGTCATAGCCCGCGGCGCGCGGCTTGGGCTTGGCGAGGATCGACAGTTCCGGCAGGCGGAAATTGCCCGGCTTGAGGAATTCGAAGCTGGACTGACGCTCATCCTGTTCGCGCGCAGACGGCTTCGGGCGCGGGGCCTCCATGCGGATTTTCGGTTCGGGTGCAGATTGCCGAGGGACCGGGGCCGACAGTTCAGAGTCGGGATCGAGGTCGTCGATGTCGAAGGGCGGGGCCTCTTCGTCGTAAGCCGGCGTGACGGGCGCGCGATTGTTGACCGTCGGCTCCAGCGCGGCGTCGGGCGTGTAGTCGCCTTCATCGAGGAAGGGCTGCGGGGTCTTCTTGCCGCGGGCGGCTTTCGGGGTCTTGGGTTCGCGCGTGACGGTCGAATGGACCTTTTCCGGCAGGCCCGAAGCGGTTAGCGCGCCTTTGAAACCGCCCAGCACAAAACCGGCGGCGCGGACATAGCTTCCGGACGTCAGTCGCAGGGCCTGATTGAAGGCCCACAGGGCTGCCGCGCCGAAGATGACGCTGGCGATGACGTCGCCGCCCGGCAGACGCATGAAGTCGAACACGCTCCTGAGCAGGTGATGCGTACCTGTGCCCCAGAAGCCGCCGATCGAAGGCGAATTTGCGTCGCCCAGATGCAGCGGGGCCAGAGCGGCGGCCAGCATCAGGACGAACAAGGCGCCATAGAGGCTGTGGATGCGCAGGGTGCGGCGACCTTCATCGGGATCGAGCTGCATCAGGCGCGTCAGGCCGAACCAGGTCATCAGCGCGGCCATGGGCCACGCCGCCAGCCCCAGCGACTGAAGCCCGACATCGGCGATGGTCGCGCCGAAACCGCCGAGGAAATTGTGCACGGGTTCGGCACTGGCCGTATTCCAACTCGCGTCGGTCGCCCGATAGGAGGCGTAGGCCATCAACGAGGACAGGCCCAGCAGGCACACCAGCGCCCCGCGCAGGCGCGCCATCGGCACCGAACGCCAGACCAGCGTAAAACGCGATTCCAGATGATTCCAGACGAGGGCGGTAACCGTGCTCATGCGGGCAATTGACTCTGACTTATGGTTAAGCCCGGTTAATCGCACGCAAAGGGTTAAGACCTGTTTACGAAGACCTAAAAAAGTCATCGCGACGGCGAGGCGGCCGTTCCTTATGCGCGAGGCCAGCGCTTCGTCTCGATCCTTACGGCGGGCGACGTCAGTATAGGGTTTTGAAGGAGACAGATCATGGCTGAAGACATCAAAATCCCGGCGGATACCGACCCCGCCAACCAGATCGCCGAAAATGCCGAGGTGATGCCTTCCGGCGCTGATACCGAGGGCGAAGACGATAGTATCGACGATGAGGACGACCTGACGCCGCTGGATGTTGATACCGGCGCGAACCTCGACGCGGCGCAACTGGCCGGACAGGACGACGATCGCGAATATGATGTGGTCGAGACTTTTGAGAAAACCACCGGTGAAAGGACGACGGGCTTTTAGATCATTAGATTTTCGGGTGGAAACGTAATGATCTGGATTTTGTTTACGCCCTCCCTGGGCGGTGACTCTACTCTAGCCAATTGCCCTGAATGAAAAAGAGGACCACGTGAAACCGCGTGGTCCTCTTTCTTGTCCTTGCCGTGAGCGCTTAAAGGCAATCCATTCCAAAGGACTGAATCGCAAACCCTTTACGCGCTCTCTCCGACATATGACGATCAGACATCGGATCACCTCCTTTCGCTGTTTCACCTCCGAAGAGGGTCGCACACACCGGATGGAAATCAAGCGAAAAGATATACTTAAGGCCTCAGTTCCGCGGCGCTGTGCCACAGGATGCCGATGGCGATCAGGCTCAGAAGCCCGCCCACGAACAGCTCGAAATATTCGCGGTTACGGCCTTTGGCCAGAAAGCGCGTCAGGGCCAGACCGCTCAGGCCGTAGGTCGTCATGGTGATGACGTCCATGCCGATGGTCGTGGCCGCAAAGACGGGCATCTGCGGCGGCACGGGCCGGTCGAGCGCGATGAAGGGCGGCAGGACGGCGGTGAAGAAGAGGGTGATCTTCGGATTGAGGAACTGCACCATGAAACCGTCCTTCCAGGTTCGCCACAGGCCTTCGCGCGCGAGGATTGTGGCGTTTTCGGGCAGGTCAAGCTCGTGGACGCTGTGCGATTTGCGCGCCTTAACGGTCTTGAAGGCGATCCACAGCAGATAAACGGCCCCGGCGATGGTCATGGCGTGAAAGACCATGGGCAGGGTGGTGATCAGCAGGTGCAGGCCCAGGGCCGCCGCGACGAACCAGATCAGGCTGGCCGTATTGATGCCGAACACCCCCATCAGCACCTTGGGCACCGAGCGGCTCAGGCCCGTCGAGATGCAGAACAGGTTGGCCGGCCCCGGCGTGATGGCCATGAGGAACATCGCGCCCAGAAAGGCGGTGTATTTCGACGGATCGACAGGGAGGGCAGACAACATGCCGCCCTTATTTCGCAATCGATGGCGTTTGTCGAGATCAGACCTTGGTGTGGGTGACCGCTGACAGGGGCTCGAATGTTTCACCGGTCAACTGGCGCAGTTCGATGCGCACGCTCTTGTCGTTGAAATCCAGCAGGTTGAAGCCCTGCGGCTGCTTGCGGATACGCACCGACATGGCGGTGGAGGCGCAGACGAACAGGGTGGTGTGGCCGTTCATCACCCGCGTCTCGACATAGGCATGATGCTGATGACCGGACAGGACAATGTCGGTCTTCGTTTCGGCGACGGTTCTCAGCAGCCGGTCGGCATTGAACACCGTCACATCCAGCGGAAATTCCTTCGGATTGAGCGGCGGGTGGTGCACCGTCACGACGCGCCATGGCGAGGCCGAACCGGCGAAGAACGCGGCTATGTCCCGGCATTGCTTCTGGCTGATCGAGCCATAGGCCCAGTTTAACGCCGGCAGGATCATGCGCGCCGAATTGATGCCCTTGATATCGACCAGATCCGTATGCAGTTCGGGCTCAAGGTCCCTGGCGATATGGTCGCGATAACGCTTCCAGGGTCGAATGAAGCGGCGCGCGTCGATGCCGGGTAAATCGTGATTGCCGGGGATGACGAAGACCGGCATGGGCAGCATCTTGAAGAAGTCGGCGGCTTCGACGAACTCTTCCACCGTGGCGTCCTGGGTGATGTCGCCGCTGGCCAGCACCAGATCGGGTTCAAGTTCGATCAGGGCGCTGATCAGAATTTCCGTCACGCGACGGTCGTGCGCGCCGAAGTGCAGGTCGGAAATGTGCGCGATCCGCATTCAGGCTGCCTCTTTCGTCGGAATGAGCAGCGGCACGTAGCGCTTTTTCAGCTTGATCTCCAGCGGTGTCTTGAGGTCGGTAACTTCACCATCTATCGAGACCTTTTCCTTGCGGTGGCGGGTCCACAACGTGACTTCCGGCGCGGTCAGTTCCGTCAGGTCGGGGTCTTTTTTCCAGTTGCCGACCATCAGCCGCGCCAGAAAACGCAGGTGCGACACGCGGGTCTTGGTCGAGGAGATATAGGCCGCTAATTCGCCGCCCTGAAGATCCTCGCGCTTGAAATTGCTCTCGTCCAGCCGCGTCGTGTCGGCGTAGCGATTGGCCGAAACCACCACGGCGGGCGAGCGGAAACGATGCAGGCGCTTGCCGATCTGCAGTACAATGCGCTCGTTTTTGCGCCGTTCGAAATAGTCGGCGACGAACCAGAACAGGTGCGGCACCATCAGTAGAAAGTTGTGGGTGCGGTGCTGTTCGCGGAAGACCGAGGCTTCGGGCATGACGCCAATCGAGGCGCAGCAGAGAAACAGTTCGCCATTGACTTCACCGGCGTCGATACGCGTTTCATCCGCGCCATTGGCGTAGGCTTTCAATGCGGCGTCCAATGTATCCATACCAAGGTCGCGCGCCAGCAGGTTCATGGTGCCGAACGGCAGGATGCCGAAGGCCTTGTTCTTCTTGCTGAGATATTCAGCGCAGGAACGCAACGTGCCGTCGCCCCCGCCGACCAGCAGCGGATGAGGCGATTTGGCGAAACGGTCGAGCGTCGCTTCGATGTCTTCAGGCTCGGCGAAGTTCAGTTCCGCCACGCCCATGCCGCTCGATTCAATCGCCGCGGTGATGGCATCGCGACCGAGGTTGAGCACCGTCCCGGCCTTGCCATTGATGAGGATGTTGTACGCTTTAGCCGCCATGCCTTCGGTGTGCCGTTGCAGGTGCAAAAAAACAATGCGGGCGTGAAGCCTGCGCCTCACGCCCGCATCTGATCAGCTTTTGGCTGCGCGATTAAGCGATACCCGCTTCATTGAGCCATTCAACCAGCTTCGACTTCGGCATGGCACCGACCTTCATCGAGGTCATCTTGCCGTCCTTGAACAGCATCATGGTCGGGATGCCGCGCACGCCGAACTTCGACGGGGTCATGGGCGAATCGTCGATATTGATCTTCGACACCGTCAGCTTGTCGCCATAGGCTTCGGCGACTTCATCGAGGATCGGGGCGATCTGCTTACACGGTCCGCACCATTCGGCCCAGAAATCGACCAGAACCGGCTTGTCGGACTTGAGGACGTCGTTTTCAAAGGTCTCGTCGGTAACCTTGACGGTGGCGGTGGACATGGGTGTACTTCCTAAGGCGCCCGGAATGGGCGCGCATCAAACTTGCGACAAAGGTAAGTAAGGCCGCATCAGAAATCAATGGCCCCCGATTTCCGCCAGCCTGAGATTTACTAAAGCCTCGCTTAAGGGCGTCAGCTTGGGGCCGTCGGTCCACAGCAGCGCCGCTTCGACCTGCTTCTGCGGATAGATCTGGCGCAGCAGGGCGACGTAACCGGCCATCTGACGCTGATAGTCGGCGGCGGCTTCATCTGCCGAATCGGGGGCGGGGCGGTTGGATTTGTAATCTATGACCAGCACTCGCTCGGTCCCGATCACCAGCCGGTCGATGCGTCCGGACATAAAGACGGCCTCGCCGCGCGCATTGGTCCCGACCTGACCCGCCAGCGCCACTTCAGGCCGCGAATCCGGACCGAAGGCGTCGGCGAAGCGATCATCCGTCAGCACGCCCATCACCGCCTGACGGATTTCGTCACGTTGCGCGTCGTCCAGGTCGGGTTGCCGTTTCAGCCATTGCGCCGCCACCGCGTTGCGATCGGCCACCGGCAGGGCAGGCAGGATTTCAAACAGCTTGTGGATTTTCAGACCGCGACCGAACCGGCCCTGCCCCTTCTGCTCGGCCAGAGGCGAAGGTGCACGGTCTTCGGCGGAACGGTCCTCGTCGCTCAGTTGCGACACGGCGCGCCAGACGACATCGGCTTCCGGATCGTGCACCGGCGCAGCGGCCATAAAGGCAGGCAGACCGGTCTGTATCTGCAAGGCGCGGGCCTCGGCGGTCATCAACGGTGCGCGCTCACCGAAAAGGATCAGTTCCGCTTTTTCGGAAGGCTCCTGATCCTTAGGTGCGCCGAACTCGACAGCCTTATCCAGTTCAACCGCCGTCACCACTTCACGCGGCAAGCGCGCGAACCCGTCCTCCGCCAGATCATACCAGTCGGGGAAGGGGCCGTTCGCCGCGCGGCTGCCGCGATAGCCGCACAGGGTCAGCCGGTCGCGCGCCCGCGTCAGGGCCACGTAGAAGAGGCGCAGGCCTTCCTTGGCTTCGCGTAAGGATCGGGCGGCCTTGAGCGCGCTTACCGCATCAGGGTCGCCGTCCTTGCCCTGCGCCGACAGGAACAAATCGCCCTCGTCCGAGGTCAGCAGCAGGTCGTCATTGCGCGTCGATTTGAAACCGGGCGCCATAGGCAGCACCACCCACGGCGCTTCGAGGCCCTTGGAGCCGTGCACGGTCATGACGCGCACGCGGTCGCCGCCTTCTTCCTGCTCGCGCTTGATTTCGGACGCATTGAATTCGCACAGGTTGAGGAAATCGATCACGCCGATGGCCCCGACCCCTTCGCCCTTGAGCGCCAGGTTCAGCGTCTCGTCCAGCACGTCCTCGCATTCGACCCCCAACCGGGTGATGAAGCGCTGACGCTGGGTGCGGCCTTCATCGTCGCGGCGATTGAGGACCAGCCCCAGAAAGTCGAAGGCGGTGCGCTGCGGCGCTTCGGACAGGGCCCAGCCGATAAAGGACTGGGCTTCGGAAAAGCGAGGATTGTCCTTCAACCGGTTCAGCGCCTGCCACAGATTGGCGTTTTCCACCTGCGTCAGGGTGAACAGGTCGTCTTCGCTAATGTCGCACAGCGGGCTGCGCAGGACGGCGGCCAGGGACAGGCTGTCGCCCGGTTGCAGACACATGCGCATCAGGGCGCGGAGGTCCTGAAAGGCGATATGGTCCGACAGCTTGAGCCGATCCGCGCCGGAGACCGGCACACCGGCCTGTTTCAGTTCGCGGATGATATGCTCGAACAGGGCGTCGCGCTTGCGCACCAGAATGAGGACATCGCCGGCGTGCATGGGACGCGGGGCGCGCGACGATTTGTCAATGACGCTGCGCCCCTGGTGGATTTCCTGCGCGATATGGAAGGCCAGTTGCTGCGCCAGACGCTTGGCCGGGGCCGCACCCGAGGCATCGACCGGGGCGATGTCTTCGTCGTCGGCATCATCCATATCCGGTACTGGCAGGGGGTAGATGGGCGGCCACAACTCGACCGTGGCCGGGCGTTCGGAGCGGCGGGCATCGTGGATGATGCGTTCGGCGGTGAAGTTGAGCGCTTCGGAGAGATCGGGGTCGTCGAAGGCGCTGTCGACAAAGCCCAACACCTGCGGCAGGGAGCGCCAGCTTTGCACCAGTTGCGGCACGACGAAGCGTTTCCCGGCGCGTTCAGTCCGTGTTTGATAATATTGCCGCTTGCCTAAAAACAAATCAGGCTTGGCACCCTGAAAGCCGTAGATAGACTGCTTTTCGTCCCCAACGGCGAAGATCGTTCGGTCGATGCGCGATTTAAATACTGGTGCACCGGCCCCGTCGAAAAAATCATCGACAAGAGCATCAATAATATCCCACTGATCGCCAGACGTGTCCTGCCCCTCATCGACCAGCACATGCTCCAGCCCGCCGTCCATCTTGAACAGCACCCACTGCGACATGGACGCGCCGGACAACAGGCGCTTGGCGCGGCTGATCAGATCCTGAAAATCGAGCGCGCCCGTGCGGCGTTTCAGGTCCTGATAGATGGCGCTGAAATCCTCGAACAACATGAGGGTATAGAGGGTATTGAGCGCGGTTTCAGCCGCCTTGCGCTTTTCCACCGCTTCGGCCAGCGGTTCGCGCCACCGTTCCAGCGTATCGCGGTCGGCCTGATTACTCTTGGTCGAGCACAGTTCTTTACGCGGCTCACCCTTACCTGTGTAGAACAGGGCGTAGAAGGCGTCAAAATCGAAGGTCCCGCCGCAATTGCGCGTTTCGCAAAACTTTAACAACGCTTCCGACAGGTTCTGATTGCCCTTGGTGCCGATTGTCGCCAGCGAACGCGCCATCTCCGGGATGATCTCCCAATTCAGGCTGTTAGCAAAGGCATGGACCACCTGATCCGGTGTCATCGGCGGGTCGAGATCAAGGCGTTTGAAGATGTAGGCGCTGAAAGACAGACCTGTGCGTTCGGCATCGGCTCGAAGCCCGTCCAGAGCCTCGCGGATACGGTCGTGCTGATAGATGAACTGCGACAGAAGCTGTTCAAACTTCTGGGCTTTCAGTGTGCGGATGAGGTGATCGCGGTGCGCGCCCTCAGGCAGCGTCAGCAGCCCCTCCAGCGCCTTGGCCGCCAGATCGCGCGCGATCAGATCGTCGAGCACCTGAAACGACGGGCTCAGTCCGGCCTCCAGCGGGAAGCGCCGCAACAGCTTTTCGCAGAAGGCGTGGATGGTCTGGATTTTCAGTCCACCCGGCGTTTCCAGCGCCTGAGCGAACAGGGCGCGGGCGGTGGCCAGATCGTCAGGGTTTTCATCGATCTGGCGCAACTCGTCGGCCAGCGCGGCGTCTTCGGCCACGGCCCAGCCGCCCAGCCGTTCATACAGGCGGCCCTGCATTTCAGCGGCGGCGGCCTTGGTATAGGTGACGCAGAGAATGTGTTCGGGCTTCGCCCCGCGCAGCAGCAGGCGGGCCACGCGGTTGACAAGGGTCGAGGTCTTGCCTGACCCGGCATTGGCGGTCAGGAAGCACGACACTTCGGGATCGGCGGCGGCGTTTTGCGGGTTCATTCGCTGTCCTCGCTCGTCGATTCGGCTTCGCGGTCGCCCAGGACGTGCCACTCATAGAGCCGCGCCAACTGGTCGTAATCGCCGCCGCGCTCCATGCGGTATTGCGGCGCGCGCCACGACACGTAGCCCTGCTTCGGATTTTCATACTGCGTCAGGCGCGTCTTGAGGCGGCTCAGCGCGCGGTCGGCCATCTCATCGGCGGTCAGCGGGTTTTTCTTGTCGTGGACGAGGCGCGGTTTCACCACGTCCTGCCCCAGGCGCACATAGACCAGTTCACCCAGCCCCTTGGCGCGGTGCACGTCCTCGAAACCGCCGAAACTGCCGTATTTCAGGATGGCCGCCGTCAGGGTCAGTTGCGGATAGAAGCCGGCGATCACCGCCTTGGGCGACGGCGGCTGGCCGGTCTTGAAATCGACCACGTCTACGCCACGATCGTGCACCTCGACGCGGTCGGCCTTGGCGGTCAGGATAAAGGGGCCGCGCGGCAGACCGATTTTCAGTTCGCCCGATTGTTCGATCAGCAGACGCGGACGATCGGCGCGACGCTCGGCCTCAAAGGCCACATATTCACGCGCCAGCAGCGGGAACAACGGGCGTTGTAGGGCCAGTTGCGCCTCGCTGAGGTTTTCGGCGCGCAACTGCGCCTCCAGCAGGTCGCAGAAGACCTGAACCCCGGCCTCGCCCAGCGGGGCGTCATCGGCGGCAAACTTTTCGGCGACGGCGTGGATGGCGGTGCCACGGCGCAGGGCCTCGAACGGTTCATTGGGGCGGTCGAGCGGCTTGAGTTTGAGCACATAGCGCGCATAGACGGCATAGGGATCGCGTTCCAGCATCTCGACCTGCGTCACCGGCAGTTGCAGGGGGCGGGCCTCGACCGGCGGCGCGGGCTGCGGCCGGGCGGCGGGTTTCAATGCCTCCGGCACGGCGCTCAGGGGACCGTCCATACGCCGTGCCCAGTCGAGCCATTGCGGATGGGTCGGGATGTGTTCGCCCGCGCCGGTGGTCAGGGTTTCCAGCCGCCACAGCCAGCGCGACTGCACCTGCGGTTCGCCTTCGCGGCGCTGGCGCGTGACCATCCACACTTCCGGCTGGCTGGCCGACTGCACGAAGTCGTGCGCCGACAAACCCGTGCGGCGTTCGGGTGAGGGCAGGCCCAGCGCCTTTCGCATGGGTCGCGACAGGAAGGGATCGACTTCGGCGGCTTGCGGCCACACACCCTCTTCCAGACCGGCCAGAATGAGGCGATCGGCGGAGAACATGCGCGCTTCGATGGCGCCTAAAACGGACAGACGCGGATGGGTGTGTCCGCCGGTGCGCACTGTAGTCGAGCGCAGGGCGCGGCGCAGGATATCGACAAAGACCTGATCGTCCTCGACGACGAAATCGCGGCCTTCGGACATCAGATCGGACAAAAGCGCCGAAGCCGACGCGCCGGCCGCCCCGCGCCATAGGGCCTGACCCGCGTTCGCGGCCAGAGATTCGGCCCAAACCGTCAGGGCGCGCACAAAGCTGGACAGGTCTGTCTTTGGGGTTTCGTAATACGTGGTTGTGTGCGTGTAGTCCTGCCACAGAGCGGCGGCCTCAAAGGCCTCTTTTTTGTTCAATCTGGCCAGAATTTCGGCCGCATCGCGCGGCTTGGCCCCCCGCAACCCCTTAAGTTCCAGGGTATTCAGGTCGCGTTCGTCGGCAAAGCGGCATAACGGATGTTTCAGCAAAGCCAGAAGCTTAACCGCGTCGAACGGCTCCAGGATCAGGTCGAGCAGGCTGTGCAGGAAGCGCCCGGCGGGGCTGTGGATCAGGGCTTCACCCGCCGATGAGTCGGGCCGCACGCCCCAGCGCGACAGTCGCGCCGTCACCCGCCGCGACAGGGTGATGTCCGGCGTGATCAGGGCGGCGGTCTTGCCGGGTGTTTCCAGCGCTTCACGCATCAACAACGCGATCACCGCCGCCGTTTCTTCGTCGTTGCGGCCTTCGATATGCGTCAGACCTTGGAGCCCGTCCCTGATGGCGGTGTCGGAGGCGGCTTTCAGCGCGGCGATCTGGGCGCGCCAGTCCGTGGTCGCTTCGGCAGGGCGCAGCGCTTCATTGAGCACGCGACGGCGGGCGTGACGGGCGCGGTCGGCTTCGATCGATACGGGCCAGGTGTTGACGGTCTCGCGACTGACGCGGTGACGGTCGAGCAGGGCCTTCATCGCCCCTTGCGGGTGCGAGTCGCCGACCTGTGCCCAGACGTCCTCGGCCAGCGACAGATCGAGGCCGGGCAGGACCACCGCGCCCTGCTCGAATTTGGACACCAGCCCCATCAGCCGCGCCGTGGCGGGCGTGGTGCCGGTGGTGCCGGCGACGATTACGGGGTGGGTCGGCGGAGTCTTTTCCCACTGATCGCCAAGCCGATGGATCAGCGTCACCAGCCGCTGGCTGGGGTCCATCATATCCAGGTCTTTGAGCCGCTTGGGCCACAGATCGACGGCGATAGCAAGAAAGCGCGCCGAGACCTGCCAGTGTTCCGCCAGCCCGCCAAGCCCTTCGTGCAACAACTGCGGATCGTGGACAAGACGGTCCAGTCTGTCCGAGGCATCGATCTCTTCCAGAGCCAGGGAATCGAAAAATTTAGCCAAGGAATCAGCCATTTCCAGCGCCGTCCGGGCATTTAGCGGCACGTCGCTTTCGTAATGCGCCTTGATCAGTTTGGCCAGTTCGAAGCGCCGCCGCGTCGAGGACAGGGCCGGCGGCAGTTCGAGGCCCAGATGCTCCAGATCGAACGGCGGCTCGCCCTCTTCGAGATCGCCCAAGGCCCGTACCTGCGGCAGCAGAAGCGCACCAGCGCGGCACTGATCGGTGAAGGCATGGGCCATTTGCCGCGCGCCGCGCCGTGTCGGCGTAAGGATCAGGGCCTGAGGCAGGTCGTCGCCCAGGGCCTCGCACAGGCCGCGCGCCAGATCGTCGAGAAACGGCCGCCCCGACGGGATGGAATACCAGCGCGGGGCGGGGGTGACGAAGAGGTCGCGGCTTTGCATGTCCTATGCCCTCAGGCGCGCTTCGGCGGCGTCGCGCGCAGCGGGGTCGCCGACATGCATCCAGTCGCCATGCATCATCACGCCGTAGAGGCGGCCTTCCGTCGCCTTCTGCCGCCAGACCGGCGTCAGGGAAAAGGCATCCTCGGTAACGCTCATTACGATATCGGGGTGGGTGATGTGCACACCCATATAGTTGAGCGGAGCGGAGGCGGCCTGACCGCGGAAGGTCAGACGGCGGTCGTCACCAAGAAAGAAATCGCCCGCGCCATCAAAGCCGCTGGAGCGCGTCATCTCGGCCAGCAGCAACAGGGCGTCCATCTGGTTGGCCTGCCATTGGTCGCGCATGTCGGCGAGGGCGCGGTCGCCGCCGCCGTCTTCGATCCACACGCTGTCGATATTGGCGACGAAAATCGGATTGTCACCCAGCAGCGGGCGGGCTTTTTTCAGGCCGCCGCCGGTCTCCAGCAGTTTGCCGCGCTCGTCCGAAATGATGATCTCGACATCCGTGCGCGTTTTCAGATGCGCTTCAAGCCGATCGGCGAAATAGTGGACATTGACCACGCAGCGCTCGACGCCCGCGCTTTTGAGGCGGTCGATCATGTGGTCGATCAGGGTGCGCCCGCCGACCTCGACCAGCGCCTTGGGCCGATCGTCGGTGAGGGGGCGCATACGGGTGCCCAGTCCTGCCGCCAAAACCATTGCGGTTTTAATCTGCGTCATGCGATGCGGTCCCCCAGACCGTTGGAGATGAACCAGTCGCGCAGGCCCTTGAGCGCCGGTGCGTTGAGATTGCGCCCCAGATGTTGCCACATGCGCGGCATGAAGGCCTCGTAGCGCGGTTTGTGGTCGCGGGTGACCAGTCGGGCGAAAACGCCCAGAATACGCGCCTGATTGAGCGTCGCCAGCGCCGTGTACAGGCGCATGAAGGCTTCGCGGTCCTGTTCGGGGCGCAGACTGAAATAGTGGTCGAGGCACAGAGCTTCGACCTGAGGCGACACGTCGCGGCGGGCGTCCTGCAGCAGCGAGTGCAGATCCCAGGCCGGATGCGCCTTGAGGCAGTCCTGAAAATCGATCAGGCCGACACGGGCCACGCCTTCGCGGTCACCGAGCCACAGCAGGTTTTCGGCGTGATAGTCGCGATGGATGAAGACGCTGGCGCCGGCTTCGGCCTCAGTGCGCAGCGGGGCCAATAACCCGTCCCAATCGGCACGCGCCTGAGCGGAAAAGCGGAGGCTCGGATCGTACTGCGGCAGCCATTCGAGGAAGAGGTCGGCCCCGGTCTTCAGCGCCAGCGCGTCATAGGTCAGCAGGGGCCAGTCGCCGACGGTTGCAGGCGGCGGGACGTCGTGCAGCTTCGCCAGCACCGAGACAGCGGACAGATAGAGCGGGGCTTCGTTCTCGCCCTCTTCGATCAGGCGCGCGAAGAGGGCACTGCCCAAATCCTCATGCAGGATCAGACCGTTTTCCAGATCGCTTTCATAGAGCCTTGGGGCCGAAAAGCCGCGGTCGCTCAGATAGGCGGCAGCCCCGGCAAAGGCCGTCAGATCGCCTGCGGACAGACGCGTCTGTGCAAAATAACCAAGCTGTTGACGTTCTTCAGCATTCGCTTCCGGAGGACAGGGTTTTGCCCCCGTCGGGGGCTGATCCATCAGCATCAGGGTCGAGCCATCGGTGCGTGTCAGGCGTTCGTACCGCCGCGTCGAAGCGTCTCCCGGCAGCGGGTCGCGTCGTGCATCAGTCAGGCCCGCCTGTTGCAGAAAACGGACGCGGAGGTCTTCACGATCGGTCATATGAAACTCTTATTGGCCGGGCCGCTCAAGCGTCACGCGGCGGCCCGAATCCTCTTCTTTTAGGCGTACGATCCACGGTGCGTCAAAGGCGAAATGGCCCAATCGCAACCCCTCAAGTCTCTGGGGCCATTCGATGAGACACAGATGCGTGTCGGCCAGTTCGAACAGGCCGATTTCGTGCACCTCTTCCGGGTCGGTCAGGCGGTAGAGGTCGAAATGGGCAATGTCGAAGTCACGGCCTTCATAGGTCTGCACGAGGGTGAAGGTCGGCGACGGTACGTCCTCGTCGGGCGTGGTCAGGGCACGGATCAAACCGCGCGCCAGAGTCGACTTGCCGGCTCCCAATTCCCCCAGCAGATAGACGACATCGCCAGGGCTCAACTGCTCGGCCAGCCACGCGCCATAGGCGGCGGTGTCGCCATCGTCCTTGAGGAAGCAATCGTCGGAAAAAATCATAGAGCGGCGCGGTCCGGATCGAGCGGTAGTTGCCGTTCGATATAGGTCTTCAGCCTCTCGCACAACAGGCCCGCCTCGGCATCGAGGCGCTCGGGAGGGATGATCGGCCCGACGGTCAGATCGAAACGCTTGCCGGCTTTATTCAAGAACTCATGGAACAGGGTGATGTCGCGCAACTCCTGGGACACGCGATTGAAGGCGTGAAACCATAGCGAATTGGGGCCGTTCAGGTGCATGGGCACCAGCGGCGCACCGTACTTCTGCGCCAGCGACAGGGCGGTGGTCTGCCACGGCGGATCGCTGAGCTGACCGTCCGGTCCACGTCGCGCCAGACGCCCGGCGGGGAACAGGACGACGCATTTCTCGGCCCCAAAGGCGTCGCGCGTGGCGTTCAGCGTGGCGCGGGTTTTTTCCCGCGTGCGTTTGGCCTCGACCCATTCGACGGGGATCAACACCTCGCCGAAGCGCGGGTTTACCCGTAATGCGTCAGCATTGGCGAAAAAGGTGATATCGGAACGCACCTTACGAATCGCATCGTAAACCGCGATGCCGTCGGCAATGCCGGTCGGGTGGTTGCAGATGACGACGCAGCGTCCCTGCGCCGGGATGCGTTCGGCGTGTTGCGCGACTGTGTGGAGCGACAGAAGCTGCGAAATATAGTCGAGCGCCGCCTGACCCGACAGGTCGGCAACGGCTTCGGCCATATGTACCGCGCGGCCATAGCCGAGCAGGCTATAGAGGGCAGGTCGCGCCACCGGCCACACAGCGGATTTAGCCAGATGCGGCGCGCGCTCGATGATCAACTCTTCGACGATGTTGCGGGGCGTCGGTAATGCCGCCATTGTTTCCCTCCCCCATATGCGCGGGTTTCGCTGTCCCGGCTTTGTTGCTAAACGAATAGCATGACCGCTTCGCGCCCTAAAATCCCAGCCTCAATCCCGGCCTCTAAAAATCCTGACCGCCGTCGCATCAAGGCCAGAGGTCCCTATCTGTGGCTGTGGTTTGCCGCCCTCACTGGTATCATATTCGGCCTAATGGCCTTGTCATGGGGCTGAATCTGTTAACCAAACCCTTAACAGATGCCTCATAACGCGCTTATAGTCGGAGCGTTCGAGAGGGGCTAAGCGCCGGATGACCAGAAAGCACATACTTTACGCCATATTGTTCCTGACGACCGCGGCCGTGCTGGGCATTGCCGGTTACTGGGCGTACTGGAACTTTTTCGTGCGCTGGCAGCCGGTGACCATTACGCAAAAGCAGAAGGAAATACAGGAGCTTCTGGACGCTTCGGGCTATGCGGCGTCGGGCAAGGAAGGCCCGGAGGTCTGGGTTATCACCTATCGCAACTGCGCCACCTGCAAGGTGTGGGAGGATCAGGAACTGCCCAAGCTGGAGGCCATTTCCGCCGATATCCGCATCGTGCCTTTCGCGCCTGCGGATATCGAGGGCAAGGTCAAGACGACGCCGTCGGAACGTTCGACCATAGCGGAAATCTGGCTCAATCGCTCCTATCCGCTGTACAGGCAATGGCGCGCGGCGACCGAAGAGTCATGGATGCCGACCTTCCGTCCGGCGGACGGCGATCTGGCGCGTTCGGCCGTGGTCGAGGCCAGTCGGAACTTCATCGCCAAGCTTGAGCCGCTACTGGGCGATAACGGCGTGCCGATCCGCTACCCGCTGGTCATCTGGCGCGACGGAACCGAACATATCCGCGTCTGTGCCTGTTCGGACGAGCGCATGTATCACTATGTGCGCAACGATCTTCACGCGCCGTCGAAGCTGGAAGGCGAAGCGGCAGCCAGCGCATCGGCGGTGACGATAGAGGTGCCGTCTCTGCCGGCGGCGGAGACCGTGGCCAGCGACAGCGCGGCCAGCAATTACGGCCCCGACAGCCTTTGAACGCCGCGCCCCAATCCGGCCCCATTGAACCGGCAAGCTTAGCGTCACATATAATGGTGGAAACCGTCCGGAGCTGTCCTGTCATGCGCGCGATCCTGATTTCGCTGGCCGTTATGTCCCTGCCGGGCGCGGTGTGCGCGCAGGACGTGATCGATCCCAAGTCCAAACCCTCATCCTTTACCGAGCGCACGGACAAGATGACGCCCGCCGAGCGAGAAGCCGAGATCAAGCGCATCTTTGCCGAGTTCGACCGCAACACGGACGGCCTCATCACCGAAGATGAGGCTCCGCGCTTGCCGCATACGGGCAGCGATCCGGAGGCGGTAAAGGCCGACGCCAGGTTCTTCATTTCACTCTATGACGACAATCAGGACCATAAGGTGTCGTTGGCCGAATACCGCGCCAAGGCGGCCCTGGCCTTGATCGGGCGGGAAAAAACGACGCAGGGCCTCAAATAAGGACTTTCCTTATCGCCAAAGCGTCACGGCTGGTCTAAAAACGCTCGCATGAGCGAACAGACGGCCCCTTCCGAATCCCCTAAAATGTCTTCCTTTGGCTTCCGCGATGTAGAGGCGAAGGAAAAGGTCAATCTGGTCCACGGCGTGTTCAAAAACGTCGCCGCCAAGTACGACCTGATGAACGACGTCATGTCGGTCGGCGTGCACCATCTTTGGAAGGATGCGGCCTGCGCCAAACTCAATCCGCAGCCGGGCGAGGTCATCATCGACTGCGCCGGCGGTACGGGCGATATCGCGCGCCGTCTGGCCAGACTGGCCCGTTTGGCCAAGGCCAGACGCGGCGGCAAGGACGCCGAAATCCGCATCATCGACTATAATCAGGCGATGATCGAAGCGGGTATCCAGAAGGGGGGCGAGCCGGAAATCACCTGGTCGGTGGGGGATGCGATGAATCTCGCTATCGCCGACAACAGCGTCGATGCCTACATCATCTCCTTCGGCATCCGCAATGTCGCCGACGTGCAGGTGGCGCTCAACGAAGCCAAGCGCGTGCTGAGGCCCGGCGGGCGTTTCTTCTGTCTGGAATTCTCGCACCCGACCACCAGGCTGGTCGAAAACACCTACGAATTCTACGCCTTCAAAATCATTCCCTTCATGGGTCAGATGATCGCCAATGATCGCGAGTCCTATCAGTATCTGGTCGAAAGCATCAAACGCTTTCCGGATCAGGATAGCTTCAAGGGCATGATGGACAAGGCCGGTTTCCGCCGCACCGGTTACACCAATTTCACTGGCGGGGTGTGCGCCCTGCATTACGGCTGGGCGTAAGCCTTGGCGTCGGCATTCGCTTCCTTCTTCCGCCTGATCAAGGCCGGGTTCGTCCTGATGCGCGAGGACGTGCTGATCCCGCGCGAACTGAGTTATCAGCTCAATCCGCCGTCGCGTTTCTTTTCCAACGCCCTGCGCTTTCTGTTCGCGCGCCGCGGGACGCAAGACCGCGTCGGCCTGCGTTATGCGCGTGCGTTTGAAAAGCTGGGGCCGGCCTTCATCAAGCTGGGGCAGGTTTTGTCGACGCGCGGCGATATCTTCGGCGACGAATTTATCCGCGACCTCAGTCACCTTAAGGACCAGTTGCCGCCGTTCGATGCGCAGACGGCGCGGCGTCTGGTCGAGGAAGCGCTGGAAAAGCCGGTAGAGGACATCTTCTTCGAGTTCGGTGAAGTGATCGGCGCGGCCTCGATCGCTCAGGCGCACCGCGCCGTGCTCAAGGACGGTCGTCAGGTGGCGGTCAAGATCCTGCGTCCGCGCATCGAGCAGATCATTGCCGATGACGTGGCCATGATGACGCTGGCAGCCAAGCTGATCGCCTTTATTTCACCGGCCTCGCGCCGGCTGGAGCCGGAGGCCTTCGTGGCGACGGTGGCGCAGTCGCTGCTGCTGGAGCTGGACCTGCGGCTTGAGGCTTCGGCAGCGGACGAACTGGGGCAGATCATCAATGCCGAGCCCTATATGTCGGCGCCGAAGGTCGTCTGGCACTATGTGGCCAAGCGCGTGATCGTCACCGAATGGGCCAGGGGCGTGCCGCTCAGCCGCCCGGAGGCCCTGACCCAGCCGGGCCTTCAACATAAGGCGATGGCTGACAATCTGATCCGCGCCTTTCTGTCACAGGCGCTGAACCACGGCATGTTCCACGCCGACCTGCACGAAGGCAATCTGTTCGCTCAGGCCCCTGACAAGCTGACGGCCATCGATTTCGGCATTGTCGGGCGGCTCAAGCCCAAGGAGCGGCTCTATCTGGCCGAGATGCTGTGGGGCTTCCTGCGCCGTAATTACAAGCGCGTGGCTGAAGTGCATTTCGAAGCCGGTTATGTGCCTAAACACCACGACGTCAATGCCTTTGCCCAGGCCCTGCGCGCCGTGGGCGAGCCGGTGCTGGGCCGGGCGGCGACGGAGGTGTCGATGGGGCGTCTGCTGACGCAACTTTTCGAGATCACCGCGCAGTTCGACATGCATCTGCGCCCCGAACTGGTGCTGCTGCAAAAGACCATGGTCAGCGTCGAGGGCGTGGCGCGGCGCATCTACCCGGAGCACGACATCTGGGAGGCCGCGCGGCCGGTGGTGCGCGACTTCATTCAGGCCGAACTGTCTCCGGTGGCCGAAGCCCGCCGCATTCTCGACAAACTGGTGCAGAAGCTGAAGACCGATGACGAGGACATAGCGCTGCGCGACCGCGACCGGCTGGCCATGGTGTCGCTGCAGGCCGAATTGCGCCATAGCCGCGCGGTCTCGACCCTGGCCCTGATCGCCTCGGTACTGGCACTGGGCGTTATGGTGTGGATTGCAGTGGTCGTGGGTTAAGTGCTTGCCTTACATTGCGCCTTACCTTAATGTAAGGCAGGCAAGGAGCGCTGTATGTCTACCGCCACCGTCACCAGCAAGGGTCAGGTCACCATCCCGGTGGATGTGCGCCGCGCGCTGTCCATCAATACCGGCGATCGTCTGGAATTCGTGGAAATCGAGCCGGGTAAGGTGCTCATCGTCGCCGCCACGAAGTCCATCACCGATCTGAAAGGGCGCTTTGCAAAGCCTCGTCAGGCCGTTTCGATAGCCGAAATGAATGAAGCCATTGGACGCGAGGCTTCGCGGCGCGAATGATCGGCCTCGATACGAATGTCATTGTCCGCTACATCATGCAGGATGATGCGAAACAGGCGGCTCTGGCCACCACCCTCATCGAGTCCCTGACGACGGACGCGCCGGGTTTCATATCTATCGTTACGCTTGTCGAGACGGTCTGGGTTCTGAAGCAGAGCTATGGTTTGTCACGCCCCGACCTCGTTGAGGTGATTGAGGGGCTCTTGTCCTCTCATCAACTTGTTGCGGAAAAACGGGCCGAAGCCTATCAGGCGCTGACGGATTATAAAGCGTCGAAGGGCGATTATTCGGAATGCCTGATCGAACGTCTTGGTCGAAGCGCCGGATGCACGCTCACCTACACCTTCGATCAGAGCGCCAGTCGTCATGCGGGCATGACCTTGCTCATGGCTTAAGCATTGCGCAAGGCTTCGCAGGCAGGATGGTCTCAAACAGGGCCGTTCCATGATTACCATCTTCCATCGCCTTGGCGAGCGTATAGCTGAAACCCAGCAGCGGGCTGACCAGAACGTCCCGGACGAGCCGGTGTGGATCGATCTGCTCAATCCGACCGAAGACGAATTGCGCCATCTGCCGCAGAATCTCAACATCGCCCTGCCGACGCGCGAGGAAACCTGGCGCAATCACGCCCTCAACCGCATGTACACGCGCGACGGCACGGCCTATATGACCGCCGCTGTCCTGAGCGACGACCGTGAAGCGCGCGCTTGCGGGACGGTGACCTTTATTCTGACGCCGGACTTTCTCATCACCATCCGCGACATCGATCCGCAACCCTTCCTGACTTTGCAGGAACGTATGTTGCTGTCGCCCAAGGCGTTTCCCTCCAGTATGGATGTGTTGACGGGCCTGCTGGAAGCGATCGTGTTGCGCACCGTGTCGCATTCGGATCAGGTGATCACCGGTCTCGATGGTCTGTCCTGCCGCATCTTCTCCGATCGGGGTTTTGAAAGCGAAAAGGGCACGCCGTCGGACATCATGCACGGCGTGCTGAAATCGCTGGGCGTGCTGGCCGATCTCAATTCGCGCATCCACGAAAGCATACTCAGCCTTCAGCGCGTAGCGGGCTTCCTCAGGAACGGCACTCCGGCGGGAGAGGAACGCCATACGCGCACCCTTGGCACCCTGCTCAAAGACACTCAGTCCATCGCCGATCAGACGACGTTTCTATCGAACAAGATCAGCTTTCAGCTCGATGCGGCGCTGGGCATGATCAATGTCGAACAGAACCAGATCGGAAAAATTTTCTCGACCACGGCGGTTTTCTTCCTGCCGCCGGCGCTGGTCGCGGGGATCTACGGCATGAATTTCGACCATATGCCGGAACTGCACTGGACGCTGGGTTATCCGCTGGCCATCGGCCTGATGGGACTGGCCGTGCTGGCGCCCTACTGGTTCTTCAGACGGCGCGGCTGGTTGTAGCCTCGATATTCTGGGCCAGATAGCCCGGAATGGCGGCAGGCGGCATCGGGCGTGCGAACAGATAGCCCTGCGCCATGTCGCAGCCGATCGCGCGCAGCCGGTTGAGTTGTTCCGGCGTCTCGACCCCTTCGATGATCGATTTCAGGCCCATATCGGTGCAAAGCCCGGCCATGGAGCGCACGATCTTGCTGGCGCTGTCGTTTTCGATGTCGGTGACGAAGCTGCGGTCGACCTTGATGCGATCCAGCGGCAGGCGATGGACATAGCTCAGCGACGAATAGCCGGTGCCGAAATCGTCGAGCGACAGATGGCAGCCGAGCGCCTTAAGGGTCTGCATGGACTGCCGCGCCTTGACAAAGTCATGCGCCATGGATGTTTCGGTGATCTCGAAATCGATGCGGCGCGGATCGACGCCCGAGGCATTGACGATGGCCACCAGTCGCACCACGCCTTCGGCGGCGCAGATGTCATGGGCCGAGAGGTTGAACGACAGGCCGATGTCTTCGGGCCAGTTCTGCATCTCGCGCAGGGCCTTTTCGAGCAACACGCGGGTGACGCCGCCGATCAGGCCGGCGCGTTCCGCGACCGGAATAAAGACGTCCGGTGTAACGAGGCCCAGATGCGGGCTGTACCAGCGGGCCAGCGCTTCGAACGACAGGACACGACCGGTCGCCAGATCGACGATCGGCTGGAACAACTGTAACAGCTCGGCATTGAGGTCGGCCGACAGCAGATAACGTTCGATCTGGGACTGGGTGCGAATTTCCGCCGCGTGCTTTTCATTGAACAGGACGGTCTGTCCGCGCAGGTTGCGCTTGGCGTAATAGAGCGCGTAGTCGGCATTCTCGAAGAGGTTTTCAGCGGTCTGAATGGGTGCGGTCCAGGTCGCCACGCCGATGGAGCAGGCCATGTGCGCATGGGTGCTCCCGACGGGGAACGGCATGCGCACGGCGTCGGTCAGGCGGCGGCCCAAATCGGCCAGCGCGTCCGCAGACACCGGGTTGCGCACGATGAGGCCGAATTCATCGCCCCCCAACCGGTAGATATCGGCTTCGGCGTCGGCGAAACTCAGGCAGACGTTTTCGAAGCGACGCGCCGTTTCGCTCAGAACGCGGTCACCGGTAGCGTGTCCGTAGGTGTCGTTGATGGGTTTGAACCCATCGAGGTCAAGTACGCCGACTGACAGGCGCAAATGCCCTTCACGCGCCTCCGCAAAGGCCTGTTCCAGATCGTGGAAGAACCGGCGCCGGTTGGGCAGGTCGGTCAGAGCATCGAGGTTGGCGATGCGGAAGTTTTCATCGGACAGGGCCTGCGTTTCAATCTGCTTGCCGATCAGGTCGCGGCGCGAACGCACCAGGTCGGCGAAGTCACGGTAGTGGGTCATCAGGATGGTCATGATGGTCGCGCTGACCAGCACGATATTGACCGCAATGGCCTTTTCCGTCTTGTCACCGGCCATGCCGAAAAACAGGACAAAGGGGATGTTGACGATCAAAGTCACCAGAAGCGCCGCCGGGCGCAGATGCATCAGGCAGAAGATACAGCCGACGACCGTAATGCCCATGTAGAAGATGACGTGACCCTGCGCATGAGCGTCGCCATAGGGATGCAGGCTCAGTCCCCAGGCCATGAAGCTGACCGCCAGCAAGGCCGCCAGGCGCGTGGTGCGGCGAAGCTGGGCGACGGCCTGTTCGGCGGTTACGGACCTATCGCGCGCCAGCCACCATTGTATCGCGCGCACACCGGCAATGGCGCACAGGGCGCCCGGCAGCCATACCGACAGCCACAGCGGCGCCAGTCGCGAGAAGGTGAAACTGACGGCCAGCGAGCTGACGATCAGCAGAAAATAGAGCAGCGGCACCTGCCGGGACAGAGCACGATACTGCGCCACCGCCAACTCGGGTTCGTCGGCGGGAATACGGAACAGATCCAGGAGGGGTTTGCCGATAGAGGTCAATGGTTTCGATCGCGGTTGTCGATCGAGCGAACCTAAGCCATTTTGTCTAAAAAGAATTTAATCGACGCCAGGGTCAAAATTGTCTCTTGTGATCGTTCGCCGTTCAGCCTCGATCTGTTTTTGCTTCTGCCAGTAGACTGCACCCTCATAGGGCCGGAAAAGGGTGCGCGGCGCGCCCTTCTTCGTCATCACGGCGAAAACATTGCGGTTTTTGTCGTAGAAGAGGGTGTCGCCATTATTGCGGGCCAAGGTTTCAACCCCGGCAGGCGGCGTATGGATGAAACCGTGGACCATGGCCAGCCACTCTTCATAGGAGCGCGCGCCGATCTCCGCCCCGTGCTTTTCATAATGATAGGTCGCATTTTCATAGGCCGTATATTTGCGGTTCGACGACCATAGCGGCCAGTCGCCGTAGCGCGTGCGGGTAACCTCGGCCTTCGGACCTGGTGTCAGACGGATGGCGTCGTTTTCGACGCGGGGCGCGGGTATTTCGGCCTCGATGGGCGGCGGCGTTGCGCGCGGTGTCTGCGACGTTTGGGGCGTTTGGGGAGCGGCCTCAAGGGGCGCGACCTGTTCCGCGGGCGCCTGGCCCTTGCCGTCTGTCAGCACAGCCGACGGTCCGGCGTCGCAGGCCGCCAGCAGGAGCAGGCCCAGCACGGTCAGGATCCCCCGCACACCTCGGATTTGTTGTGTGAAAGTCATCCGTCCCCCATATAACTTGCCATATCCCCACGAAGGCCATTAAAGGCTAACTCATGACCGTTGCAACCCCACCCCGTATCCTGCTGATCGTCGGCGGCGGCATCGCCGCCTATAAGTCGCTGGAACTGATCCGCCTGATCAAAAAGGCCGGGATGAATGTGCGTGTGGTGCTGACGAAGGCCGCGCAGCAGTTCGTCACGCCGTTGAGTGCCGGGGCGCTGTCGGGCGACAAGATCTATACGGACCTGTTCGATCTGACCGACGAAACCGAAATGGGCCATATCAGCCTGTCGCGTCAGGCCGATCTGGTGGTCGTGGCCCCGGCCACCGCCAATCTGATGGCTTCGCTAGCCAACGGTCAGGCGGACGATCTGGCGACGACCCTGTTGCTGGCGACCGACAAGCGCGTGCTGATGGCTCCGGCGATGAATGTGCGCATGTGGCACCACCCGGCGACGCAACGCAATCTGGTGACCTTGCGCGCCGACGGCGTGCTGTTCAGCGGTCCGGACGAAGGCGATATGGCCTGCGGGGAATATGGGCTGGGACGCATGAGCGAACCGGAAGCTATTTTTGCCGCCATACAGGCCGCGTTGAAACCTAAAACCCAACCCCTGAAGGGCCGTCACGTCCTGATCACCGCCGGGCCCACCTTCGAGCCGCTGGACCCCGTGCGCGGCATCACCAACCGCTCTTCCGGCAAGCAGGGTTATGCCATTGCCGCGGCTGCCGCCGAGGCCGGGGCACAGGTGACTCTGGTGTCCGGGCCGGTGAGCCTGCCTGTACCTGCCGGGGTGACGCGCGTCGGTGTCGAGACGGCGCTTGAGATGCACGACGCCGTCCATGCGGCGCTGCCCGCCGATGTGTTTATCGGCGTGGCGGCGGTCGGCGACTGGCGCGCCAAGGAGATCGCGCGCGACAAGCAGAAGAAGGGTGCAGACGGCGAACTGAGCATCACGCTCGTCAAGAATCCCGACATTCTGGCCAGCGTCGGCCACCACGCCACGCAACGCCCCAGGCTCGTCATCGGCTTCGCCGCCGAAACGCGCAATGTCGAGGTCTACGGCCAGACCAAGCTGCGCACCAAGGGCGCCGACGCCATTCTGGCCAATGACGTGTCGAAGGACGTCTTCGATCGCGACACCACCAATATGATTCTTATCGACGCCTCTGGGCCTACGGCAGGCAAACACCTGACCAAGGCCGAGGTCGCTGCCGATCTCATCCAGTATCTGACCACAAGGCTGAAATGACCTATACGCCCACCGCCCACATCATCCAGTTGCCGCACGCCGTCGGTCTGGCCCTGCCGGCCTATGAGACAGAGGGGTCGGCGGGCCTCGACCTGCGCGCCGCCATTGCGGAAGGCGAGGTGCTGACCCTGAAGCCGCTAGGCCGGGCGCTGGTGCCGACGGGGCTCAAGGTGGCCGTGCCGCTCGGCTTCGAGGTGCAGGTGCGTCCGCGCTCGGGTCTGGCGTTGAAGTTCGGCATTACCTGCCTCAATTCGCCGGGTACGGTCGATTCCGATTATCGCGGCGAGGTCGGGGTGATACTCGTCAATCTGGGGTCCGAGGATTTCGAGATCCGCCGCGGTGACCGCATCGCGCAGATGGTCGTGGCGCGTCACGCCCGCATCGACTGGGAAGTGGTCGAAAGCCTCGACGACACGGCGCGCGGTGCGGGCGGGTTCGGTTCGACAGGGCGGGGCTAAAGTCTCTTCCACTCACGCATTTGTGCAGGGCGCGCCGGTTTACGTCCCCTGCGAAGCAGCCCAGACTCGCTTGATACGCGAGTTGCGAGGCGAAGCCATGTCCGAAACCATCGAGATTTACGGATTGCTGAGCGATCTGGTTCAGGCGGCGCTGAACGGCCTGAACCTGTGGCCGGCCGTACTGGGCGGCGTCGTGAGCGGAGTTCTGATCGGTTTGCCGATGGCGGCGCGTTTGTTGATCGGCCTGTGCCTGACTCTGGTGTTCACCAGCCTGTGGCCTCTGTTGTCGGGTCTGCCGCCGCTCGCGCCCGATTTTGGCGAGCCGGAATATGCCATTCAGTTCGCCCTGATGGCGGTGGTGGTCGCGGTCATCGTCATGGGACTGGGGTGTCTGCGTCTGCTCGCCTTCGGTCAGCGAAAGCCGAGAACGTCCTGCATGTCGTAGAGGCCGGGAGGCTGCGACGCAGCCCATAGCGCCGCTTCCACTGCGCCGCGCGCGAAAAGGGTGCGGTCGCGCGCCGAGTGCGACAAGGTGATCACCTCGTCTTCAGCGGCAAACAGCACGCTGTGTTCGCCGATGATCCCGCCCCCGCGAATGACCGAAAAGCCGATGGTGCCGGGTTCGCGCTGACCGGTCAGCCCGTCACGCGCGGCGACGCGGACATTATGCAGATCGACATTGCGCCCGTCTGCCGCGGCGTCCCCCAGCATCAGGGCGGTGCCGGACGGGGCGTCGACCTTGCGCTTATGGTGAGCCTCCAGCACTTCGATGTCCCAGGCGTCAGGCCCCAGCTTGGCCGCCGCCTGTCTCACCAGCCCCATCAGCATGTTTACGCCCAGAGAGAAGTTCCCCGAACGCAGCACGATATTACGGTCGCCGTAGGCTTCAAGGGCGGCAATCTGTTCCGGCATGAAGCCGGTCGAGCCGATGATATGCGCCAACGGCTTGCCGCGCTTCTGGCCTTCTGCGGCACAGGCTTCGGCGATAGCCAGGGTGGCCGTGGGCATGGTGAAGTCGATCACGGCGTCGGCTTGCGACAGGTCGATCATCTCACCCTTGTCGAAGGTGGCGGCAACGGTGAATTCACGCTCGTTCAGTACACGGATGACCGCCTGACCCATCCGGCCTCTGGCCCCGGCAACGGCGAAACGAACTTGGGTCATCTTAACTCCGGGGTGTATAAGCTGCCCGCTCCTCTAAGGAGCGGGCGCCAATAAGTCAAATCCGGCGACGGGCCGCCCCGAGCCGGATTTGTCCATTCTGAACCATGAAAAACGTATTGCGCGTTAGCGCAAGACTTTTTCATGAGGTTAAGCGGTGCCGGTGATGTCGTCCCAAAAACGCTTGGCCTTATGCATGAAGCCCTGCGACTGCGCGTAGGACTGCGCTTCGGCGATCTCGGCGAATTCCTGCATCAGTTCCTTCTGACGCGGGCTGAGGTGTTTCGGCGTCTCGACAAACAGTTCGACCAGGAGATCGCCGCGCTGTTTCGAGTTGAGCACCGGCATACCCTTGCCCTTGATCTTGACCTTGTGGCCGGTCTGCGCGCCTTCGGGGATAGCGACCTCCAGCTTGCAGGTTCCGTCGCAGCCTTCGCCGCCCATCAGGCAGGGCACCTCGACCTCGCCGCCCAGAACGGCGGTGGTCATAGGCACGGGGATCTGACAGTGCAGGTCGGCGCCATCGCGCTCGAAAATCTCATGCTCCGCCACCGACAGGAAGATGTACAGGTCGCCCTTCGGCCCGCCGTGCGCCCCGGCCTGACCTTCGCCGGACAGGCGGATGCGCGCGCCGTCATCGACACCGGCGGGGATACGCACGTTCAATTTGCGATTGGCACGCACCTGACCATGGCCGTGGCAGTTGGTGCAGGGTTCCTTGATCACCTGACCCTGACCGTTACAGGTCGGGCAGGTGCGTTCCACCTGGAAGAAGCCGTTGGAGGTGCGCACGCGGCCGTGGCCGGCGCAGGTATGACAGGTCACCGGTTTGGTGCCCGCCTTGGCGCCCGAACCGTTGCAGACTTCGCAGGTCAGGGTCGTCGGGATGTTCAGTTCGACATCCGCGCCCTTATAGGCCTGCTCCAGTGTGATTTCGTAGTCGTAGCGAACGTCGGGACCGCGTTGCGGGCCACCGGAGCGGCGTCCGCCGCCACCGCCGAAGATGTCGCCGAACATTTCGGAGAAGATGTCTTCGACATTGCCGAAGCCTTGCTGGCCGAAGCCGCCCTGACCCCCGAAACCGCCGCCCTGGCCGTTGACCCCGGCATGGCCGAAGCGGTCGTAGGCCGCGCGCTTGTTGCCGTCGGACAGCACCGAATAGGCTTCGTTGACTTCCTTGAAACGCGCCTCGGCCTGATCGTCGCCCTGATTGCGGTCAGGGTGATGTTCCATCGCCTTCCTGCGAAAAGCCGATTTCAGCGTTGCGTCATCCGCGTCGCGGGCCACGCCCAGAATTTCGTAGTAATCACGCGCCATTACAAACAAGCCCTTAAGCGCATCCCGAAAAAGCGCCTTGCGGTTTTCGGACTCAGATGCGCGATAAATATTTCCCAAGCCCCCGCCTGGGTTGCCTGCACTCTTCACACCGGCACCATAGCCGATGTCACCGGAAACTCAAAAAAAGAGGGAGCCGGATAAAATCAGACTCCCCCTTCGACTTGTCAGAACGCGGATTTACGCGCTCTTCTTGCCGTCATTGTCGACTTCCTCGAACTCGGCATCGACCACACCGTCATCGGCCTGATCGGCTGCGTCGCCGCCCTCGCCATCGCCTTGAGCGGCGTACATGGCTTCACCCAGCTTCATCGAAGCGGTCAGCAAGGTCTGATGCTTGGCCTTGATGTCTTCGGCATCTTCACCGTCCTTGGCCGCTTTCAGGTCGGCCAGAGCGGTTTCGATGGCGGTCTTGTCTTCGGCCGAGACCTTGGACCCGAAGTCCTTCAGGGCCTTTTCGGTCGAGTGGACCAGAGCGTCGGCCTGATTGCGGACTTCGATCAGGCTCTTGCGCTTCTCGTCTTCCGCCTTGTTGGCTTCGGCGTTCTTGATCATTTCCTCGATGTCCGCGTCGCTCAGGCCGCCATTGGCCTGAATGCGGATCGAGTGTTCCTTGTTCGTCGCCTTGTCCTTGGCGTTGACATTGACGATGCCGTTGGCGTCGATGTCGAAGGTGACTTCGATCTGCGGCACGCCGCGCGGCGCGGGCGGGATGCCGACGAGGTCGAATTGACCCAGCAGTTTGTTGTCCGACGCCATCGGGCGCTCGCCCTGGAAGACGCGGATCGTCACGGCCGACTGATTGTCGTCGGCGGTCGAGAAGGTCTGCGACTTCTTGGTCGGGATGGTGGTGTTGCGTTCGATCAGCGGGGTGAACACCCCGCCCAGCGTCTCGATGCCCAGCGTCAGCGGGGTCACGTCGAGCAGCAGCACGTCCTTGACGTCGCCTTGCAGCACGCCGGCCTGGATCGCAGCACCGAGTGCGACGACTTCGTCCGGGTTCACGCCCTTGTGCGGCTCGCGGCCGAAGAAAGCCTTAACCGCTTCGACGACCTTGGGCATACGCGTCATGCCGCCGACAAGGACGACTTCATCGATATCCGACGCCTTCAGACCGGCATCCTTCAGCGCCTGCTGGCAGGGGGCGATGGTCTTCTGGATCAGGTCTTCGACGAGGCTTTCCAGCTTGGCGCGGGTCAGCTTGAGGTTCAGGTGCAGCGGGCCCGACGCGTTCATCGAAATGAAGGGCAGGTTCAGGTCGTACTGGGCGACCGTCGACAGTTCCTTCTTGGCTTTTTCGGCCTCTTCCTTGAGGCGTTGCAGGGCCAGCTTGTCCTGACGCAGATCGGTGCCGTTTTCCTTCTTGAACTCATCGGCGAGGTAGTCGACGACGCGCATGTCGAAGTCTTCACCACCCAGGAAGGTGTCGCCGTTGGTCGATTTCACTTCGAAGACGCCGTCGCCGATTTCCAGAACCGAGACGTCGAACGTGCCGCCGCCGAGGTCGTACACGGCGATCTTCTTGCCGTCGTTCTTGTCGAGGCCATAGGCCAGAGCAGCGGCGGTCGGTTCGTTGATGATGCGCAGGACTTCGAGCCCGGCGATCTTGCCGGCGTCCTTGGTCGCCTGACGCTGGGCGTCGTTGAAGTAGGCCGGAACCGTGATGACGGCCTGAGTGACGGTTTCACCCAGATAGGCTTCGGCGTCTTCTTTCAGCTTTTGCAGGATGAAGGCCGAGATCTGCTGCGGCGAATAGTCCTTGCCGTGGGCCTTGACCCAGGCGTCGCCGTTCGGGCCCTTGGAGATGTCATAGGGCACCATGCCCTTGTCCTTCTGGACCATCGGATCGCTGTAGTTGCGGCCGATCAGGCGCTTGATAGCGAAGAAGGTATTGGAAGGGTTGGTCACTGCCTGACGCTTGGCGGGCTGCCCGATCAGGCGCTCCGAGTCGTCAACAATGGCGACCACCGACGGCGTGGTGCGAACGCCTTCGGCGTTTTCGATGACCTTCGGGTTCTTGCCGTCCATGACGGCGACGCACGAATTGGTCGTACCAAGGTCGATACCGATGATTTTAGCCATGAGTCCAGATTTACTCCGTTTAAGGCAATGGGCTTTCGAGGCCTTTTGAAGATAAGCACCCCGCTTGTCCATCCCCGGTGAGATGAAATTTTACAGTGTGGCGCACCTTGTCCGAAAACCGCATAGCACTTTTCGGGGCGCGCTTAGCTAATTTTGGACCGGACTGTGTCGGTCCGATCGCCAAATCTGCAACCGATATAAGGGGCGTGTTCCGCCCTGCAAGAGGGGGCTGTGGAAAGGGGGCATTATTTTTAGGGTTTTTCAGAACGCGCTCATTCGGTGAAGCCCGACAGATTTAGGGACCTTGTGCGTATCGCCCAAAGTGACTTGTAAAGTGACACAGTCATGGTGTTAGTTACCGCCGTATTTCATGGAGAATGGCCGATGACGATGGACAACCTGCCCCTGACGCGCCCAGAAGGCAGCGAGCCGCAGGATTTTCACGTCAGCCGCCGGCGCATGGCCGGGCTGTTCTTCGCCGGTTACGCCCTGGGGGCCGGTGCCGCCGCGGCGCAATCGCCGGTTTCGACGCCGTACACAGGTCTTATCGCCAAGGACCTGAGCGTGCCGACGGGCACCGACTATAATATCCCGGCCTATATCGCCTTGCCGCAGGACGCCAAGCGCCGCCCGGTGGTGCTGGTGGTGCCGGAAATCTTCGGCCTGCATGATTATCTGCGCGATGTGTGCCGCCGTCTGGCGCATCAGGGCTATGTGGCCCTGACCTTCGATCCTTTCGCGCGTAAGGGCAATGCCGCGGCGTTAAAGGACACGGCGGAAATCCGCAAGCTGGTCGAAACGGCCACCAATGAGCAGGTGATGGGCGACCTCAAAACTCTGATCGCGTGGCTGAAGTCCAATCCGGATGTGGGGCAATCCAAAGGCGTGTTTGGCAAGACCAGGTTCGCCAATACCTCTAGGATCGGCATTACCGGCTTCTGCTGGGGTGGGGCCGTGGTGTGGATGGCCGCGACCTCGATCCCGGAGATCAAAGCGGGTGTCGCGTGGTACGGGCGTCTGGAGCGTCCGGCGCCCAATGATTTTCTGGGTAAGGAAGAGCGTCAGTGGCCGATCGACCGTGCGGCGGGTCTGCGCAAGCCGGTGCTGGGTCTCTATGCCGGTCAGGACGGGGGCATTTCGCTCGAAAGCGTCGAACGCATGAATACGGCGCTGAAGGTGTCGGGCAAGACGCCGAGCCATATCAAGGTCTATAAGGACGCCAAGCACGGCTTCCACGCCGATTATCGCGCCCTCTATAATGAGAAGGCCGCTAAGGAAGGCTGGGCCGAACTGCTCAAGTGGTTTGGGGCGTATCTGTAAAGAAAACCCCCGACCGCTAGGCCGGGGTTTTTCGCTTTTAAGCCTGGGTATTGATCGTGCCGCCCGAAGCGCTGTCGCCGCCGTTATAAGCACCGTTGGCGGCGCTGGCCGACTTGGCCGCCGTAACGACCATGGCCGGACGGATGGTGCGGCCGAACAACTCGTAGCCCGCCTGCATGACCATCAGGACGCTGCCGCCCTCGACCTCGGTGGAGGGCTGCTCCATCACGGCCTGATGAAAGTTCGGATCGAACTTGTCGCCTTTTAGAGGTGCGATCTTCTTGACACCGTTCTTTTCGAACGCGCCGGCCAGTTCCTTTTCCGTCATCTCGATGCCCGAGACAAAGTTCTTGAACGCCGGGTCTTCGATCTGCGCCGGGACGGCCTGCAGCGCGCGTTGCAGCACGTCGGCCACACCCAGCAGATCGCGCGAGAAGCGCTGAATGGCGAAGGCGCGCGCGTCATTCATTTCGCGCTCGGCTCGGCGCTTGACGTTTTCGGCTTCGGCGGCGTAGCGCAGCGCCTGTTCCTTGAGCGCGGTGTTTTCGGCCTGAAGCTGCTCCAGCGCCGCGTTCAGCGTGTCGATGGCGTCGTTGGCGAACGGGGCGTCTTGTTCGTTATGGTCTTCGCTCATTAATCTCGAACTCTGTTGCTTAGGGCCTGTCCTGCTCCAGCAGGCGGCCGAGGATTTTCGCGGTATAGTCCACAAGTGGGATGATGCGCGCGTAATTCAACCGGGCGGGTCCGATGACGCCAATGGCGCCGACGACCTTCTGCGGTTGCCCGGTCTTGGGACCGCCCAGCATGTAGGGGGCTGCAATAACAGCCGAACCGGACAAAGAAAACAGTTTCGATTCCGATCCGATGAAAATTCTTACGCCCTGCGCCGAACGCACATTGTCGAGCAGGTTGATCAGTTCTTCCTTTTCTTCCAGATCCTCGAACAGGGCGCGCACGCGTTCAAGATCTTCGAGCGCCGAGGCCTCCAGCAGATTGGCCTGCCCACGGACGATCAGCGCCCTTTTGTCGTTCTCGCCGCCGGCCCAGGCCGCCAGTCCGCGCGCGATCAGGCCGGTGGCCGCGTCGTTGAGCTGCTGACGCTCGGCCTCAAGCTCGGTGCGCAGGTCGCGGCCGGCTTCGCTCAGGGTGCGGCCACGCAGGCGCGTGCTGAGATAGTTGGAGGCTTCGATCAGATCGGCAGGGGTCACTCCGGCATCGAGCGCCATCAGGCGGTTTTCCACCCGTCCGTCGTCGAAGACCAGCACGGCCAGCGCCTGATCCGGCGACAGCTTGACGAATTCGACGTGGCGCACCCCGGCTTCGAAAGACGGGGTCATCACCACCCCAGCCCCGCCGGCAAGGCCGGACAGCAGGTTGGAGGCTTCGCGCAGGGCGCTGTCGAAGGTCATGCCTTTGGCGGTCAGCCGCGCCTCGATCTCGCGCTTGGCGTCCTGCGCCACGTCGCCGATCTCCAGCAGACCATCCACGAACAGGCGCAGCCCCTGATGCGTCGGCATCCGTCCGGCCGAAATATGCGGGGCGCTGAGCAGGCCCAGTTCCGCCAGATCGGACAGGGTGTTGCGGATCGAAGCCGGTGACAACGCGATCCCGCCCTTGGACAGGGTGCGCGACCCTACCGGCTCCCCGGTTTCCAGATAGGCCTCGACAACATGACGGAACACCTCACGCGCCCTTGCATCGAGTTCGGTCAAGGGGGCGGTGGTGCTCAGCAGGGTCGAGAGCGAAGTCTTCATGGGTTTAGGATATAGAAGGGTTTGCCCGATTGTGAAGAGGGTATGAGGCGGTGGCAACCGCTTGCCGCTAAATTGCCACGATCGCGGCGTTCACCTATGTCCATGTGAAACGGGGAGGTTGCCATGCGTAAGGCCTTTACAGCGTTGGCCGGTATGATGGTCGTGACGGTGGCGGGCGCGGCCCATGCCGCAGACGCGGTGACTTTGACCCGACAACCGGTTTTCACGACCAAGACAGACAAGTCCGCCGCAACCGACATCCCCAGCGCCTACAGGCCAAAGACCCAGGCGAAGACGAGCGACTTCGAGCCGCTGCGCGGTCCGTGGCGCGTCACCAAGTCCTTGAAAGACAAGGGTAAGGAGCCAGTCGACGAAGACGGCAATACCTATGCCTGCATGGACAAGGCGTGCAAGGTTTCGCGCAAGGTCGACGAAAAGCGGGATTAGGATTTGGCCTTAAGCCATCCGAAATAGCCCGTGCTCATCAAAATCAGGGAGGTGAAACCCCATACTCCCATACCCCCTGCGAGAATGAGAAAAGCATTCAGGGTCTGGATTGCGCCGCCTGCGAATTGCCAGAAGGCTATGAACAGGGCACCAAAGGACACAAGAGCATAGATTTTTCCAATCAGGTGTTTCTTGGCATCACCATCCGCAATGATGTTATCCCGGACGCTGGCAACGTCCAACGTGTCACCGCTAATATATCCTCTGTGGACCAGATAGAAGTACAGGCCCGCATAGGCGAAGAATACCGTCATAACGGCCTGCGCCGAGGTGCAGTAAGCCTGCAAGGCCGGATTGTATTCCACCACATTGTGAACGATGATCATGAGGATGAAGGCTCCCCAAGCCAGCACCTTATCCACGCTTCCTGCCTTTAAAGCCCCGCTTTCCCAAACCTATCTCAATTCCTAAAGATAGGCTACTGCGCAGGTGGTTTCGACACACCCACCTTATCGCCGACCACCAGCGCTGCCGGATCGGCGGTGAAGACATCGCGAATGATCGGATTGGTGCCCGGCGCATCGCTTTGGGTCGCCGGCGTTTGAGCCAGCGCCGGCTGGGTAAGCGCAAGGGCCAGCATCAGGGCGGACAGACGCGATGCGATCATGGGGAACCTCCTGTTTTCAATCGCCCTCTATTAGTCAGACAAATTAGCGTAGGCCAGACCTAACCGGCGATGAGGTGCCATCCAACCGCCCGTCCTCAACAAAACTTCTTCAAGAAAAACCTTTGCGGGGTCGAACCTATGCTGATAGGCACAGCCCATCAGAACGGAGGCCCTCGCCATGTCGCAATTCGACGCCCTGAACGCCCTGAAAACCTTCCGCCCCTCGAACCGTCAGCCGGATCAATTGCGCAAGGTCACGCTGGAAACGGGCGTGACGCGCTATGCCGAAGGCTCCTGCCTCATCACCGTCGGCCATACCAAGGTGCTCGCCACGGCCTCGGTCGAACAGGGCGTGCCACCCTTTCTCAAGGGCAAGGGGCAGGGCTGGGTGACGGCGGAATACGGTATGCTGCCGCGTTCGACCCACACGCGTTCGCGCCGTGAAGCCGCCGCCGGCAAGCAGTCGGGCCGCACGCAGGAAATCCAGCGTCTGATCGGGCGTTCGCTCCGCGCCGTGGTCGATCTCAAAGCCCTCGGTGAGCGTCAGATCACGGTCGACTGCGACGTCATTCAGGCCGACGGCGGTACACGCTGCGCCTCGATCACGGCGGCGTGGGTGGCTTTGTCTCTCGCCTGCGACAAGCTGCTGGAGCAGAAGCTGATCACCGCCAATCCGCTGCTGGATCAGGTGGCGGCCGTGTCGTGCGGTATCTATGAGAATGCGCCGGTGCTCGACCTCGATTACGATGAGGATTCGACGGCGGAAACCGATTCCAACTTCGTACTGACCGGTTCGGGACACATTGTCGAAATTCAGGCGACGGGTGAAAAGCGCGGCTTCTCACGTGACGAATTCAATGCCCTGTTCGATCTGGCCCATGCCGGTGCAGCGGAACTGTTTGCCCTGCAACGCGCCGCGGTCGGGAAGTAATCAGCCCTCATCCTCGTCACGAATGACCAGCAGATCGCCGGGCGTGCAGTTGAGCGCCCGGCATAGGGATTCCAGCGTGCGCAGCCTCACAGCTACGGCCTTCTGATCGCGCAGCAGTTCCAGATGGCGCACGGCGATACCCGTCCGGTCGGAAAGTTCGACGATCGACAGGCGGCGCCGCGCCAGTTGTTCGCTCAGGCAGATATTCACGCTCATATGGTCAGATTTGCCTCGGCCCTGAGCCGCGCCCCTTCCTTGAACACTTCGGCCAGCACGAAGACGACCAGTACGGAAAACCACGCCGTCACCGCGCGCATCCCGTAAACGGGCTCGACCGGCATATTGAGCACGGCCTCCGCCAGCGCGCGCGAGACGTAGGAATAAAGCTCCACCCCGGCCAGCCCGAAGCCGATCCAGCGCAGGCGCAGCGTATTGTCCGGATGGAAGACGTCGCCTTCAGCCAATGTGCGGAATACCTGCCGCGTCCAGCGCATGATCAGCAGATAGCCCGACAACGACACGCCGAAGGCCAGCATAAGCAGAGCCTGCTGCGTGCCGTTGATCTGCGCGCCGACCTTCATGCGCGCCATGACCTCGGCGGCCAGCGTCGGCACCGACAGCAGGCACAGGGCGGCGATCACCACGGCCACGATCATGGCGAACAAGCCGTAATAGACGACATCGAGCGCCGTCTTGAGCAGGCTGGAAATCGAACGCGGACCGAGGAAACGCATTGAACATCCTGTCAGGATTAACTGAAACGATCTCTGACACAAAAAAGCGTCATCGCCAAATTACGCCTTTTTCATTACGTCCCGCTTAGGGCTGGAGCGGAATGACTTTGAAGATGGAATTGTCATCCGCTCCCGATGTTTGCTTTGTCGCGATATTATTGCCGAAAACCGCTTACACTTTTCGGCATATCGCTCTAAACAATCGGCAAACGGAGAATGTCCAATGCCGATTTCGCTTGTTGCCGGCCAGAAACTGATCGCCGCCACCCATAATCCGGGCAAGGCGCGCGAAATCGACAGCCTTCTGAATGGCCGGTTCGAGATCCTATCGGCGGGCAGCCTCGGCCTGCCGGAGCCGGACGAGACCGAAAACAGCTTTGTCGGCAACGCCATCCTCAAGGCGCGCCACGCGGCGAAGGCGGCGGGCCTGCTGGCGCTGGCCGACGATTCCGGCCTCAGCATCGCGGCGCTGAACGGCGATCCGGGCATTTACAGTGCGCGCTGGGCCGGGCCGCAGAAGGATTTTCCGCGCGCCATGGAAATCATTCATCACAAGATGATTCAGGCCGAAGTGCATAATCCCGAGACCTATTCGACGCGGGGGTGGTTTACCTCGGCTCTGGCCGTCGCCTGGCCCGAAGGTCATGCCGTGGTCTTCGAGGGCGTCGTGCATGGCGATATCGTGGCGCCGCGCGGCGACAAGGGGTTCGGCTACGATCCGATCTTCCAGCCCGATGGCTATGAGATTACCTATGCCGAGATGGACGAAGCGCTTAAGGACAGCCTCAGCCACCGTCATCTGGCCTTCGAGCAGTTGAAGGCATGTCTGTTCTGACGCCGGCGGAGCCGGTCGCCCTCTATATCCACTGGCCGTACTGTTCGCGTATCTGTCCCTATTGCGACTTCAACGTCACCCGTGACCGCGGTCAAACCGATACGCAGCAGGCCCTGTTCGAGGCGATCCGCACCGATCTGAGAACGCAGGCGCGGTGGTTGGGGCCGCGTCGTCTGGCTTCGGTCTTTTTCGGCGGGGGTACGCCATCGCTGATGAAACCCGACTGGGTGGCGGCATTGATCGAAGAGGCGCGGACTCTGTTTCCGGTCGAGGGCGATGTCGAAATCACATTGGAAGCCAATCCGACCGATGCCGAAATCGCCCGTTATCGCGCCTTTCAGGATGCGGGCATCAACCGCCTGTCGATCGGGATTCAGTCGCTCGATGATAATGCCCTGCGTTTTCTGGGGCGTAACCACTCGGCGCGTGAGGCGCTTATCGGCTTAGAGACGGCCCTGTCTGTCTTTGGGCGTGTGTCGCTGGATCTGATCTATGCCCTGCCTGAGCAAACCCTTGAAAACTGGGCCAAAGAGCTGGGGCGTGCGGCGGATTTGGGCGTTGAGCATATTTCGCCCTATCAGTTGACTATCGAATCCGAAACCGCCTTCGGACGCGCGGCGCGGCGCGGGCAGTTGCGCATCCCCGACCCGGAACAGGGCGAGGCTTTCTATGACACCACCCAATCTGTCCTGACCGGGTTGGGCTACGAAGCCTATGAGGTGTCGAACCACGCGCGCGGCATGGCGGCGCGGTCGCAACACAATATCCATATCTGGGAAGGCGTGGACTATATCGGCGTTGGCCCCGGCGCGCATGGCCGTTTGACTCTGCCTCCGGATTACGACTTGGCGCACGGCCCTGCGCGCCAAGATAAGCAAGAGCGGGCGCATGGCCGTTTGACGTTTGATAGCGCCCGTCATTCGACAGTCGCGGAATCGAACCTCAAAGCCTATATCGCCCGCATCAGCGAAACAGGTCGTAGCGTCACACCCGAACGTCTCCCATCCGGAGAGGCCAGCGAAGAGGCGCTGATGCTGGGCCTGCGCCTGATCGAAGGGGTGAGGCTGGAACGTATCTCCGCTTTGCCGCTGACCAGACGCGACGATCTGATCGCCGACGGCTTTCTGGAACTGGGCAATGGCCGTCTGCGCGCCACGCCGAAGGGTCGGGTGGTGCTCGATCGACTGCTTCTTGAGCTTCTGTCATAATTTCTGCCGTTTTGCCGCTTAGGCTGGGCGCGAACGAGGGGTGTTTTCATGCACAAATGGCGCAGAATTCTGATCGTACTGACCGTGCTGGTCGTGATTATCGGCGGGGCCGTCTGCTGGGACGTCTATCGCGCGCAGGTCGTGGCCATCGACACCCTGACCTATGCCAGCGCGGGTAAGACCGCGCGGGTCGATGCCCTGATCGACGGTACGGCCATCACCAACCGGCTGTATAATGATATCGCCCCCTATGAGGTCATCCCGGTCGTCGCCGCGAAAGAGGAACCCAAGAAGGAAGGCTTCCTCAAACGCATGTGGGACAAGGGTGCCGGACTGTTCGGTCAGAAGCAAGAGGACGCTCCCGCCCCGGAATCGGAAAAGGCCATCGACCTGCACCTGTGCGCCCAGACGGCGGGCGAGCCGAAAGGCTTTGTCACCCTGATCAAGCATCTCAAGCCGCAACCGGCCCGGCTCAACTGGAAGCCCGACCCGCGCATCCGCTACGGCAGCTTCGCCGCACGGCAATACCGCATCAGCGGCGACAATTATCTGATTGTGGCGCGCGACGGTCTGGACTGGAAGGTGACGGGCGTGGAACTGACGCAAGAGAGGCGGAAGGAACTGGCGCGCACGTGTGCAGGTATTATCTGATAACGCATTTGGGCTTCCCAAAGCGCCGCCCATGCGCCAGATAGGGACATGACCGATTTCTTTGCCCCGCCGCCCCGTCCTGTCGAAGGGGGCCTCTATATCATCGCCACGCCGATCGGGAATCTGCGCGATATCACGTTGCGCGCGCTCGACGTGCTGCGCGCCGCCGACGTGGTGCTGTGCGAAGACACGCGGGTGACGGGCAAGCTGTTGGCGGCCTATGACCTCAAGAAAAAGCTGATCCGTTACGACGACCATTCCGGACCGCAGGTCATCCCTGAGATTGTCACGCGCCTGCACGCGGGTGAGGTGGTGGCGCAGGTGTCGGACGCCGGCACGCCTTTGGTCTCCGATCCGGGGTTCCGGCTGGTCAATATGGCGCTGGAGGCCGGCGCGCGCGTGCATCCGATTCCCGGCCCTTCGGCAGTGATGGCGGCCTTGTGTCTGGCCGGATTGCCGACCGACCGGTTCATGTTCGCCGGCTTCCTGCCCAATAAATCATCGGCAAGAAAGACCTTTCTGTCCGATTTTAAAACGCTTGAATCGACAGTGGTTTTCTTTGAAACCGGACCGCGTCTGCACGAGTCTTTGAGCGATATGCGCGACGTGCTGGGTGATCGCTCCGCCGCCGTGTGTCGCGAACTGACCAAACTTTATGAGACCTGCATACGTGGGACGCTCGGCCAACTGGTCGAGTGCCGTGAGTTGCAGGAGCCCAAGGGCGAGATTGTCGTTCTTATCGGCCCCGGTCAGGCTGAAGTCGCCTCCGTCGACGATCTCGACACGGCCATTCTCGATGCGTTGAAGACCCTGCCGCCGTCTGAGGCTGCGGCCTTGCTGGCGCAGAAGTTCGATCTGCCGCGCAAGGTCATCTACAAACGGGCGCTCGATTTGAAATGAACAGAGCGGAGCGGGGGCAGAAGGCGCATAAACGCGGACATCTCAGCGAATATATCGCCCTGCTGCACCTCATGCTCACCGGTCATCGCATCCTCGGCTTTCGCCTGAAAACGCCGGAGGGCGAAATCGATATTCTGACGCTGAAGGGACAACGTCTGGCCGTCATTGAGGTCAAGCAGCGCCGCACGGTGCTTGAGGCCTTGACCGCCGTGTCGCCCACCCAGCGTTACCGGCTGTGGCAGGCGGGACAGAAACTGCAAGCGCGCCGGCCTGATCTGGCCAAACTCAGCCTGCACGTCGATCTGTATGTCGTCACCGCGGGCGGGCTGCGGCACGTGCGCGACGCCTTTGCCGATGGAATCTGAACGCGCCCCCTTGTCTCGGGACCTCAGGCCTATACATAGAGGCGAGCATAGAGAGAGAATGTCATGGCCCTGCGCGTCGCCGTCCAGATGGACCCCATCGAAAAGATCAATATCGCCGGGGACACGACCTTCCTGCTGATGATGGCGGCGCAGGCGCGCGGGCACGAACTCTGGGTCTACGAACCTCAGCATCTGTCGCTGGAAGACGGACAGATTTTCGCCCGCGCCCGCAAGGTGTCGCTGCGACCGGTCAAAGGCGATCATGTTACGGCCGGTGAGCATCAGAAGCTCAACCTCGGCAGCGATGTCGATGTGGTGCTGATGCGTCAGGATCCACCTTTCGACGTGGCCTATATTACTGCCACCTATCTGCTGGAGATGATCCACCCGAAGACTCTGGTGGTCAATGATCCACGCAGCGTGCGCGATTGCCCGGAAAAGCTGTTTGCCCAGCACTTCCAGGGCCTCCAGCCGCCGACCCTGATCAGCGCTGATCCCGAAGCCTTGCGCGATTTCCACAGCCGTCATGGCGACGTTATCCTCAAGCCTCTGCATGGGGCGGCGGGCGGCGGTATCATCAAGCTCAGGGCTGATGATCGCAATCTCGATGCCCTGATCGAACTGCACGCGGCGATCAGCCGTGAACCGCTGGTGCTGCAAAAGTTCATTCCGGCCGTGTCGGCCGGCGATAAGCGCATCATTCTGGTCGACGGTGAGGTAGTCGGCGCCATCAACCGCGTGCCTCAGAAAGATGCCGTACGTTCCAACCTGCGCGTCGGCGGCACAGCGGTGCAAACGACCCTGACGCCGCGCGATCTGGAAATCTGCGCGGCGGTTGGTCCGGCCTTGCGCGAACGTGGTCTTATGTTCGTCGGACTGGATGTCATCGGTGACTATCTGACAGAAATCAATGTGACGTCGCCGACGGGCGCGGTGCAACTCAAGGCCTTTGACGGCATTGACGCCGGCGATGCTTTGTGGGAGGCGGTGGATCGCAAGCTGTCCACAGCCAAGGCATAGAATATAAAGGAAAATATCCGATTTTCTGCGGTGCCATGAGGCCATATATTACAGTTATTTGTATTTTTTCCATTTTGTTCGATTTTTGTTCTTGATTTGTCTAAATTCATTCCCTAGGGTGTGGATAAGATTTCGATAAAGTGCGCGTTTTCGGCCTTTTTATTCGAAATACACGCCGAGGGGGAATCTATGCCGGCACGGGTTACAACCGTAGCGTTCGAGGGGGCGAAGGCGCATCGCGTCGAAGCCGAGGTGCAGTTGACCTCCGGCAATCTGGCCTTTGTGGTGGTCGGGCTGGGCGACAAGGCCGTCGCGGAAAGCCGCGAACGCGTGCGCGGAGCCTTTGCGGGCATGGGGTTGAGCCTGCCGGGTAAGCGCATCGTGGTCAATCTGGCTCCGGCGGACCTGCCCAAGGAAGGCTCGCATTACGACCTGCCCATTGCCCTTGCGCTGATGGTGGTAATGGGTGTCATCCCGCAGGACGCGCTGGATCGGTACGTCTGCGCGGGTGAACTGAAGCTCGACGGACAGATAGGCGCTATGGCCGGGGCCTTGCCGGCGGCGATTGCGGCTTCGTCTTTCGGAATGGGTTTGATCTGTCCCGAAGCCAATGGCCGCGAAGCCGCCTGGGCCGGGGACGTGCCGATACTGGCGCCGCGTTCACTGATCGATCTTATCGCGCATTTCAAGGGACAGTCAGTGTTGAGCGCGCCGCTGCCGGGCGAGGTGGTGACGGCCGCTAATCTACCGGACCTGAGGGAGGTCAAGGGACAGGAGGCCGCCAAGCGCGCACTGGAAATCGCTGCCGCGGGCGGACACAATCTGTTGTTCGTCGGACCGCCGGGTTCGGGCAAGTCGATGATGGCCCAGCGCCTGCCGGGTATCCTGCCGCCGCTGACCTCAGCGGAATTGCTGGAAACATCGCAGGTATGGTCGATGGCGGGTTTATTGGAAAAGGGCAATCTGACGCGCGAGCGGCCTTTTCGGTCACCGCACCATTCGGCCTCCATGGCCGCTCTGACCGGGGGCGGTTTGCGCGCCAAGCCGGGCGAGGTTTCTCTTGCGCACAATGGCGTGCTGTTCCTTGATGAACTGCCGGAATATTCCGGCATTATGTAGCAAATACACCTATGTTTGTCACGCTTTAAAATACGTTTTTGCGTATCATGTGCACATGGAACGACCAAACACCGTGGCCGGTTTGATGGCCAAACGCGACGAACTCCACAAGCTGCGCAAGGCGCTTGAGAGTGAGATACACAAAGTCACCTGCGACATAGACCACCTGGACGCGGCAATCGCCCTGTTTGATCCGCAGAACACGCCACGGGCCATTACGCGCTACGTGACGAAGCACAGGGCGAAGAAGGGATCGGTGCAGAAGTTTGTGCTGTCATTCTTCCGCACGGCCACAGGGCCGGTCACGTCGAAGGACATAACGACAGCATGGCTTGAGGCGCGCGGGCTGCGGACGGACGATGAAACCTACGTGGTCATCCGCAAGCGCATCGGCGCTTGTCTCACGAAATATCGAACGCAGGGCATCATTGAAGGCTGCGGTCACGCTGGCGACTTCAAAGCGTGGCGACTGGTAGGCTAGACCTGCATTCCAAAGCAGAACATCCTCTCGTCTTTTGGGAGGATGTATGACTGGCTATGTTAACAACGAGAGCGAACTAATCGCGGCGCTTCAGGCGAGAATTATTGCCTTGGAACGATTAAACTCCACCTTGCTGCCCTTGTTTTGTATATTCATGGGCGAGATAGGTAACGTCAACGCGATGGGAATCGCCAAACTTATAGAAGACTCAGTCGTCAAGCGCGCTCAGGGGGAGAATTTCGAGGTGACGGAAGAGATAGATTCTCTTTGGCAAGCGGCGAACGACGTGACCCGTCATCATCTTGATCAGTTGTTATCCCATTCTGCGCTTTCACAACGTGGATGATGTCTTTGTATGGATGCGCTTTTATTAGTTCTATCCGCTCAAGCAGCGTCAAATTGGACATGTTAAAACCTTTCGCTTAGACTTGTGTCTGCGAAAAGGTGCGTCACCTGCGCTATGCCCTCGGAAGTATGCGGCTTCCGGGGGCTTTTTATTTATCACGTCTGATTTGTATTTTCCAAACGGAAGTGACATAACCATTTCGTTCCGTCCTGCCTTGAACAGCAGCCGGGATGCGCATTCGCGCGCTCATACGCAAGGGAACCCCGCTAGGTCGGGTGGCCCTCTCCATACAATACGTGCTTCACGGAAACAGAGGGGCGCGTCTCCCTTGCGTGCGCGTGTTCAACCGCCCGACGCCAGCCGGTGTGCGGGTATCGCAAGGGGGTTACATGAACAAGTACGCTCTACCGGCGCTAGCTGGTCTCGGTTTAGTATTGTTTGCATTTCTGGCAGTCAGATCATATTCCGGTGGAGAGCGTGAACCCAAAGCCGCCGCAAGCAACTGGAAATACATCAAACAGAAGGATGAAATGGACGGCAGCTACGCTCTGCTTGCCTCAGTTTCCAGTTATGATGATTTGGATACGGGTTTTAACGTCCTTACATCCACTAAAGGGTGGGACTATCTCACAGCATTGTCTACCGAAGAGGGGTCGTTCCTTTGCTCTTCGAGATGCGATGTTACGTTGAAGTTTGACGACGGTCCGTCACAGATTTTTAACGCGATCCCAAATCCGAATGGCGGAAGCAATATGATAGTCATAGGAAATAGCGAGCGGATATTACCTCAACTTCGATCCGCTCGGCGCTTGGTAGTGCGAGCAACTTATTATCGTCGTGGTGAACATACCTCGGTTTTCGATGTGTCTGGTTATGATGAAACAGAGCACCGCAAAATCGACTAAGCCGCCCGCTGCCAGTAACCCTTCCACTGGCGCGACATCGGATGCGTGATCGCAGCACCGACGATCATCATAAACTGCTCACCATTTGACACGCGGCGGAAGTTCTCGCGCCACGCCATTTCGTCGGCGTAGGATTGCAGGTACTTCCCCGCGACATGGTGGTGCGTGCCGACTTCACAGCGGCGCAGACGACTAAAGAAGCTCTCAGCCTGATTGGTGCAGCCCTCGGCCAGCGAATAGGCTTCCGAGTGATTGATACGCTTCGCAGCGTAGCGGGCTTCCAGAACGTCCCAATGGGCGGCTTCGTCGGCGTGGATAGTGGCCGACGAGTCCACGTTCTCGCGCACCAGCGGAACGCCGGCAGCTTCCGTGGCCGTGACGAATGGCATAGCACGACCCTTACGCTCGCGCATGATGACGACCACTTGGCGCTTGCCCGATTGGTTCTCAGACAGGCGACGATCGCGGCGGTTTTCCTTCTCATTGGCGGGCTTCACATAGCCGCCGAAGTACGCGCCATCGACCTCCACGTCACCTGTCAGCGGCGAACGGTCGGCCGAACCAGCCATAGCCTCACGCAGCTTGTGGGCCATCACGAAGGCGGTCTTGTACTGCACGTCCAGGTCACGGCTCAGTTGCAGAGCGGAATAGCCCTTTGCGCCGTTGGTGAAGATGGCGATAGCGGCCAGCAGATCGCGCAGCGGCAGCTTACGGCTGGCGAAGATAGTGCCCGAAGTGATCGAGAACTGTGTGTCGCAGCCCTTACACTTCCACAGCTTGCGGGCGTTGTAGGTGTAGACCTCGGCGCAGCCGCACTTATGGCAATAGGGTTCCCCGCCGTTGTCGCTCCAACGGATAGCCTTGAACGCTTCGAAGGCTTGATCGTCCGACATACGCATCACTTTCACCAGCGAGAGGGTGCGAGCGGCGGCGGAAAGCAGGAAGTGTTGAGCCATTGTCATTATATCCGATGTATATGTATCGTATATAGTACGTTGACGTACTGCTGACAAGGGCATATGTATCGATTTCGATACATTTCACATCATAGGTGATGCGATGCCTGAGAAAACTGATTTTGAAATGCTGGCGGCGAACCTGCTGAAGGCCGAACTGAAGCGCAAGGGAGTCACATACGCCCAGCTTGTCGAGAAGCTGGGCGCAATAGGAGTTGACGAGAAGGAAGTGAACGTGCGCAATAAACTTTCACGGGGAAAATTTACGGCGGCGTTTTTGTTACAATGTCTAGCGGCAATAGAGTCAAAAGAAGTTCGCTTCTAGAGGGGCTTTTCGTTTTAGCTGCTCTGTTACTTTCAGGAACGATCTTTTGTTCTGTATCTTATATGCGAGGTTTAGAGGCCGGTCGCGATCAAAGCGCCACCAGAAAGCATTACCAAAGCGAACGAAATCGTGCGGTACATGCCTGCATTAATGCCCAGAAGGCTGCCTCTATTGAGTGTGTCACCAAAGCCGTAGAGTCCGCACAGGAAGAGGCATACGCCCAGAAAGATTTGAACGTTCAGCGTGAAATGTCGCTCTGGGCGTTCTGGATGCTCGTTGTCAGCAGTATCACCTTTATAGCCACTGTAGTCGGGGTGTATTTCGTCAAACGAACTTTGGACGCCACCCTCCAAGCGGTAGCTGATACCGGTGCAGCCACTGCTGCGATGGTGGAGGCGAATAAGCTGGCCGATAAGGATTTCGCCGCCAATCATAGGCCGAAGATTATCATCAGAGGTATCACCGAAGTATTTGCCCACGAAGATCGAGTGGAACTGGCCGCAAGGTTCACCAATGCGGGTGGTACGGAAACTACTATTTTTTCCCAAAAGTGGAGCATTCTTACTACAGACACTCCACCTACAGGCGTTGACAAGCTCACATTTGACCCTGAACCGGAAGAAAGATCCGAGTTGGTTGCTGCAGGCGAAACTTATCTCAGGCGTTTCACCGTCAGTCTTGATAAGAACGAATGGGTCAAAGCGACGCACGGCCATATTACGCTCTATGTATGGGGCGTTATTTGGCACAGAGATAGAAACGGAGTCCGTCGAATGACCGCCATCTGGAGGAAGTTCGAAAGACGAAGCCAGTCTTTCCGTGTGGTGGACGGTCGAGAAGAATACGACTACGCCGATTAAGAGTGTTTTCAGCATCTCACACCGCCCTTTGGCTCGGTGTGTTTGCTACATAATGCCGGATATATGCGCCAACCGGCAATTGATTCATACCGAGAATGTTTATGCGGAACTGACTTGCACCCGTATAGACAGTTAATTTTCTCAATACGGAGTATTCGAATGGCGGCGAACGACCCGCATGTGAAAATTAAAGATGAGTTATATAGAATTGAAGAAGACTGCATTCATTCTGGAAAATCTCAGTTCAATGCAGGTGACAGATGGGCATTTTATCACTATTGCCTAGGTATCCCATCCGTAGTTTTGAGCAGTATTGCTGGAGCCGCGTTTCTAAAAGACTATCCAGAGCTGGCAGGTGCTATGTCAATAATCGTCACCGTGTTGACGGCACTAATGACTTTTTTAAAACCCTCCGAGCGGGCATCATCTCATAAAAGTAGCGGAGACCAATACTTGGCCTTGCGAAACGATGCCCGAATTTTCCGAGAAATCAAGTTGGACCAAGCATGTGACGCTCAAGCGGCCATTGATGGCCTAGACGAGTTCACGAAGCGTCGAAATGAGCTCAACAAGTCTAGTATGCCACCAGCCCGAAGAGACTTTATAAAAGCTAGAAAGGGAATTGATAGTGGCGAAGCATTGCACGCTGTAGATAAGAAGGATAAATGATGTCTGTATTAAGTTATTTACAAAATCGAGCTAGTGGCGCAGTTTTGTCGAACACAGAAAACAATTCAATATCTACCTCTATTAATACACTAAGAAATAGAATCAACAGTTATTTCACGTCGGTATCAGAACATTTTCAATTTGGCTCTTCCACCAGAGGAACAATATTACCCAGAATCATGGACTCACGCTCCGACATTGATTACATGGTCGTGTTTAATGATCCGGGTTATAAGCCCCAGGCTTATTTAGATAGATTGAAGAAATTTGCTGAATATTATTATTCTTCATCGGAAATAAGGCAGTCGTCGCCTACTATAATATTAGAACTCAATCATATCAAATTTGAACTGGTACCGGCTCTAAGAGTAGCTTGGTCTTCAAATTACCAAATCCCAAATGGTACGGAGAATTGGCAATTTACAAATCCAAATGATTTTAACTCTACCCTAACCGCAAAAAATAATAATGAAAAATATTTAATAAAACCAACAATTAGATTGGTAAAATACTGGAACTCTCAAAATGGTTACGTGTATTCATCATTTTTGTTTGAAAAATGGATTGTAGATCAAAGCTATTTTTACTGCTCAAACCAGAGGGATTATTTATTCAGCGTGTTCGATAAGTTAATAATAAGCTACGATGAGTCTCAGTGGAGAAGAGATAAAGTTCAACGTGCTAAAGACATAATTGCAAAAGTTAGGGAGTATGAGAAAGATAACATGCCCTTTTCGGCAGAGAGTGAGGTTAAAAAGCTCATACCAGAATAAATTACGCAAATGATTTTTTAGATAAGCGCATTATTTTAATTAAAATGCTTATAATTTGATCATTACTGTAATTAATACACTGAAACCTGATGGGCGCATCTGCTATTTAAACGAGTGTTACCGTTTTTGGGGAAGCTAATCATCAAGACGGACATTCACCACCCCAACTGCCGCCATGCAGGCCAAAAAGTATGCGGCGGTAAACGTCCCGCGCGACAGCTTGTTCTTCAGGTTTGCCTCTTTTTCCTCAATCCCTATATCGGCCAGCTTTTCGATAAGCTGTGCGTAGGTGACGCCGCGCCGCTTCAGCTCAGCTTTTAAAAGGTTGGATGCTCTGGCTTCCCAGTCGGTTTTTTCTGTCATGGTATCGCTCGGATCGAAAAAAGTATCATAAACGATACTTTTCGCTTGTCAAAATAGCCGCAATGGTCTTATATTTGATACCTAGGTATCGAAATTAGATCATGGCTCAACACTTCCTCCTCTCTGCCGCCGCGCGCACGCTTTCCCTTTCGAAGGTAATGCGCATGTCGGACGACGCAGCCCTTGAGACATTCAAGGCAATCCGTTGGGAGGACAACGGAGGTGAGCCTTACTGCCCGCGTTGTGGGTGCTTGGCAATCTATACCTACGCAGCTCGGAAAGTCTTCAAATGCAAAAGCTGCAACGCTCAGTTCTCCGTGACGACGGGCACGATCTTCGCCAGTCATAAGCTACCGATCCGCGACATCCTTGCCGCCATCGCGATCTTTACGAACGGGGCAAAGGGCTATTCAGCGCTCCAACTCAGCCGCGATCTCGATGTGCAGTATAAGACGGCTTACGTCCTGGCGCACAAGCTGCGTGAGGCAATTGGGGCCGCCAACGACAATTCACAGCTCTCTGGGCACGTCGAAGTCGATGGTGCGTATTTCGGTGGCTATGTGAAGCCCGCGAACGAGAAAGAGAATCGTCGAGACCGTCGCCTCGCAATAAATCAATCGGGCAAACGCCAGGTCGTTGTGATCATGCGGGAACGGGAAGGCCGAGCACTTCCCTTCGTCACGAAGGCGGAGAAGGACGGCGTGCCGCTGGTTCAACAGTTTGTCGTCTCGGAGGCCACTATCCATGCCGACGAGGCCAGCCATTGGGATGCGCTGGCAATTAAATTTGAAACCAAGCGCATCAATCACCAAGAGGCGTACTCGCTTGATGGTGCCTGCACCAACATGGCGGAAAGTTATTTCTCCCGCCTACGCCGGGCTGAGCAGGGCGTTCACCACCACGTCGCCGGGAAATATCTCGACGCCTACGCCAATGAGATGGCTTGGCGCGAAAACCATCGGCGAGTTTCCAATGGCGAGCAGTTTACGATGATCACGCGGGCGGCGCTGGACCATCCGGTTTCTCGGAAATGGAAGGGGTACTGGCAACGCTATATCACCAATCGTCAGGAGGCCGCATGATGAGCCACCAAGAACCCCTGCGCTTTGTATGGCGCGGGCACCTGTTTCAGATCGTGCCGGATTACCAGGGACAACAAGGCTTTCTCGGTATCCGAGACGGACTTATCGCGGCGCGGGCCTGGAGCCGAGCGGAAGTGGCATCAGCGCTCATGACTAATACCAATGTGACACCCAGATCAATAAACCTGCTTTAGTCGAAGTTTTTAGAAATTATGTCCTTGGCACCTTTGGCAGTGGTCCCACTGGGTACCTGTCCATTGAAAATCAGCTCAATAAGGGTGTCACAGGAATTGCATGTCAGCGCAACTGCGGCTCCTGAAGGCAAGCCATGTACCGTTATAGATTGAGCATTTAAATGGTCCATTTGACTTTTACAGTGCGGGCATTTGATCATTAGATTGTTCCCATAGCGGCGATTCGCGCCATCAATCTAAATGAACTCGCTAGAATTGCAATTTTCACAAGACCACTAACAGGCGTGCCCGAAATCAAACCACCGCCCACCCTTTATACTCTCCAATCGTAACGTCGCTTGCGATTAGGCCTTGCACTCGCAGCTTCGTCAGACATGCGCCTATCCTCTTGCGGATGATGACATAGGTCGCATCGTCGGTCCGCAGTCCTCGCGCTATCAACCAGGCTGTTGTGATGTCTTTGCTGGTGACCGGCGCTTTAGCTTCCCTGAGAAACTTGACCACGAAGGGCGTGACGCTGCCTTTCTTCGCCCTGTGTTTGGTCACATAACGCTTCACCGCGCGCGGCGTGTTGGCCGGATCGAACAAGGCTAAAGCCGCATCCAAGTGGTCTATGTCAGACGTGATCTTGTATATCTCAGCTTCCAGCGTCTTACGCAGCTTGTGAAGCTCATCTCTTTTGGCCGTCAACCCGGCGACTGTATTCGGTCTTTCCATATCAAGAAATTAGCCGGAAAGCCTTATAGCCTAACAGAGTCCGCTTGGTGTATTTGCTACATAATACCGGAATATTCGGCGCAGGCCCTGGATAGTCTGCGTCAGCCCCTGGAGACCGGCGAAGTCGTGGTGGCGCGGGCCAATCATCATGTCCGTTACCCGGCGCGGGTGCAACTGGTCGCGGCGATGAATCCCTGCCGCTGCGGCTATGGTGGCGTGGGCAAGGGGGCTTGCGGTAAAGCGCCCAAGTGTCAGCGCGACTATCAAGGCCGCGTGTCGGGGCCGATGATGGATCGCATCGACCTCCAAATCGATGTGCCGCCGGTGACGGCCGCTGATATGGCCCTGCCGTCCCCCGCCGAAGGTTCGGCCGAAGTGGCCGCCCGCGTACAGGCCGCCCGGCATATCCAGACCGAACGCGCCCGACGGTTGGGGCTTTCCCTGGAGGCAGGCGTCAATGCTACGGCTTCGGGTTCGGCGCTGGACGCCATCGCTCCGCTGGATGAGGCCGCGCGCAATCTGCTGGTGCAGGCGGCGCAGCGTTCCAACCTGTCGGCGCGGGCGTGGACGCGTTGCGTACGGCTGGCGCGGACCATTGCCGACATCGAAAGCGCGCTGAGCGGGGAAGAGACGCCGATCCTGCGCCGTCACGTGGCCGAGGCGCTTATATACCGGCGGGCGGCAATGGAACCAGAGAGCCCTTCGCCTTTGTCTGCATCGTTTTTATCGGGAAAAATGCCGACGGCTTGAACCCGCGTTAAGGATTTGCCGCTAGTCTGCGCCAGACTTCAAAACGAAGTACGGAGACACGCGGACCGCCATGCCCAAACGCCAGACTTCCCTCGTGCCGGATCAGACGGGCAGCCGGCTGATGACCGAGGCCGAAGCCCGCGAAGCGGCGCTTAAGCTAAAGGCCCGCGAGGATTTCTTCAAACTGATGAGCCATGAAATCCGCACGCCGCTCAATGGCGTGCTGGGTATGTTGTCCCTGCTTAACCGCACTTCCCTGACCGCCGAGCAACAGTCCTATCTGCAGACAGCGCGCGATTCCGGCGACCATCTGCTGACTCTGGTCAACGACCTGCTCGACTATGCCCGCATCGAAGCGGGGCACATCCATCTCGAAAGTCATCTGATCGAACTCGAACCCCTGCTGCAAAGCGTGGCCGAGCTTCTGTCGCCGCGCGCCCATGCCGGTGGCATCGAAATCGCGTGGAGTCTCGACCCTAGGCTTGAGGCTATCGAAATCGACGAAGGCCGATTGCGGCAGATCCTGTTCAATCTGGCTGGCAACGCCCTGAAATTCACCACGAAGGGCGGCGTTCTGATCGATGTCGCCCTGACACCGCAAGGCGCGATCTGTTTTGGCGTCAAGGACACCGGCGCGGGCATCCCCGAAGAGGCGCGGGCGCGTATTTTCGAAGCCTTCGGTCAGGTCGATCCGACCCATGCGGGTGGGCAATATGGCGGCGCGGGGCTGGGTCTGGTCGTTGTCAAGAAGCTGATCGAAGCGATGAGCGCCGAACTCGATCTTCAGTCCGAACCGGGCCAAGGGTCGGTGTTCACCGCGACCTTCCCGGCGGCGCATACGCTGCGTGCCGTGCCGGAGAGCAAGGCAGGCCCGGAAGTCGTTTGTGTTACGGGAAATGCGATACTGGCCGAGGCGGCGCAGTCGCACCTCGACAGTTTCGGCATGAATATGCGTCACGCCGATCAGCTCAAGGGTATCGGCCGCCGCTCCAAAACCGTAGTGCTCGCCGATCGGCGCCTGCTCGGCACGCCGCTGCCGGCACCGAATAATCGCAGCCTGATTCTGCTGGCCCCGGAAGAGCGCGACGAAATTCCTGCCTGGCGCGATAAAGGCTGGGCGGGTTACCTGATCAAACCGCTGCGCCGTTCATCGCTGAAAGAACGCATCGAAACCCTGTCGCTCAAACCTTTGCCGAACGAAGAGCCGGCTGTGACGACCGAGGACGATCGTATTGCGCCGGTTGTCGCGCCGGGTGCGCAGGTGTTACTGGTCGAAGACAATCCGGTCAACGCGCTGCTGGCGCAAATCCTTCTGCAACGCGAAGGGTGCCGTGTCGAACGCGCCGCTTCGGGTGAGGAGGCGTTGCGTCTGTTTGAAGATCAGAACAGCTACGATATCGTCTTCATGGACCTGGGTTTGCCGGGGCTGGACGGTATCGGGACGACGCAGGCCCTGCGTGAGGGCGGCGCGCGTATGCCGATCATCGCCCTGACCGCCAATGCTTATGAGGAAGACCGTCGCGCCTGTCTGGCGGCGGGAATGAACGACTTCCTGACCAAGCCGATCGAATTGCCCGCCCTGCGTCATCGTCTGGCCCAATGGTGCGGGCGCGCCTCGTCGCAGCAAAGTCCCGCCGCCTGACGGGCTTGCCAAATCAACGGCTTCCCGTGATGATCGCCGCTTGGATCATCACCGGGGACTATCATGACCGAAACGCCGTCCGCGCCGCCTGAGAAAAAGACGCTCTGGCAGGCCGTAAGACCGTTCCTGACGCGCACGGCGCTAGTTATGATCTTTCTGGGTTTTTCGGCCGGCCTGACGCTCAGCCTGATCTTCGACGTCCTGTCGATCTGGTTGCGCACCGAAGGCTTGTCGCTGGAGGTCATCGCCTTCTTCTCTTTGGCGACCTTTGCGTACAGCCTGAAATTCATATGGGCACCGTTGATCGACCGGGTGAGCATTCCCGGCCTGACGCGGTTGCTGGGCCATCGCCGTAGCTGGATGCTGGTCACTCAGGGCGCGATCATGCTGGGGCTGTGGACCATCTCGGGCCTGAACCCGCAGGATCATCTCAGCCTGATGGCGGTGATCGCGGTCCTGCTGGGCTTCCTTGGGGCGACGCAGGATATCGTCATCGACGCGTGGCGTATTGAAACCGCCGGCTCTGAAGGACAGGGCGTTCTGGCGACGGCTTACGCTTGGGGGGCGCGGGTTGCGCCCTTCGTGGCGGGCATCCTGCCGCTGATCATCGCCGAGCGTTTCGGTTGGGGACCGGCCTATGCCCTGATGGCGGCGCTGATGGGGATTGGTTTGCTGGGCACGGTTCTCGCGCGCGAGGGCGAACATATCGTTCGGCCCATCGACTATGGTGATCTGCCGCCGCATCCGTTGACCGAGGCGCTCGAATGGGGCGGGCGCGTACTGCTTATGGTCGTCGCGGCATCGCTGATGGGTGCGGGTCTTACGGCCAATATCAACCTGTTTCAGTTTGTCTTCCCCAGCTCCGAAGCCTTCGATGCCGCCAAGGCGGTGTGGACCAGCAAGCAGACCGGCATTTTCCTGCAATTTCCGGCGGTGCTCGTCGGGCTGGGTCTGCTCTTTACCGCCTGCCTGCCCTTGCCGCGCATTCCGACGCGGCCGGGGGCCTATCTGCGCCAAACCTTCGTCGCGCCGATGGCCGATTTCATTTCGCGTTATGAAAATCTGGCCGTGCTGATCCTGGCGACCATCTGCGTCTACCGGTTGGCTGATTTCCTGCTCAATATCAACGGTGCCTTCTATGTCGATCTGGGCTTTGAGCTGTCGGTGATCGGCGAAGTGCGCAAGGTCTTTGGCGTCATTATGACCATTATCGGGGTTACGGCGGGCGGGCTTTCGATGACGCGTTTCGGCATGAGGTCGAGTCTGATCGTCGGAGCCTTTGCCTGTTCGCTGTCCAATCTCGCCTATGCCTGGCTGGCGACGCAGGGCAACAGCATTCCGGCCTTTTCGATCACTCTGGCCATCGACAATATCTCAGGCGGCTATGCCGGAACGGTGCTGATCGCCTACATGTCGTCGATGATTTCGCAGGGTTATGCCGCGCCGCAGTACGCGCTGCTCTCGTCGCTCTACGCCCTGCCGGGGAAGTTGCTGGCCTCGCAGTCGGGGCGCATCGTCGAAAGCGCCGCCAAGGGCGCGGATAGCGGTGGTCTGGCTGCGCCCTTCATGGGTTTCTTCGCCGCTCTACCCGCTGTTTCATACACTAAACCGGCGGAAACTCTGGGCGTCAGCCGTGAAGCGCTGGGGGCAGGCTATATGCTGTTTTTTACCTACACGGCGCTGGTCGGGCTGGTCGCCGTGGTGCTGGCCCTGTGGCTGATCAAGGCCGGGGCCGTAAAAGAACAGGGTGAAGCGTAGCCGCTTCACCCTGCCTGAATCTCAGCGATTTCGCCCGAACTACTCGTTGATGTTCGCGCGGATGTCGTAGGCGGCAAACGTCGCCATGGTGAGGATCTTGGTTACCGAGTCGGAGAGTTGGCAGATCTGCACGGGCTTGGAGAGACCCAGCAGCAGCGGGCCGACGACAGTCGCGCCGCCGAGCGCCTGCACCAGCTTGGTCGAAATGGAGGCCGAGTGGATGGCCGGCATGACCAGAATATTGGCCGGGGCCGTCAGGCGCTGGAACGGATAGTTGGCCCACAGCGCCGGATCGAGCGCCACGTCGGGCGGCATTTCGCCTTCGAACTCGAAGTCCACACCGCGTTGCTCCAGCAGTTCGACCGCCTTGGCCACGCGGTCGGAGCGCTCGCCCGACGGATTGCCGAAGGTCGAGTAGGACATGAAGGCGACGCGCGGGGTATGGCCCATGCCGCGCACGGCCATAGCGGCCTCGATGGCGATTTCGACCAGCTCTTCCGGATCGGGCAGTTCGGCCACCGTGGTGTCGGCGATGAACACGGTCCGGCCGCGCGCCAGAACGATCGACATACCCATGACGCGCCCGCCGGGAGCCGGGTCGACCACGCGCAGCACTTCGTCAAACGCCTGGTCGAAGGAGCGGGTGACGCCGGTGACCATGCCGTCGGCATGGCCCGACAGCACCATGGCGGCGGCGAACGAGTTACGGTCCTGATTGATCAGACGGTCCACGTCGCGCTTGAGGAAGCCGCGGCGTTGCAGGCGGCCGTACAGAAGCTGCGAATAAGCCGCGTTGCGGTGGCTTAAACGCGCATTGACGATTTCGATATCTTCTTCCGCCGGGTCGAGACCTGCTGCACGCATATTGGCGGTGACGAGGTTTTCACGTCCGCAGAGGATCGGCGTGCCCAGACCCTGCGCCTTGAAGGCGTGGGCGGCGCGGATGACCGAAATATCCTCGCCTTCGGCAAAGACGATGCGCTTGGAAGGTCGTGAGCGTACAGTGGCGGTGATGTTCTGCAGGAAGCCGGCGGACGGATCGAGGCGCTTTTCCAGCGTCTTGCGATAGGCGTCCATGTCCTCGATCGGCTTGCGCGCCACGCCGGTGTCCATGGCGGCCTGCGCCACGAAGGGCGGGATGTACCAGATCAGACGCGGGTCGAACGGGGTCGGGATGATGTAGTCTTTGCCGAACTTCAGGTGGCGACCCTGATAGGCGGCGGCGACCTCGTCCGGCACGTCTTCGCGGGCGAGTTGGGCCAAGGCTTTGGCGGCAGCCAGCTTCATCTCGTGATTGACGCGGCGGGCGCGCACATCCAGCGCGCCGCGGAAGATGTAGGGGAAGCCGAGGACGTTGTTGACCTGATTGGGGTAGTCCGAACGGCCCGTGGCGACGATGGCGTCGTCGCGCACCTTGGCCACGTCTTCCGGGGTGATTTCCGGATCGGGATTGGCCATGGCGAAGATGATCGGTTGCGGCGCCATCGAGGCGACCATTTCCGGCGTGATGACGCCCTTGGCCGACAGGCCCAGAACGACGTCTGCGCCGACCATAGCTTCGGCCAAGGTGCGCTTGTCGGTGTCGGTGGCGTGGACCGACTTCCACTGGTCCATCTCGACCGTGCGGCCCTTGTAGACGACGCCGTGGATATCGACGACCGTGGTGTTTTCCGGACGCACGCCCATGGCCTTGATCAGGCCGATGGAGGACAGGCCCGCCGCGCCCGCGCCGCACAGCACGACCTTGGTGTCTTCGATCCGGCGGCCGGTGATCTCCAGAGCGTTGATCAGGCCGGCGGCGGCGATGATGGCGGTGCCGTGCTGGTCGTCGTGAAAGACCGGGATGTCGGCCAGATCCTGCAAAGCCGATTCGATGATGAAGCACTCAGGCGACTTGATGTCTTCGAGATTGACGCCGCCGAAGGAGGGCGTGATGTTCTTGACCACGGTGATGAATTCGTCCGGGTCCTGCGTCGTCACTTCGATGTCGAACGAGTCGATATCGGCGAAGCGTTTGAACAGAACGGCCTTGCCTTCCATGACGGGCTTGGAGGCCAGCGCCCCCAGATTGCCGAGGCCGAGAATAGCCGTACCGTTGGATATAACCGCAACCATATTGCCCTTCGACGTATAGTCGTAGGCGGCGTCGGGGTTATCGGCGATCTTGCGCACCGGCACCGCGACGCCGGGCGAATAGGCCAGCGCCAGATCGCGCTGCGTCGCCATCGGCTTGGTTGCCTGAAGACCGATCTTTCCGGGAGACGGGTACTGGTGGAAATTCAGGGCTTCTTCGTCGCTGACCTTGGTCTTGTCGATAGGCATTCAGGCGTTCCGTTGCGCTTTTATTTGTCAGACAATTTTGGGTTTACTTAGGGTGTTAGTATGGCAGTATAGCCCTTGGATAAACACCCTATTCCCGCGCTAACCGTCAAAAAAGGTTTTATTTCGTTTCAATATTTGAAACTGAGGGCGGTTTTCCACACACAAACGTTTGTGGTCCATACGCCGGCCTGTGCAAATAGCCGCAGCGGCGCATGTCACGGGTGAGCCTTGTTTTAAGAACGCGCGTCCGGGTCCGAAAACCGCTTCACACTTTTCGGGATGCGCTCTAAACCAATGCCCATGAACGCGATCCCCTCTTCCGAAAAAGACCTCAAGTCACAGCTCGACGGTGCCACGCCGGTCATGGCCCAGTATCTGGAAATCAAGGCGGCCAATCCGGGCTCGCTGCTGTTTTTCCGGATGGGCGATTTCTACGAACTGTTCTTCGAGGATGCCGAGCAGGCGGCGGGCGCGCTGTCGCTGGCTCTGACCAAACGCGGCAAGCATCAGGGCGAGGATATTCCCATGGCCGGGGTGCCGGCCCACGCGGCGGAGGCCTATATCGCCAAGCTGATCCGCATGGGTTTCCGCGTCGCCATCTGCGATCAGCTCGAAGACCCGTCCGAGGCCAAGAAGCGCGGCTATAAGGCGGTGGTGAAGCGTGGTATTTCACGCATCGTCACGCCGGGCACCCTGACCGAAGACAGCCTGCTGGAAGAACGCGGCGCCAACCGTCTGTTGGCGTTGTCCCAGCGCGCCGGGGTGATGGCGCTGGCCTCGCTGGAACTGTCGACAGGCGAGGTCGAATGCCTTGAGCTGACCCCGGAGACGCTGGGGACGCATCTGTCGGCGCTGCGCCCGTCGGAAAGCCTCGTCTCCGACCGCATCCTTCAGGACGAAAACCTCTACGCCCTGCTGAAATATTGCGGGGGCGCGATCCAGCCGCAACCGGCTTCGCTGTCCGATCCGACGGCGGGCGAGGCGCGCCTGAAACGGCTCTACGGCGTCGATACGCTGGACGGTTTCGGGGCGTTCAGCCCCGCCGAACTGTCGGCCCTGGGCATGTTGGCGGCCTATATCGACCTGACCCAGGCGGGCAAGGCCCCGGTGCTCAAGCCCCCGCGTAAGACCGTGTCTTTGGCCTATCTGGCCATCGATCCCTCCACCCGCCTCAGCCTTGAGATCGAGCGCACCCAGAAGGGCAGCCGCGAAGGCTCGCTGATGTCGGCCATCGACCGCACCATCACGTCGGGCGGGTCGCGGCTTCTGGCGGCGCGCCTGTCGCGGCCGCTGAACAACCCCGCCGAGATCAACCGCCGTCTTGACGCGGTACAATGGTTTCTTGATCAGCGCCCGCTGCGGCACGAGGTGCGCAACAGGCTTCGCGGCATGAGCGACATGGCCCGCGCCCTGTCGCGTCTGGGTCTGGGCCGCGGCGGTCCGCGTGACCTCAAGGTCATCAAGGACTCGCTCGATCTGGCCAAGGACATGGTCGGGCTGCTGCAACCGAATGATCCGGAAACCCGGCTCGATCCCGACTGGCCCGCCGAGGTGCAAGCCCATGTGCAGGCCCTGACGGCGTCGGAAAGCGTACTCGACCTGCTATTCAAGCTCGACATGGCGCTGGTCGATGAGCCGCCGCTTTCGACGCGCGACGGCGGCTTCATCAAACCCGGCTACAACACCAATCTTCAGGAAGCCATCGGTCTGCGCAACGACTCGCGCCAGATCATCCTGCGCATGGAGTCCGACTTGCAGCAGGAGACCGGCCTGCCGCTGAAGATCAAATATAATGCGGTGCTGGGCTACTTCATCGAACTGACCAGCAAGCAGGCCGAAGGGCTGTCTGACGCACACCGTCAGCGCTTCATCCATCGCCAGACCCTGGCCAACCAGATGCGTTTTTCGACGCCGGACCTGATCGACCTCGATGCGCGCATCGCCCGCGCCGGTTCCGACGCGCTCAATCTCGAACTGGCCATCTTCGAAGACCTGCGCGAAGAGGTCCGCCGCAACGCCCATCCGCTGCAGGACATGTTCGACGCCTTCTGCGCGCTCGATGTTGCGGCTTCCGCCGCTGAATGGGCCGAAGACCTCGAAGCGACGCGCCCCGTGGTGGACGACAGCCTCATCTTCGACGCCAAGGGCGCGCGGCATCCGGTCGTCGTGGCGGCGCTGCGGGCCGAGGGCAAGCCCTTCACGCCCAACGACTGCTGCCTCGATGCGTCGGGGCAGACCGGTCCGCGCCTCGATCTGGTCACCGGCCCCAACATGGCGGGTAAATCGACCTTCCTGCGTCAGAACGCGCTGCTGGTCATCATGGCGCAGGCCGGGCTGTTCGTGCCCGCCGCATCGCTGCGACTGGGCGTGGTCGATCGCCTCTTCTCGCGCGTCGGGGCAGGCGACGATCTGGCGCAGGGCCGTTCGACCTTCATGATGGAGATGGTCGAAACCGCCGCCATCCTCAGTCAAGCGACCCAGCGCTCCTTTGTTATTCTCGATGAGATCGGACGCGGCACGGCGACTTTCGACGGTCTGGCCATCGCCTGGGCCTGTGCCGAAAACCTGCACGAGGTCGTCAAGGCGCGCGCCCTGTTCGCCACCCACTATCATGAACTGGCGCAGCTTGAATCCTTACTCGCCCATACCCACAATATCTCCATGACCGCGCGTGAATGGAACGGCGAGCTGATCTTCCTGCACGAAGCCAAGCGCGGGGCGGCGGATCGTTCCTACGGCGTGCAGGTGGCGCGTCTGGCCGGCATGCCGCCGGTCGTCGTGGCGCGCGCCAAGGACATACTGGAGCGGCTGGAGACCGAGAAGTCGCATCAGTTGAAACTCGACGATCTGCCGCTGTTCGCCACCGTGCAGGCGCAGGTCGAGGTTGCTGCGGTGCAAAAACACACGGAGACCGAGCTTGAAAAGGCGGTCAAGGGCCTCAATCCGGACGACCTGAGTCCGCGTGAGGCCCTCGAAATTATCTATCGTTTAAGGGGTCTGGTGTAAAAACACAGGTATACGAAATGCCCGCTGGTGAACCCGCCCTTATGCTGACCAAGACCAATCCCTCCCTGCTGAGCCACAGCATCGATGGTGCCATGTTGCGCCGCAAACTGACCGAGGCCTATGAGGACTCTACGGGCGATGTGGCGGACCTGCGGCGAAAGGCGGTGGCGATCCTCAAACGCGAATGGGACATGGCGCGCGAAAGCCTGCTGGCCCATGTCGAGGACCACCGCGGCGGCCTGTCCACGGCGCGCGAGTTGTCGAAGCTGGCCGACGAGATCATCACCGCCCTGTGGGACTTCACCCTGACCCACGTCTACCGCGCGCGCAATCCGACCGAGGGCGAGCGTCTGGCGCTGGTGGCGGTGGGCGGTTACGGGCGCGGCGAACTGGCGCCCTATTCGGACCTCGACCTGTTGTTTCTGCGCGCGTGGAAAGAGACTCCGCACTCGGAAAGCGTCATCGAATTCATCCTCTATTCGTTATGGGATCTGGGTCTGAAGGTCGGTCACGCCTCGCGCACGGTCGATGAAAGCCTGCGCATGGCGCGCGAAGACCACACGGTCATGACCGCCCTGCTCGAATACCGCCCGCTCGCCGGCGACGCGGGGCTGGTGCAGAACCTCAAGGACAAGCTGGCCAGCGACGTCATGCGTCACGGGGCTTTCGATTTTGTTGCGGCCAAGCTGGAAGAGCGCGATTTTCGCCACGCCAAGGCCGGGACCACCCGCTATGTGGTCGAGCCGAACCTGAAAGAGGGCAAGGGGGGCCTGCGCGACCTGCACACCCTGTTCTGGATCGCCAAATATCTGGCCGGATCGACCCATGCGCCGGTTCTGCGCGAAAGCCCGAAGCCGCAGGCGGCGGGCGGCTGGGGCGTGCTCGACCCGCTTCTGACCGAAAAAGAACGCACCGCCTTCGTGCAGGCCTTCGACTTCCTGTGGAAGGTGCGCGTGCTGATCCACATGACGGCGGGCCGCGCCGAAGAGCGGCTCAGCTTCGATCTGCAACCCGAAATCGCCCGCCGCATGGGCTATGTCGAGGCCGACGGCGAGCCGGCGGTCGAGCGCTTCATGCGCCGTTATTTTCTGGTGGCCAAGGAGGTCGGGGCGCTGACCCGCATCTTCTGCACCAAGCTGGAGGCGCAGCAGACCAAGCCGCTGCAACGCCTGACCAACTTCTTCCAGTCGGGCCTGCGCTCGCTGGCAAAACCGGAGCATCCGGGCCTGATCGTCGATTCCGGCCGCCTCAGCGTGCAAAGTCCGGACATATTCAAAAAGGCCCCGATCGCCATGTTCAAGCTGTTCCGCATGGCGGACCGGCTGGAGATGGACCTGCACCCGGACGCCTTCACGGCGGTGGCGCGTAACCTCAAGCTGGTGACGGCGGGTCTGCGTCGCGACAAGGCCGTGGCCGAGGTCTTCCTCGACATTCTGGTGCGCGGCAAAAACCCGTACCGCACCCTGTCGCTGATGACCGAGACCGGGCTTCTGGGGCGCTACATCCCGGAATACGGGCACATCGTCGCCCAGACCCAGTTCAACATGTACCACACCTATACCGTGGACGAGCACACCCTGCGCGCCATCGGCATCATCCGCGATATCGAACTGGGTCAGCACAAGGACGACCACCCGCTGGCCACCTCGCTGATCCCCAATCTGGCCAACAAGGAAACGCTTTATCTCGCCATGCTGCTGCACGATGTGGGCAAGGGCGGCGAGCTGGGGCAGGAGATAGAGGGCGAGATCGCCGCGCGGCGGGCCTGCGCGCGTCTGGGCCTCGAAAAATGGCAGATCGATCAGGTGGCGTGGCTGGTGCGGCACCACCTCGTGCTGTCGGATTACGCCCAGAAACGCGACGTGTCTGATCCGGAAACCGTGGCCTCCTTCGCGCGCATCGTCGAAACGCCGGAGCGCCTGCGTCAGTTGCTGATCCTCACCGTGGCCGACATCCGCGCTGTCGGGCCGGGCGTGTGGAACGGCTGGAAGGGCCAGTTGATGCGCGAGCTTCAGGCCGCGACTGAGGCCGCCTTCCGCGGCGGGCGCGGCACCGAAGGCGACGCGGTGACGCAGGTGCGCGAGGAAATTCAGGCGCGCGCCGCCGCCCTGCGTGAATCCTTGAGCGCCGGTGACGCCCATATGCGCGCCTGGCTCGATACGATGGAAGAGTCCTACCTCTTCGCTTTCACGGCCGACGAAATCCGCCACCATGCCCGTCAGGCCTGGGGCAGCTCCGGGGACGTTTCGGCGGATAAGGCCTCGGCTCGGGCCTATATCGACCATGCGCGCAATGCCGCCAGCTTCTGCATCACGGGCAAGGATCGTCCGGGCCTGTTCGCCGATCTGGCGCGCTGCTTCACCAATATGGGCGCCAACGTGGTGGGGGCGCAGGTCTTCACCTCGACCACCGGTCAGGCGCTCGACGTCTTCTACGTGCAGGACGCGCAGGGCAAGCCCTTCGGCCACGACGATCCGGGCCGTATCCGTCAGATGGAACAGGCGCTGGAACGCGCGGTCGGCGGCGAAGTGGCCGCGCCCCTGATCCACAAAGCGATCAACGCCCACCGCACGGCGGCCTTCGCCATTGCCCCGACGGTGGTGTTCGACGACGAGTCGAACCCGCAGATGACGATTATCGAAGTGTCGGGCCGCGACCGTCCGGGGCTTCTGGCCGATGTGGCCAGCGTGCTGGCCAAGGCGCATCTGGATACGGCTTCGGCGCACATCGACTGTTACGGCGAACGCGCGGTCGACGCCTTCTATGTGGTTGATCACTTCACCCGCCGGCAACTGACCAAGTCACAGCGCGAAAAGGTCCACCGCGCCCTGACCGATGTGCTCGACCCGCCGTCGGCCCCGACGCGCTCAGCCCCGACGCGCGCACGGGCGTCGATGGCGCGGTAGAGGGGGCCGCTTAGTTTGGTAAGAAAGGCTGCCGCGGCATAGAGCGTGCACCTACTCTCTCATAATTTTTTCATGCATGTGCGCACAATAGCCGCAAAGCCCTTCATCCATTCCGTCGAGATAGTCTTGAATGCCAATGCTGTCACCGCATCTGCTACATTCAGTTTCATAGTCTAACGGTTCACCGCAATTGGCACAGCCGTCTTCACCCTCTACAAGTGTTGCCCGACTGCAGGACGGGCAGTCATAGATAGGTCCATTTTCCGCTGCATCTTTGTAGCGAAGGTAAGCATCGGTCCCATAGACTTCATCGATCGCACTTTCGATGGCATCCGCCATCTCTACGTCTTCACCGCAAGTACGGCAGCGTAATTGCGCGGTATCTTGTTGTTCATTATCCGCTTTGACTTGTTCTACCAGCTCAGATTGGCATTGCCCGCATTTGATTAATTCAGGAGAGATCGATGGAGAAAACCATGCGATGTTCTCTAGTGTCGCGCGAGCACTCCTCAGTTCCTGATCGTAAAGCTCTTTCGTTTCCAGCATCGCATTCCAAGCGTCACCCAAGCGAGCGATAGGCTCCTCCTTGAGTTGCCGGAACAAAGAAGCGACTACAGGAAAACCTTTGCTGATCGCGGCCCTGATCGCTGTTGCCGACTCAGAGGTGTAGTGATGCTCCATGTCATTGCGGATCGTATTAAGGGCCTTAAGCGCCTTATGATCTAAGCTAACGCCAAAATCGGCTGCGCGCTCGCCAATCTGTTGGAAATCGATCGTTGTATGGCCGACTTGTGCCAGCTCTATACCGCCGTGCCCATCTGATACCGGTTTGAGTTTAGCGCCGATAATTATCTGTGCATCAGCGTTGGGGGCCGCCCGAATCAAAGCCTCTTTCGCTAGCAGTAGAACCCCCGCATAGAAATTACGAACTGCTGAGATATCACGATCCGAATCTTGTTGACGATAGTCCTCAACCCCCATGCGGATTGATGCGACGGCATTTTGGAACAGGGACGGCATGGGCTCTCCAAACAGACAAACGGTTACTCTTAAAATAGCTAGGTGGCTGAGCGCCACTATCGCGAGAGAAATTAAATTAAACAACCAAAATTTGGTCGAGGCGTTGAATATGCCGTGACGAGATTGAATCTCACATCAGTGTGATAGAGTGCTGTAAGTCGGGCAGATCATTTGATGGGTGTCCACTAAAATCGCCCTCATAAGCTGAGTCCGCAAAGAGCTCATAAAACCGACGCTAAGAGTGCTTTTCAATCGATACCGTTCAGTTGAGTGTAACCGTTGAGCTCAAACCTGCCCTTCCCTAAATCCGCGTGGCATTGTAGATGCCTGCGCAATCCCGCAGCGCAGCACGTCAGGGACTTGCTCTGACCCGTTTCGCGCCCGCATCCCCGTTTTTGAGTCTGTACGAACCGCACCCATGATCCGCCTCGACAATATCAGCAAGCAGAACGGCCACCAGATACTGTTCATCGACGCCTCGATGGGCATTCAGAAGGGCGAGAAGGTCGGGCTGATCGGGCCGAACGGCGCGGGCAAGACGACCCTGTTCCGCATGATCACCGGTCAGGAGCCGCCCGACGACGGGCAGGTCGCCATCGATGCGGGCATGACCATCGGCTATTTCAGTCAGGACGTCGGCGAAATGTCGGGGCAGAGCGCCGTCGCCGCCGTGATGGACGGCGTCGGTCCGGTGAGCGCGCTGGCCGCCGAAATGGCTGAACTCGAAGCCGCCATGGCCGATCCGGATCAGTTGGACGCGTTCGACGCCATCATCGAGCGTTACGGCGACGTGCAGGCCCGTTTCGAAGAGCTGGACGGCTATGCGCTGGAGGCGCGGGCGCGCGAAGTGCTGGCGGGTCTGAGCTTCACTCAGGAGCGCATGGACGGCGATGTCGGGCTTCTGTCCGGCGGCTGGAAGATGCGCGTGGCGCTGGCGCGCATTCTGTTGATGCGTCCCGACGGCATGTTGCTCGACGAACCGTCGAACCACCTGGACCTCGAAAGCCTGATCTGGCTGGAAGCCTTCCTGAAAAACTATGACGGCGCGCTGCTGATGACCTCGCACGACCGCGCCTTCATGAACCGCATCATCGGCAAGGTGGTGGAAATCGACGCCGGTTCGCTGATCACCTATTCGGGCGATCTCGACTTCTACGACCAGCAGCGCGCGCTGACCGAAGCTCAGCGTCAGGCTCAGTACGAGCGTCAGCAGGCCATGCTGGCCAAGGAAATCAAGTTCATCGAACGCTTCAAGGCCCGCGCTTCGCACGCCGCGCAGGTCCAGAGCCGCGTGAAGAAGCTCGACAAGATCGAGCGCGTCGAAGCCCCGCGCCGCCGCCAGTCGGTGCAGTTTGAATTCCGCAGCCCGCCGCGTTCGGGCGATGACGTGCTGAACCTGCGCGACGTTCACAAAGGCTATGGCGATCTGTCGATCTATGCCGGGCTCGATTTCAAGGTGCGGCGCAAGGAGCGCTGGTGCATTCTGGGGGCCAACGGCGCGGGCAAATCGACCCTGCTGAAGCTGGTGGCCGGCGATGCCAAGCCCGACAAGGGGACGGTCACCGTCGGGGCCAGCGTGAAGATGGGCTATTTCGCCCAGCACTCGATGGACCTGCTGGACGGCGAAGAGACGATCTTCGAGTCGCTGGAAGGCTCCTTCCCGCAGGCGCCTCAGGGCGCGCTGCGCACGCTGGCGGGCTGTTTCGGCTTCTCCGGCGACGATGTCGAAAAGCCGTGCCGCGTGCTGTCGGGCGGGGAAAAGGCGCGTCTGGTCATGGCCAAGATGCTGTTCGACCCGCCCAACCTGCTGGTGCTCGACGAACCGACCAACCACCTTGATATGGTGACGAAGGAAATGCTGGTCGCGGCGCTGGCGGATTTCGAGGGCACCATGCTGTTCGTGTCGCACGACCGCCACTTCCTGGGGGCGCTGTCGAACCGCGTGCTGGAGCTGACGCCGGAGGGCGTGCATCAATACGGCGGCGGCTATACCGAATACGTCGCGCGCACGGGTCAGGAAGCGCCGGGCCTGCACCCGAACGGGTAAGCGTCTCTCCGCTTGCTAATTCCTGCGGCTAGGGTAAGAGCGAAACCGATTGCTCCTTTCAAGGCCAGCCTCCGTGTCTCAGGAAACAGGGTCCAAACCCACCAGCGTCGTCCGCTCCTCGCTCGTCTTCGGCGGTATGACGCTGGTCAGCCGCGTCATGGGTTTTGCCCGCGACCTCGTCATCACCGCCGTCATGGGGGCTTCGGGCAATATCGCCGCCGACGCCTACGCCACGGCCCTGACCTTCCCCAACCTGTTCCGCCGTATCTTCGCCGAAGGGGCCTTTACCGCCGCTTTCGTGCCGGCCTATTCGGCGACGCTGGAAAAGGACGGGCCCGAAGCCGCCGACCGGCTGGCGCGCGACGCCATGGCCACCATGACCCTGATCGCCATCGTGCTGAGCGCCGTGGCCATGATCTTCATGCCCCAGATAATGGCCGTGTTTTCGGAAGGCTATGCCGACGATCCGGACAAGATGCGCCTGACCGTCATCCTGACCCAGATCACCATGCCCTATCTGCCGTGCATGACCATGGTGGCGCTGCTATCAGGCGTGCTGAATGCGCGCGGGCGCTTCGCCCTGTCGGCCTTCGTGCCGACCCTGCTCAACGTTTTCATGCTGATCTTTGTGTGGTTCGGGCAAAATCCGGTGCACGCCTCCTATATGGCTTCGGCGGGCGTGCTGGCGGCCGGGGTGGCGCAGGCGGCGCTGCTGGTCTGGGGCTGTCGCCAGACCGGCGCGCGCATCGGCTTCGTCTGGCCCAAGCTGACGCCGGAGATGCGCGGCCTGCTGCTGCTGGCCGTGCCGGGGGCGCTGGCGGCGGCGGCGACGCAGATCAATGTCTTCGTTTCCTCGCTTCTGGCGTCGGGCGTCAATGGCGCGCGCACCTGGCTGAGCGTTGCCGATCGCCTGTATCAGTTGCCGCTCGGTCTGGTCGGGGTGGCGATCGGCGTGGCGCTGCTGCCAACCCTGTCGCGCGCCGTGCAGTCCGGCGATCATGAGCGGTCGCAGACCGTGATGGACGACGCCGTGCTGTTCTCCATGGCCCTGACCCTGCCGGCGGCGGCGGCGCTGATCGCCATGCCTTATTTTCTCATCGACGGCCTCTATACGCGCGGTGAGTTCCTGCGGCACGACGCGCAGGAAACCGCGCGCGCCCTGCTGCACTACGGCTGGGGCGTCCCGGCCTTCGTGCTGGCGCGCGTGCTGACCCCGGCCTTCTTCGCGCGCAAGGACACCTACGGTCCGATGAAGTTCGCCCTGGTGTCGGTGGTGGTCAATCTCGGCTGCGGCCTGACCCTGTTCCCGCTTATCGGCGTGGCGGGTCTGGCCATCGGCACCTCGGCGGCGGCGTGGGTCAATGTCGGGCTGATGTGGTGGACCTTGGCGCGCCGCAAGACGTGGCGTTTAGGTCCGAAAGCCGCGGGGGGCCTGTTCAAGGTCATCATCGCCGGCGCCCTGATGGGGGGCTTCTGCGCGCTGGCCTCGCACCTGCGGCCGCAGATCGAGGGCGTAATGCAGCCGCTGACGCATCACCTGACCAAGGAAATCGCCATTGTGGGCGTTTGTCTCCTCGGACTTTTCGTTTATATCGCCCTTCTGTTCGCCACGCGGGCCATCCGCCCGTCCGACATCAAGAAAGCCCTGCGTAAGGGGTAAGAAGGTCCAAATATGCGTATTCTGTCCGGCATCCAGGCATCCGGTTCGCTGCACCTTGGCAACTATCTCGGCGCGCTCAAAAAGTTTGCCGACATGCAATCGCTGGAGGCCACGCGCTTTTACATGATTGCAGACCTGCACGCGATCACCGTGTGGCAGGACCCGGACAAGCTTTTGTCGCAGACGCGCGAAATCGCTGCCTGCTATCTGGCCGCCGGGGTCGATCCGGCCAAATCGGCCATCTTCCCGCAATCGGCGGTGCGCAGCCATACCGAGCTGGCGTGGCTGTTCAACTGCGTGGCGCGTCTGGGGTGGCTCGACCGCATGACGCAGTTCAAGGACAAGGCGGGTAAGGACAAGGAGCGCGCTTCGATCGGCCTCTACACCTATCCGGTGCTGCAGGCCGCCGACATTTTACTCTATAAAGCCACCCACGTGCCGGTCGGCGAAGACCAGCGTCAGCACCTTGAGCTGACCCGCGATGTGGCCAAAAAGTTCAACCACGACTATAAGGTCGACTACTTCCCGCTGCCCGACACCCTGTATCAGGGGCCGGGCGCGCGCATCATGAGCTTGCGCGACGGCGCGGCCAAGATGTCGAAGTCCGACCCTTCGGACAATTCGCGCATCAATCTGACCGACGACGCCGACACCATCGCCTCGAAGATCAAGAAGGCTAAGTCGGACGCCGACGCCCTGCCGTCGGAAGAGGCCGGTCTTGAAGGCCGCGCCGAGGCCAAAAACCTTGTCGGCATCTATGCGGCTCTGGCCGGCGTATCGGTGCAGGACGTGCTCAACGATTTCGGCGGTAAGGGCTTCGGCGCGTTCAAGCCGGCTCTGGCCGAGGTGGTGGTGGACAAGATGTCGCCTATCTCCGAGCGTCTGCGTGCGCTATTGAACGATCCGGCCGAGGTCGATCGCGTGTTGAAGCTGGGTGCGGAAACGGCGGACGCCGCCGCCGAGCCGGTGGTGAAAGACGTGAAGAAGATCGTCGGACTGTGGGGCTGAACCTCAGGCAATTTTCGGGAGGAAACCATGCGTAAGCTTATCGTTCTGTCTCTGGCGGCGCTTTCGCTGGCGGCCTGCGACACCAAAACCGAGGTCAAGTCGGAAAAGACCGAAGGCGGCGTCACCAAGGTCGAGACCAAGACCAATGTGGACGGCGTGAAGACCCAGAGCGGCATGGAGTTGTCGCACTATGCCGTGCGTGCGGCGCTGGGGCAGAACCCCAATACCGCCGCCTACGTGACGATCAAAAATATCGGCAAGGACGATGATCGTCTGGTGTCGGCGGCTTGCGATTGCGCGGCCAAGGTCGAGTTGCACACCATGAAGATGGACGGCGACAAGATGATGATGGCCGAGATGCCGGAAGGCTTCGCCATCAAGGCCGGTGAGACGCTGGAGCTTAAGCCCGGCGGCAACCACATCATGCTGATGGGCCTGACGACGCGTCCGGCGGACGGTCAGACGCAAACCCTGACCCTGACGTTCGAGAAGGCCGGGACGGTGAGCATCGATGCGCCGGTGTCGAATACGCCGCTGGCCGCCGCCAGCGAACATACCGGTCACTAAGTCTTAAATTTGCGCACAAAATCGGCAAAGGCGGCCCGCACGGTACTTACCGATTGCGGGTCGTATTTCATGAAGCCGAAGCGGTCGGCCCCCAGCTCATCGAAGGCATGGGTGGAATCGACCACCACGGTTTCCAGTGGCACACCCTGAGCGCGCAGGCGGCGCACGGCCTTTAGCGACAGGCCGAAGCGCGCCAGATGATCTTTCAGCGCAATCACCATCATGGTCGGCACCTGCGTGCGCCAGGCGCGATCGGTCGAACGGGCGAGGAAGTTGACATAGGGGTACATCAGGAACAGTCCGCGCACCTGCTTCAACGGTTCGGAGATGGGGTCCGACAGCCGCGCTTCGCCGGGGCGCGTCAGGCTCTGTGTCATCAGATCCATGATCGCCCAGGCCCCGTGGCTCCATCCGGCGAGGACGGTGCCGCTCACCTCCGACCTTTGCGAAAGGCCCCACAGCAGGGCCAGCACGTCACCTGAGCGCTGATAGCCGCGCAGCCACAGGCCGTTGCAGGCGAGGAAGGCGGCCATGCGCCGCTTCACACCGCGCGGGGCGTAGGAATCGACGATCACCGCCCTCAGCCCCAGCGACACGGCGTAGTCGGCAAACAGGGTGATGTTGCGCCCGATGCCACCGCAACCGTGGAACAGCACAACGGTCAGACGCGGCGCAGCGTCGGGTGCGCCGAGCACCGTCACATGCGGCCATAGCCGGTCGAAGCGCTGTTGCAGGGTATCCATCAGCCGGTGGCCGCGACCTGCGTCGGCGCTTCCATCGCGAAGACCTCACGCAAGAAGTCGATCATGCCTTCGGTCGTGCCGTTTACCGAGGCCTCATCGTGGTGCATGGGGTTGAAGCCGCCGAAGCTTTCCTCGTCATAGGCGTGGGTGGCGTCGAAGCTGAGGATGTCGACGGGCAGGCCGTCCGTCTTCAGCCGCTCGAACACCGCGACGGCGCGGGCGTAGGGCGTCAGATGGTCCTTCTGCGCCAGAGCCACGCGCGTGCGCGGGCGATAGAGCCAGGGTTGACGCAGGCTGCGGGCCGGGAAGCTGATATAGGGGTAGACGAGGAACAGGCCGCGCACCTGATCGATCAGGGCGGGGTCGGGATCGGCCAGTTTGGCCTCCCCCGATTTTTTAAGCGGCTCGGTCATCAGGTCCATGATCGACCATCCGCCGTGGCTCCAGCCCGACAGCACGATCTGGTCGGACAGGACTTCGGGCAGGGCCGAAATACCCTTGATGGCCGCTAGCACGTCGCCGGAACGTTCATAGCCTTGCAGGGCCAGTCCGGTACAGACCAGCGACACGCCGTGCGACCGGCCCCAGCCGCGGGCCTTCAGGGAGTCGACAACATAGGCGCGCACGCCGATGGCCGCGGCGGCTTCGGCGTAGCGATAGATGTGCGGGCGGACGCCGCCACAACCGTGGAAGAGGATCAGGGCCGGACGCGGCACGGCATCCGCCGGGCCGAACGCTTCGGTGCAGGGCGACAGGCGCGCCCATCGCGCAGCCAGAGTCTCAGGCATGAAAAATCCCTCGGAAAGACGTCCCCGAGGGATAGATACCACGCGGTACGGCTTTGTACATCCTCCCTTGCAAGCCCTTGGGCGGAGCGGGGGAGGTGGCATTTGAGCGATAGCGAAAATGACGGAGGGGGCAGAGTCCGAGGCCCACCCCCTCCACCACTTCGTGGTCCCCCTCCCCCGTACGCTTCGCTACAGGGGAGGATGTGGGATTAGTGCCTGAACACGCGCACGCCGGTAAAGGCCATGGTCAGGCCCGCCTCATCCGCCGCCGCAATGACGTCGGCGTCCTTAATCGACCCCCCCGGCTGAATCACCGCCGTGGCGCCCGCTGCCGCCGCTTCGAGCAGGCCATCCGGGAAGGGGAAGAAGGCTTCCGAGGCGCAGGCCGAACCCTTGGCCAGCGATTCCGTCAGGCCGATCTTTTCGGCGGCCTCCTGAGCGCGCAGGGCGGCGATGCGGGCCGAGTCACGGCGGTTCATCTGACCGGCGCCGATGCCTGCCGTGCGGCCGTCCCTGGCGTAGACAATGGCGTTGGACTTGACGTGCTTGGCGACGGTGAAGGCGAACAGCATGTCCTCGATCTCGGTCGGGGTCGGCTGACGCTTGGTTACGATCTTGAGGTCGGCGGCGGTGATGCGGGCCGTGTCGCGCGACTGCACCAGCAGACCGCCGGCCACCGAGCGGAACACCTGACCGCCGGACAGCGGATCGGGCAGCGCGCCGGTGACCAGCAGGCGCAGATTCTTCTTGGCCTTGACGATCTCCAAAGCGTCGTCGTCGGCTTCGGGGGCGACGATGACTTCGGTGAAGATTTCGACGATTTTTTCCGCCGTAGCGGCGTCCAGCTTGCGGTTCAGCGCCACGATGCCGCCGAAGGCCGACACGTCGTCGCATTCCAGCGCGCGCTTATAGGCCGTCAGCAAATCAAGGCCGACCGCCACGCCACAGGGATTGGCGTGCTTGACGATGACGCAGGCGGGTTGCTCGAATTCGGCCACCAGCTCGATGGCGGCGTCGGTGTCGGCAACGTTGTTGTAGCTCAGTTCCTTGCCCTGAAGCTGCTTCGCGGTGGCGACGCCGGGACGCTCTTCGCCGGTCTTGTAGAAGGCGGCGGACTGGTGCGGGTTTTCGCCGTAGCGCATGGTTTGCAGGCGCGTGCCGCCGATGGTCTTGCGCAGCGGATAGCCATCGCCCAGTTGCCCCGCGAACCAGGTCGAAACGGCGCTGTCGTAGGCGGCGGTGCGGGCGAAGGCCTTGGCGGCCAGTTTCTTGCGCAGTTCCAGCGAGGTTTGACCGGTCGATTTTACCGCTTCGATTACGGCGTCGATGCAAGACTTGTCGACGCAGACGGCGACATAGGGATGGTTTTTGGCCGAAGAACGGATCATGGCCGGACCGCCGATGTCGATATTTTCGATGGCCGCTTCAAAACCCCCGCCCGCAGCAACGGTGTTTTCGAACGGGTAAAGGTCGATCCACACGATGTCGATGGGGGTGATATCGTGCTCGCTCAGGGCCTTGGCGTGTTCCGGCGCGTCGCGATAGGCCAGCAGGCCGCCGTGCACCTTGGGGTGCAGGGTCTTGACGCGACCATCCATCATTTCCGGAAATTGCGTAAGATCGGAGACGTCCTTGACGGTGATGCCCGCCTGGTCGATCGCGGCGCGCGTGCCGCCGGTCGAGATGATTTCGACGCCGGCCGCGACCAGTGCCTGAGCCACCTCGATCAGGCCGGTCTTGTCCGACAGGGAGATGAGGGCGCGCTTCGGTGTGACGAGATCGGGGGCGGGCGGGAAATCAGGGGCGGCGGGCATGGGCGCATCCATATGAAATGGGAAGGGGAGGTTGCGCGCGGTTTACACAAGGGGGGGGCAAAAGAAAACCCACAATCCCCCTTCATTTGTAACGGAAAATGTGAGGCGCGCAGGTGAAACGATTAAGTCGCTTGCGCGCTTTACGCTTCGGCAGGCGACAGCTTCCAGCGGATGCGCAGCGGCGTCGCCAGCCGCATCGTACCGCGCAGCAGAAGCGTCGTCGATTTGCGCGGTTGCCCCCGTTCAAACACGCTCGACTCTTCGATACTGACCTCGCGCGCATCGTGCCTCAGCCACCAGCCGCGTCCGCCCGGCCCGCGCAGCAGGATCGAACGCTTGTCGCGCGCCAGAGAGGCCTGCACCTCCGGGTGCAGCACGAAGCGCAGCACGTAGGGTGCCTGTTCCGGCAGTTCCTTCTTCGGTTCGACCGGGATCAACTTCTCCTCGCCGCGCAGTTCGTCGCGCTGCGGATCGACATAGAGGCGGCGCTCGTGCTTGATGCCGAAGACCGGACGCCAGCCTTCGTGTTCCATCTCGATCAGCGAGCCGGCGTCTTCGGATTCGATGCGGCGGCTGCGGATGCGGTAGCGCAGGCCCTCAAGCCCGAAGTGCAGCAGTTCACCGAACCGCCCGGTAACGGGGCTGAGGATCGGCATGTCGCCGAGCGTCAGCGTATTGGCGGCGTTGATGATACGGAATTCGTGGTGGTCCGACTGACCCGGCGCCCAGCCCGGCGTGACGAACAGCTTGTCGCGGCCGCCGGAAACTTCGAAATTCATCGGGTGATCGCAGGCGGCGTAGCCCAACGGTCCGTGACGTGGCTCGCCCGTATCGACATAGACGGTGAGTGAGCGGCCCAGCAGGCGCTGATAACGGCCATGCTCCAGCGATACGGGAAGCGTGGTCGGGGCCAGCGGGCGCTTTTCTTCGTGCAGCAGCGCCGGGGCGACCTGTTCGGCCAGCAGCGATTCCGAGCCTTGAAACGCGCACAGCGACCCATCGGGATGCGACAGGGTGCGTACGAAGCGGCTGAGGCGTTCGATGGCGGTTTCGAGATAGTCGGGAATGGCCAGACCGCGCTGGTTCAGCCCGTCCTCGATCAGCAGCAGATCGTAGAGCAGTTCCAGCCCGGCCTGTACGCTGCGCGAGGCGTGCGAGCCGTCGGGCAGGATGGTGCGCTTCAGCGCCTTGGGCAGGATTTGCAGGCCCTTGCGGCGCAGGGCGTCTCCGGCCCGGCCCGACAGGACGCAGCCTGTGAGGACCAGCGCCGTGGCCTTTTGCGCGTACCAGGCCAGATTGCGCGGCAGGCGCCACAGGTGGCGGGCCTGTTCGGCCATGGATTGCGCGAGGCACTGAGCTTCGGCTTCGGAAGCATAGGCCGACAGGCGGCGGGCAAAGACGCTGAGATTGATCAGGCGGCGGGCCAGTACGCCCTGATCCCACGCAAACGGCGTCCACTTGCGGAAAGTCTTTTCCCACAAAAGGAACAGACGCAGGCCTTCCTTCACCCCGTCTTCGCCCTGGGTGAACAGGTGGCGCAGCCAGCAGAAGCGGTGCAATTCGACCGCAAAGGCCCGGGTGGGCGAGGGACGGTTCCACGGATCGCCGGAGCCCTGCACGCTCATGCGCGCGCCACCGAGGCTGTAACGGCCCGACATCATGGCCTTGCCCAGGTGGGGATTGGGCAGGCGGATTTCGTGGGGCGCGGCGATAAAGCCTTCGATGGCGGGGCCGCGCAACGACAGGCGATAGCCCGGCATGCCGAAGATTTCGGCGGCGGCCTGACGGCGCGCCCAGGCCCGCACGACCTTGCCCCAAGGTGTCCGCACCGCGGCGTGACCGGCTATGGCGATGGGCTGCTCATAGACCTGCATCGGGTCAGAGACCCTTGAGCGACTTGATATTGGCAGCGTAGGCGCCGGGACCGCCCTTGAACACGGCGGTGCCCGCGACCAGCGCCGTGGCTCCGGCAGCGACGCAGGCGGCGGCGTTTTGCAGGTTCACGCCGCCATCGACCTGAAGCACGGCCGGGTGACCCAGCGCATCGAGTGTCTTGCGCACCGCTTCGATCTTGCGCAACTGGCTTTCGATAAAGCTTTGCCCACCAAAGCCCGGATTGACGCTCATCAATAGGATCAGATCGAGATCATCCATGATCCATTCCAGACCGTCGAGCGGCGTGGCCGGATTGAGCACCACGCCGGCCCTGGCCCCCAGATGGCGGATCTGTTTCAGAGTACGGTGCAGGTGCGGACCCGATTCCGGGTGGACGCTCATATAGTCGGCCCCGGCGGCGCGGAAGGCCTCCAGATACGGATCGACCGGCGTGACCATCAGGTGCACGTCGAAGGTTTTTTGCGTATGGGGGCGCAGCGCCTTCACCACGTCCGGCCCGATGGTCAGGTTGGGCACGAAATGCCCGTCCATCACGTCGATATGAATCCAGTCGGCCCCGGCGGCGTCGATGGCGCGCACTTCTTCGCCCAGCTTGGAAAAATCGGAGGCGAGAATCGAAGGGCAGATCAGCGGCGTGGTCATGAAAAACTCTTATGCGGGGTTGCGTTTCAGGTGCGCGACGAAGAACCCGTCCTGCCCTCCCTTACGCTGATGCGGCAGCAATCTCAACCAGCCTTCGGGCGCAAATGAGGCGGCGGGTATGTCCGGGTGCTGATCGGCTGTGTGCTTGACCAGAGTGAAGTCCTTGTTCCGGCGCAGGAAGGCGAGAATCTGCGTTTCGCCCTCTTCGCGCTCCAGCGAACAGGTGCTGTAGAGGAAGTCGCCGCCGGGTTTCACACGCGGGGCCAGCGCGTCGAGCAGACGGTGCTGCACGTCCGCCAGCTTGGCGATATCGGCGGGGCGGGTGGCCCACAGCACGTCCGGCTGGCGGCGATAGGTGCCGGTGGCCGAACAGGGGGCATCGACCAGCACCACGTCGAATTGACGCGGATCGTCGAAGGTCGAGGCGTCGGCATTATGAATTTCCGCCGTCATATCCAGACGCTTGAGATTGTCCTCAACGCGTTTGAGGCGGTTCTTCGAGCGATCGATGGCCACGGTCTGCGCCCCTTTGGCGATCAGTTGCATGGTCTTGCCGCCCGGCGCGGCGCAGACGTCGAGCGCGGTCTTGCCGCTCAAATCGCCCAGCAGATTGACCGGGGTGGCTGCGGCGATGTCCTGCACCCACCACTTGCCGGCTTCGTATTCCGCCCACTGACGCAGATCGCCGCGCAGGGCCGACCGCAGATTGACCGGACCGACGGCCTCGCCTTGCAGCGGTTCGACCAAGGCGTCGCGGTCGGCGGCGTTGCGGAAGCTGAGGTCGGTGGCCGGCTCCTCGGTCAGGACGGTCGCCATGCCGGCGGCATTGTCCTCGCCATAGGTTTGCGCCCAGCGCTGCCACAGCCAGTCGGGGACAAGGCGCTTGGGATTGACGTCCGACAGCTTGCCGTCGCGGATCAGGCCGCGCAGGATGGCGTTGATCAGGCCCTTGAACGGGCGGGTCTTGTTCTCGCGCTCGGCGATCTTCACCGTGGTCGAAACGGCAGCGAAGTCGGGCACCTGCATGAAGAAGATCTGCGCCATGCCGATGCGCAGCAACTGACGCACCGCTTCGGGCGGCATCTTCTGGGTCTTCTTGTGGATGACGTGGTCGAGTTGCCCCAGGCGTCGCAGGACAAGCAGGGCCAGGGCGCGCGCAAAGGCGCGCTCGGATTCCGACAGCTTGAGGAAGTCGGCGCTGGCGGCGGTCTCGTCGAAACCGCTGCGCTTTTCCAGCGCGGCCTTGATCAGGGTCACCGCGGCGAGGCGCGCCGGGATGCCGATGTCGTTGTCCATGCTTTCCGTGGCGTCAGGCTTGGGGCGGCTAGGGCGCGCAGAGGGACGAGGTTTGCCTTGCGACGGACGGGCTGGCTTGCCGGGAGTCCGGCCAGAATTTTGGGACATGCAAACTCTCAGAAGATGCTGCGCGTTACGTCCTTCTCCCCGTTTGACGGGGAGAAGGTGACCGGAAAGGCCGGATGAGGGGCCGCTATATCAGCAAAGTCCCTTCAGCCCAACCCGCTTAAGTGGTCGGCACGCTGGTCATGCCGCTGCCGCGATTGCCCATACGCACGCCCAACTCCATCAGGGCGCGGACGCGGTTGTCGGTCGCCGGGTGGGTCGAGAACAGATTGTCCATGCGCTTACCCGACAACGGGTTGATAATGAACATGTGCGCCGAAGCCGGATTGCGTTCGGCTTCGTGGTTGGGGATGCCGTGGGCGTACCGCTCGATCTTGTGCAGGGCGCGGGCCAGGCTTTCCGGATCGCCGCACAGCTCGGCGCCGATGCGGTCGGCCTCGTATTCGCGGACGCGCGAAATGGCCATCTGCACCAGCATGGCGGCCATCGGGGCAACAATGGCCATCAGGATAGCGGCGACGGGGTTGATGCCGTCCTCGTCGTCGTTGCTGCTTCCGAAGAATATGGCAAAGTTGGCGATGGAGGCAATCGCACCGGCCAGCGTCGCCGTAACCGTCATGATCAGCGTGTCGCGGTTCTTCACGTGCGCCAGTTCGTGCGCCATCACACCGCGGATTTCGCTGCGGTCCAGCATGCGCAACAGGCCGGTCGTGGCGGCCACGGCAGCGTTTTGCGGGTTGCGGCCGGTGGCGAAGGCGTTGGGCTGATCGTTGTGAATGATATAGACCGCCGGCATGGGCAGGCCCGCGCGGTGGCTCATCTCGGCGATGTCGTCATAATAGTTGCGGATCAGGCCGGTGGCGGTCGACGGATCGACGGGCTCGGCCTGATAGGCTTTCAGCACCATCTTATCGGAGTTCCAGTAGGCGAAGGCGTTCATGGCCAACGCCAGACCCAACGCGATCAGCATACCCGCAGGCCCGCCAATCGCCAGACCGATCGCGCCGAACAGCGCGGTCATACCAGCCAGAAGCATAAAGGTCTTGAACGGGTTCATAGTTAAGAGGCTCCTAAGTATAGAGATTGCAGTGACACTGCACAGACGCTACATATAAGGAAATCGCAGACGAATTTAAGGCGCTTACGAAAATGTCATCTGAAAAAAACGGCGAAACGACTTCGCAATCAATTGACGATGCTGAAACGAATGCCGCGCCGGAAAAAATTCTGAGCCCGGCGGCGCAGCGCGCTCTGGCCGAGGCCGAAGAACGCCGCGCTCAGGCCGAAAAAGAGACGGCGGAACGGCCCGTCGAGGATGGCGGCCCGGCGGGGCTGGAACCCACGCGCTACGGCGACTGGGAGCGCAAGGGCATTGTCAGCGATTTTTGATGCTCCACGCCCTCCTGGCTAGGCCACTAGGTATGGAATCAAGCCAGTTCCGCCAGAATCGCCTGAACCGCCACCACCGGATCGGGAGCGCGTGTGATCGGGCGGCCGATGACCATATGAGTCGCTCCGTTGCGGATGGCGTCGGCGGGGGTGGCGATGCGCTTCTGATCGTTGGCGTCGGCCCATTCCGGACGCACGCCGGGGGTGATGATCAGAAAATCAGCAGGCACGCGGGCGCGGATCATCGCCGCTTCGTGCGGACTGGCCACCACGCCATCCATGCCGGCCGCGACCGCCTGATCCACGCGGCGCTTGACGAGGTCTTCCAGCGCCATGCCGTAGCCCATCTCGTCCAGATCGTCCTGTTTCAGCGTAGTCATGACGGTCACGCCCAGAAGCTTCGTATGGCCCTGACGACCGCGAACGGCGGCCTTCATCACCTGAGGCTCGGCGTGGACGGTCAGCATGTCGCAGGCCCCGCGCGAAATGGCTTCCGTCGCGCCTTCGACCTGTGCGCCGATATCGTGCAGTTTCCAGTCCTGAAACACCTGCTTGCCTTGCGCGCCAAGCTCTTCGGTGAGAGACAGACCGCCCTGTCCCAAAAGAGTCAGGCCGATTTTGTAATAGCTGACGTGGTCGCCAAGCACCTGCACCAGACGGCGGGCCGAGGCCAGATCGGGCTCATCGAGGGCGACAATGACGCGGGGGTCGGCTGGCAGGGTCATGGCGTGCTCCTGAGAAAAATCTGGCCTCACATACACCGGATTCCCGGGGGTACAATGGGGAAAACGTGACAGGGCTCTGTCAGGGCGCCGTGAAAGTTTTTCCTGTAACCGTTTTGCCGCCTCTGATAGAAACAGAATCGCTTTCAGGAGGGTGAGGCATGACGGGTGGATCGTTAGGGCTGGTCGAGCTTTATGTGAACTTCTTCATCACCCTGTTCGCCCTGCTCGATCCTATCGGCAATGTGCCGATCTTCGCGGCGGCAACGCGGACGCAGTCGGAATCGGCGCGCCGCTGGTTGGTGGTCTATATCTCGGCCTTTGCCGCCCTGTTCCTCAGCTTCTTCTTCTTTACCGGTCTGGCGCTGTTGCAGTTCTTCGGGATTTCGATGGACGCCTTCCGCATCGCCGGCGGCATTCTTCTGTTCCTGTTGGGGCTCGACATGACGCGCGGCGATTTTCTCGCCATGTTCGAGGAAACCGAATCCCTGACCGAGGATACGCTGGACGCCCACGGCGCGCCGATCCGCGGCCGCGACCGCGCCAAGAAGACCTTTGAAAAGTTCGTCGTGCCCTTTGCTATCCCGCTGTTGATCGGACCGGGGGCCATCTCGACCGTCATCATTCAGGCGGGTGAAGCGCAGAAATACGGAATTACCGGCATGGCGGTAGGGTTGGGGGCCATTCTGACCACGGCGCTGGCGGTGCTGCTGACCTTCTTCTTCACCGGGCACATTTCGAAGATGCTGGGGCGTGTCGGCATGGTGGTGGTCATCCGGGTGCTGGGCCTGATCCTGTGTGCCCTGTCGGTGCAGATCATTATTTCGGCCATTTCGACCGTTACCCACGACATCATCGTCCCGGCAGCCGCGCACCCCTATAGCGGGTCGTAGCTTTACCGCACCATCTTGCGCAGATGGTTGGAGATCAGCTCCAGCGCCCAGTCGTCCGGCATGATCTTCAACAGCGCCGCCAGGAACTTGTTAGGCGCGCCGGGTACGCAGATGGCGCGGTTGGCTTCGGCGGCCTGATAACCTTCGCGCGCCACCTCATCGGCGCCCATCCACATCCATTCCGGCGTCGCCTGACTGATGCGTTCGCGCGAACCGGTCACGTCGTGGAATTCCGAATAGGTATAGCCGGGGCACAGGGCGCTGACGTGCACGCCGTGGTCGCGCGCCTCAAGATGCAGGCCTTGCGAAAAGCGCGTCAGATAGGCCTTTACCGGCGCATAGAGCGTATCGCCGGGCGAGGCGGGCAGGTACGAGGCCAGCGACGACACATTGACGATGCGCCCGAACTTCTGCTCGATCATGCCGGGCAGGACCATATGCGCCAACTCGGTCGGCGCATACATCAGCACGCGTAAAAACGCGCCGTGCGACGGAAACGGGTTGCCGACAAAACCTTCGGGCAGGCCGTAGCCGGCATTGTTGATCAGCCCGTCGACCTTGCGGCCCAGTGCCGTGACGTGATCGACCAGTTTTTGCGGCGTTCCGGGCTCAGCCAGATCGGCAACAATAAAGTGCGCCTCGACGCCGAAGCGCAGGCGGATTTCCTCTACCAGCTTTTCCAGACGGTCCTGACGACGGCCCGTCACCACCACGTCCCAACCGTGACCGGCATAGACGCGGGCAAACGCCAGGCCGATGCCCGAGGTTGCGCCGGTGATAAGAGCCAGTCTGCGCATCAGATATTCCGGATGAGGTCGGCGACGGTGATACGCGAAAGGGTGTCGGTCGCCGCGGCATTGGCGGCCTTCATGGCGCCTGACACGGCTTTCGGGATGGCCTGACCCACGGGGCAGCCGTCCGCGCCCGGAGGCGCAGACCCCAGATGCGCGCAGCCATGTACGGCGTGCAGCACCTGATCCAGCGGAATCTTCTCCGCAGGCCTCAAAAGCCACGTGCCGCCGGAGACGCCCGAGCAGGTGTCGACCAGACCGGCCTTGGCCAGTTGCGTGGTCATGCGGCGGATGACGACCGGATTGGTGGGGATGGAGGCCGCCAGCACGGAGGAGGACACGGCCTGTTCGCGCGAATAGGCCCCTTTGTGAGCCAGATAGGCCAGGGTATGCGCGGCGACGGGAAATCTCTGACTGTCGGACATGATCCCTCCGTAATTACGATAATTTGACTGCTATTCCTAGTGGAATCGGCAACCCATGGGCGGGGGTGGATGCAATGTGCATTGAATCCGGTTACAAATGGGCGTAAGAGGCCCGCCGTTCAAGCGAGGACCATCGAACGTGGTCTCTCAGGAGATATTGCATGATCGGGGATACCCCTGCCGAGGCCAGTCCTGCCGCCAGCGCCTCGGACCCTGCCGGCGACAAGACCGGAGCGGATACAGCTTCCGCGCATAAACCCTCACAACATCATTCCGAAGGTCACGGACACCACGCCAGCTTCTGGGCGCTGGCGCTTGGTTCGATCGGTGTGGTCTTCGGCGATATCGGCACTTCGCCGCTATACGCCTTCAAGGAAGCCCTGCACGCCGCCGCCGGCGATGGCGTGACGCGTCCGGAAATCCTGGGCGTCGTCTCGCTGGCCCTGTGGGCGATGATCCTCGTCGTGACCGTCAAATATGTCGGCTTCATCATGCGCGCCGACAACAAGGGCGAAGGCGGCGTCCTGTCGCTGATGGCGCTGGCGCAGCAAGCCATCGGCAAGCGCACGGCCATCGTCTTCACGCTCGGCATTATCGGTGCGGCGCTGTTCTACGGCGACGCGGTCATCACCCCGGCCATGTCGGTGCTTTCTGCGGTTGAGGGTTTGCGCACCATTCCGGCGCTCGAAAACAGCATTTCGACCGAACTGGTCCTGATAATTGCCGGGGTCATGCTGATCGGCCTGTTCGCCTTCCAAAGCCACGGCACGGCCAAGGTCGGCCTGCTGTTCGGCCCGGTCTGCGCGGTGTGGTTCGCCACCATGGCCTTGTTAGGCGTCAGTCAGTTCGTCGCCAATCCGCAAATCCTGATGGCTATCAATCCGGGGTACGCGGTTCAGTTTCTGGCCGAACACGGTCTGGCCGGCTTTATCGTGCTGGGCGCGGTGTTCCTGACCGTGACGGGGGCTGAGGCCCTTACCGCCGACATGGGGCATTTCGGCCGCTGGCCCATTCAGGCGGCGTGGCTGTTCTTCGTCCTGCCGTGTCTGACCCTGAACTATCTGGGGCAGGGGGCGCTGGCCCTGACGGTTCTCGAAACGGCGCAGGCTGCCGGCAAGCCGTTCGAGGAGATGAACTGGTTCTTCGAGATGGCGCCGCTGGGTCTGCGTCTGCCGCTGGTCCTGCTGGCGGGTCTGGCCACCGTCGTGGCTTCGCAGGCCGTGATCACCGGTGCCTTCTCCCTGACGCAGCAGGCGATCCAGCTCGGCCTCCTGCCGCGCCTGAACGTCAAGCGCACCTCGGAAACGCAGGAAGGTCAGATCTTCGTGCCGCAGCTCAATTCGATGCTGCTGATCGGCGTCATTGTGGTCATGGTCACCTTCCAGACCTCTTCGGCTCTGGCCCACGCTTATGGCCTTGCTGTGACCGGCACCATGGTCGTCACGACCCTGATGGCCGCCATCGTCATGCGCCAAATGTGGAAATGGGGCTGGCCGCGTGTGCTGGCCTTCATCATCCCCTTCATCATCCTCGACTTCGCCTTCCTGAGCGCCAACATGCTGCGCTTCCTGTCGGGCGGCTGGCTGCCCGTGCTGATCGGGGCCTGCCTGTTCACCGTGATGGCCACCTGGGTGCGCGGTTCGGGCATTCTGTTCGAGAAATCCCGCCGCGACAGCGTGCTGCTCACCGACCTGATCGAAATGCTCAAGGCCCGCCCGCCGCACCGCGTGCCGGGCACCGCCATCTTCCTGACCTCGGACGCCGAAATCGCACCGGTGGCCCTGATGCACAACCTCAAGCACAACAAGATCCTGCACGAGAAGAACATCATTCTGACGGTCGATACGCGGAACATCCCGCGCGTCCACGAATCCGAGCGCATCACCATCGAAAAGCTCGATGAGGACTTCAAGCGCGTAACGGTGCATTATGGCTTCATGGAAAGCCCGAACCTGCCCAAGGCGCTGGGTATCTGCCGCAAGCAGGGCCTGAAGTTCGACATCATGGCCACCAGCTTCTTCCTCGGTCGCCGCAGCGTGGTGGCTTCGGCCACGTCGGGTATGCCGCTGTGGCAGGACCGTCTGTTCATCTTCCTGATGCGCAACGCGACCAATCCGACCGAGTTCTTCCATATCCCGCCGGGGCGTGTGGTCGAGCTTGGGACGCAGGTTTCAGTGTAGTTGCCAATGCTTGCCGTGCCGAAATATCTGTCTGATAATTTGAATGCATGGTTTGCCGGGCAAGATTTTCGCCAAGTTACCTTCCGGGAGGAATGGGAGCCTACCGGTGAAGATTACGAGTACACTATTGTTTATGAGGCGCTTTTCGAGCCTGAATCCGACGATCAGGCCTACGTAAACCTCTATGCCACAGATGAAGGCGCGATCGGCGTGGCTGTTGAAAGTCGCAGTCGTATTGCTCGGCGCTTAGGGTTTGTCTCCAACTCTCCTGTGTGCGCGGGTGGTTTTGAACCGTCGCTTGTGAACGTTGATGCAATCATGCGGTTGATCCAACTGATTGCGCAGGGAGAAATCTCAGTTGTAGCCACCGTGATACCCTTGTTGGGGGTTACGGACGCCGATGTTGTGTTATCATCTTACGCGACTGAGCAACTCGTGCGGACCTCGGTCAAAGACGCATTCCTCATGAAAACGCCCACGCCTCTGTTCGGGTTTCAGAAGGTGCTGCCCTGCGCCGCATGGTCCTGATCGGTAAATTCAGATGTGGAGGGCATTAATCCTTGCATCCGCCCCCCCCAGGTCTTAAAGGCGCGAGCAACTGTTTTTGCCCCCAACCGGAGTGGTTTGCCCCCATGTCTTCTGAAGCATCCTCCCCTGCTGAAAAGCCCGTCAAGAAAGTCGTCCTTGCCTATTCGGGCGGCCTCGACACCTCGATCATCCTGAAGTGGCTTCAGACCGAATATAATGCCGAGGTGGTGACCTTCACCGCCGATCTCGGTCAGGGCGAGGAACTGGAGCCGGCGCGCAAGAAGGCCGAACTGCTCGGCATCAAGCCGGAAAACATCTACATCGAAGATCTGCGCGAAGAGTTCGTGCGCGATTTCGTCTTCCCGATGTTCCGCGCCAACACCGTCTATGAGGGCCAGTACCTGCTTGGCACCTCGATCGCCCGTCCGCTGATCGCCAAGACACAGATCGAAATCGCCCGCAAGGTCGGTGCCGACGCCGTCTGCCACGGCGCAACGGGCAAGGGCAACGATCAGGTCCGCTTCGAACTCGGCTATTACGGCCTTGAGCCCGACATCCGCGTCATCGCCCCGTGGCGCGAGTGGGACTTCGCGTCGCGTGAATCCCTGCTGGCCTTCGCCGAACAACACCAGATCCCCATCGCCAAGGACAAGCGCGGGGATGCGCCCTTCTCGGTCGACGCCAACCTGCTGCACTCCTCGTCCGAGGGCAAGGTGCTGGAAGACCCGGCGGTCGAAGCCCCGGAATTCGTTTATCAGCGCACCATCGCCCCCGAAGCCGCGCCGGATCAGCCGACCGTCTTCACCATCGACTTCGAAAAGGGCGATCCGGTCGCCATCAATGGTGAAGCCCTGTCGCCCGCCGCCCTGCTGACCAGGCTGAACCAGCTCGGCCACGACAATGGCGTCGGTCGCCTCGATCTGGTCGAAAACCGCTTCGTCGGCATGAAGTCGCGTGGCGTGTACGAGACCCCCGGCGGCACCATCCTGCTGGCGGCGCACCGTGGCATCGAGTCGATCACGCTCGACCGCGGCGCCATGCACCTGAAGGACGAGCTGATGCCGAAGTACGCCTCGCTGGTCTATAACGGCTTCTGGTTCTCGCCGGAGCGCGAAATGCTGCAAGCCGCCATCGACTATTCGCAGGCCAAGGTCACCGGCCGCGTGACGGTGAAGCTGTACAAGGGCAACACCACGGTCATCGGGCGTGAAAGCCCCTATTCGCTGTACGATCAGGACCTGGTCACCTTCGAAGAAGGCAAGGTCGCCTACGATCACCGCGACGCGGCGGGCTTCATCAAGCTCAACGCCCTGCGCCTGCGCGTGGCTGCCAAGCGCGATGCCCGCGACGTGAAGTAATGGGGTCTGGGGGCATTTTTGGGCGCTACCGCTTCGCTGTTTGAGCGCGGGCCCCAGAATCTTCAATCAAAGAAAAAGCCTCGCTTTTCGGAGCGAGGCTTTTTCTTTGATTACAGTTTTTGTGGGGTCACGGACCCACATCCCTTAACTGGAGGCGTTCAGCCGCCAGTGGCATCAACTGAAACTTCGATAGTGGAGCCAAGGACAGCTTCAGAGCATCAGTCGGATCAATCCATTGTATTTCCGCGATTTCCGCCGCCGCACAGACGGGTTTGTCTGTCTCGATCCAGAAGGCCCGCGAGTCCACCGTAAAGCTGGCTTCATTGGCCGCCGGTGCGGTGAAACGGCCCAGATAGACAGCTTCGTCTGCGGTAATATTCAGCCCTATTTCTTCCCGCAATTCACGCCTTAAGGCCTCAATCGCCGTCTCGCCCGCATCGATCTTGCCGCCCGGTTGCATGAAGATCGCCGTGCCGTGCTTACGCACGACCAGTGCCTTGTTACGTACCGGATCAACCAGCACGGCGGTTGCGAGGTGAATGACTTTGCTCATGATAAATGGGTGCAGGGGCTGAGCCCCTGCGTCTTTTAAGCGTCGACTTCGGCGTCGAGCGCATTGTCCTGAATGAACTCGCGGCGCGGCTCGACCAGATCACCCATCAGCTTGACGAACAAATCATCGGCTTCGTCGCTGAGATTGACCTTGACCTGCAACAGGGTGCGGGCGTCCTTGTCCAGCGTGGTTTCCCAAAGCTGATCCGGGTTCATCTCGCCCAGACCTTTATAGCGCTGGATCGACAGGCCCTTGCGACCGGCATCCAGCACCGCCGCCACGAGGTCGAGCGGACCGCGAATGTCGGTCACCTTGTCCTTGCGGCGGAAGGTCGAAACCTCGGTGAACAGGTCGCTCAGCCCTTCCAGACGCTCGTTGAGGCGGCGACCGTCCTGCGAATGGATCATGCCGTCGTCCAGTACGATCTTTTCCGACACGCCGCGACGCACGCGGGTGAAGACATAGCCGCCGTGGCTGGTGGCATTGGCTTCAACGCTCCACGGGCCGTCGCCGTCCTCGTTGAGGCGGTCGAGACGCTTGGCCGTGGCCGCCAGATCGGGCTTTTCACCGAACAGACCGCCCAGAGCCGCCTGTTCGATAGCGAAGGCCGGGGCGCGGCTGGCCAGACGATCGACGCTGCCCTTGAAAGCCTTGGCGGCGCGCACCTGGGCTTCGAGATCCTGACCGCTGATACGCTCCCCCGAACGCAACTCCAGCACCGCCTCGGACGTGCCTTCCTCGATCAGGAAGGCGTCCATTTCGATATTGTCCTTGAGGTAGCGCGACGACTTGCCCTTAGCGACCTTATACAGCGGGGGCTGGGCGATATAGAGATAACCGTTATCTATGATTTCCGGCATCTGACGGTAGAAGAAGGTCAGGAGCAAGGTGCGGATATGCGCGCCATCCACGTCGGCATCGGTCATGATGATGATCTTGTGGTAGCGGAGCTTTTCGATATTGAAGTCGTCGCGACCGATACCGGTCCCCAGCGCCATAATCAGGGTGCCGATCATTTCCGATGACAGCATCTTGTCAAAACGGGCGCGTTCGACGTTCAGGATCTTACCGCGCAGAGGCAGGATGGCCTGATTTTCACGGTTGCGGCCCTGTTTGGCGGAGCCGCCGGCCGAGTCACCCTCGACGATGAACAGTTCGGACTTGGCGGGGTCGCGTTCCTGACAGTCGGCCAGTTTGCCCGGCAGTGAGTTGATGTCCAGCGCCGACTTGCGCCGGGTCAGTTCGCGCGCCTTGCGTGCGGCTTCGCGTGCGGCGGCGGCTTCGATGATCTTGGAAACGATCGCCTTGGCTTCGACAGGGTTCTCTTCGAACCACTGCGACAGCTTTTCGAAGACGATGCCTTCGACGGCCGGGCGCACTTCGGACGAGACCAGCTTGTCCTTGGTCTGCGACGAGAATTTAGGGTCCGGCACCTTGACCGACAGGACGCAGGTCAGGCCTTCGCGGGCATCTTCACCCGAAACCGAGACCTTTTCCTTCTTGGCCAGACCGGAGGATTCCATATAGGCCGACATCACCCGCGTCAGGGCGCCGCGGAAGGCCGCCAGGTGGGTGCCGCCGTCGCGCTGAGGAATGTTGTTGGTGAAGCACAGCATGGTCTCGTGGTAGCTGTCGTTCCACTGCAGGGCCAGATCGACCTCGACCTTGTCGCGTAAGCCCCGCGCCGAGACCGGCTCCTTGAGGATGGCCGACTTTGACTTGTCGAGGTGCTTGACGAACTCGACAATGCCACCCTCATAGTTGAGGATGATGTCGTAGGGCTCAGCCTCGCGCAGGTCGGCGAAGCGGATGTGGACGCCGGAATTGAGGAAGGCCAGTTCGCGCAGGCGGTGTTCCAGCGTCTTGCGGTCGAAATCGATGAAGGTGAAGGTGCCCTGATCCGGACCGGTCTTCAGCGACGGCAGAAAGGTGACGATGGTGCCGGTCATCGGCTGACCCGCTCTCGGCCCTTCGGTGCGAATAGGCGCATCGCCGGTAATGACGGTCGAATTGACGGTCTCACCCAGTTCGAAGCGCGCCTCGTACTGCTTGCCGTTACGGAAAATTTTCAACTCGACATAGTCCGACAGGGCGTTGACGACCGAGACGCCGACGCCGTGCAGGCCGCCTGAAACCTTATAGCTGTTCTGGTCGAACTTACCGCCGGCGTGGAGCTGGGTCATGATGACCTCGGCCGCCGAAACGCCTTCCTCGGCGTGGATATCGACCGGCATACCGCGCCCGTCGTCGGACACCGAGCACGAACCGTCGGCATTGAGGATCACCTCGACGCGGGTGGCGTGGCCGGCCAGGGCTTCGTCGATGGCGTTATCGACGACTTCGTACACCATGTGGTGCAGGCCCGACCCGTCGTCCGTGTCGCCGATATACATGCCGGGGCGCTTGCGTACCGCGTCCAGACCCTTGAGAACCTTGATCGAATCTGCCCCGTAGGCATTTGTGACGACTTCCGGATGCTCTTCGTTTTCGGCCATGCCTAGTCCCTAAATTCTACCCAATTGCCCCCTTCGACACGAACCCCGAGCGCGCGCCCGGCCAGTCCGTCGAAGAGGCTTTCGTCCGTTCCCGTAAACAGGGTTTGCAGGCCCAGACGATCGGTTTCGTCGAACAGCGCACCCCGGCGAATCGGGTCGAGGTGCGCAGCGACTTCGTCAAGTAACACTACAGGATTCGGCGCGGTTTTGACACGCGAAAGTCTCGACCCTTGCGCCAAAATAAGGTTCAGGACGAGGGCTTTTTGTTCACCGGTGGAACAGTCCGCCGCCGGACGGTCTTTCTCGCGGTGGAAGACGCTGAGATCGGTGCGGTGGGGCCCGAAAAGCGAGCGTCCGGCCGCGGCGTCGCGGCTGCGTGCGCGCGCGAAACCTTCGCGCAGGGCGGCGTTCAGAGCTTGAGTTTCCAAAGCCTCCGACGCCTCGTTGATCAGTCCGAGATCGGCTTTCGGGAAGGCGCTCTCGTGGGCTTCGATCTCGGTCTGCAGGTCGCGTAGCGCATCGCGGCGGGCGCGTATCATCCCGGTTCCGGCATTGGCCAGCCGTTCTTCCAACGCATCGAGCCAGACGGTGTCGGCAGGGCCGTGGACCAGCAGTTTCAGGCGTTCGCGCAGGGCCTTTTCGTAGGCGCTGACCGTGGTGGCGTGCGACGGCGTGGCGGCGAAGACCAGCCGGTCGAAAAAGCGCAACCGCTCGGCACGCGCTTCGAGGAAGATGCGATCCTGCGCCGGGGTCAGCCAGACGAGGCGGATATGTTCCAACAGCCGTCCGGCGGGGACGGTCTGCTGATCGATACGCACCAGCCGTTTTTCGAGGCTGCGCGGGTCGGAGCCCGTGCCGATGCGGAGGTCGTCATCGGCGCTTTTCAACTCGGCGGAGACACCCCAGGCGCGACCTTTGGCCTCCTGCGGCAGGCGGCGGCCCAGATCGCTGACGGCGGCGCCCCGCAGGCCCCGACCGGGATTGAGGACGCTGATGGCTTCAAGGAAATTGGTCTTGCCGGCGCCATTGGGGCCGAACAGGTAAAGCGAACGTCCGCTCAGATCGACATCGAGCCGCTCATAGCCGCGGAAATCGGTCAGGCTCAGGGCGTGAATGCGGGTTTTCATCGGCTGGCTGCGCCTGTTGCGAGATCGCAGCCGCAGCTAGACGTTCGCTCTCGTGGAACGATCGTCACGTACCGGCAAATCAGGGTAAATATCAGCACCTTCGGGACCTAGCACAGCGACAGGCAATGACAAAGACCGCGAACGGGTGTTCGCGGCCTTTTCGTCGATCTGTGGTCGCGATTACACCCGCAGCGGCATCAACACGTACTGGACGCCCTGATCGGCGGTATCGAGCACCAGAGTCGGCGAGGCGGCGTCATTGAGGCGCAGTTCGACCTGCTCACCGGCGATTTGTCCCATCACGTCGAGGATGTAACGGGCATTGAAGCCGATTTCGAGCGCGTCGTAATCGTACTCGATTTCCGCTTCTTCGACGGCCTGCCCGGCTTCGATATTGCGCACGGTCAGGGTCAGGCGGCCCGGCTCGATCGCCATCTTCACCGAACGGCTTTTTTCCGCCGAAATGGTCGAAACGCGGTCGACGGCGCGCGACAGGACGCCCGTGTCGATGCGCATCAGCTTGTCGTTGTTCTTCGGGATCACGCGACCGTAATCCGGGAAGGAACCGTCGATGATCTTGGAGGTCAGCGAGGCCGTGCCGAAGTTGAAGCGGATCTTGGCCGGCGACACGGTCAGTTCGACATAGCCCGTGCCGTCGTCGAGCAGACGGCGGGCCTGATCCACGGTCTTGCGCGGGATGATGACGCCGGCGCTGCCCATCGAGCCTTCCGGCGCGGGCATTTCAGCCAAAGCCAGACGGTGGCCATCGGTGGCTACGGCGCGCAGATAGCCCGAACCGTCCTCGGTCAGGGTGTGCAGGAACAGGCCATTCAGATAATAGCGCGTCTCTTCGGTCGATACGGCGAAGCGCGTCTTGTCGATCAGGCGCTTCAAATCTTCTTTAAGCAGCGAATAGGTGGTGCCGTCGTGGTCGCCCGACATGACCGGGAAGTCGCCGGCGGGCAGGACGGGCAGGGCGAAGCGCGAACGGCCGGCCTGTACGCTGAGGCGCGGATCGTCGCCGGCCTGATAGCGCAACTCGACATCGGCACCGTCGGGCAGCTTGCGTACGATTTCGTAGAGGGTGTGGGCCGGGGCCGTGATCTGACCCGGCACCGAAACAATGGCTTCGGCGGAGTCGAGAATTTCCATGTCGAGGTCGGTGGCCGAGAAGGACACCTGAGACCCTTCGGCCGAAAGCAGCACGTTCGACAGTATGGGGATGGTGTTGCGGCGTTCCACCACGTTCTGCACGTGGCTCAGAGCCTTGAGGAGCGCGCCACGTTCAATGATAAGCTGCATCTTGGCATCCCAGACTTATTGGCCCATCGTTTTGCGGGCGTATAGGTATAGAGCAAAAGGCCGGGGCAATTGCCCCGGCGCTTCGCAAGACCTTAAATGTTTATTAAGCGGCGTCAACCGCTTAAACCGGTTAATCAGCCTCTCAGCTTCCGCGTCAGGGCTTCCACGTCCTTGGCGATCTGTTCGTCGCTCTGCAGAAGCTCCTCGACCTTCTTGACGGCGTGCAGAACCGTGGTGTGGTCGCGCCCGCCGAAGCGGCGACCGATGTCCGGATAGGAACGGGTGGTGTGCTGCTTGCACAGCCACATCGCCACCTGACGCGGGCGGGCAACCGAACGCGTGCGACGCTCCGACAGAAGATCCGCCTGCTTCAGGGCGAAGTGATCCGCCGTCAGCTTTTGAATCTCGTCGACCGTCACGCGGCGCTCCGCCGATACCTTCAGGTTGGGTTGCAGCAAGGCCATAGCTTCGTCCAAAGTCAAACTCCCCAGACGCGCACCGGCCGAAGCGGCCAGGGTGTTGACGGCTCCTTCCAGCTCTCGGATGGAACCCGGTACGCGATCTGCTAAAAATTGCAGTACATCATGTTGCGGCCTCTGGGCGACGCCCAGACGCTTAGCGAGTTGATCGAGCTTGCGCTCGATAATGCCCATTCTCAGGCTTTGATCGGCGACATCCAGTGCGCAGACCAGCCCGGAGGACAGGTGCGACCTGAGACGCGCTTCGATTTCATTGAGGTGCGACGGCGGACGGTCCGCCGTAAACACCACGCGCTTATTGCTTTCGAGAAGCGCGGTCAAGGTGTGAAACAGCTCTTCCTGCGAAGAGGTCTTGCCGCCGATGAAATGCACGTCGTCGATCAGCAGCAGGTCGGCCCCGCGCAGCTCTTCCTTGAAGGCCGCGGTCGAGCGGTCCTGAAGCGACTTCACGAAGGTCGAGGTGAACTTTTCCGCGGTCAGATAAACGACCTTGGCGTCCTGACGGCGGGCCTTCGCTTCCCAGGCGATGGCGTTCAGCAGGTGCGTCTTGCCGTAGCCGTAGGGGCCATGAAAGAAGACCGGATTGAAGTGCCCGTCGGCCCAGGTGGCGACCTGCCGCGACATGGTATAGGCGAATTCGTTGCCGCGGCCCGGCACGAAGGTGTCGAAGGTCAGGCGTTCCTGAAGGCCGGCCACGCGGGCGACGGCGTCCTGAAAACTGACGACCGGAGCGGGGGTCTGAGTTTGAGTCTCGGCGGCGATGTCCGGGCGCGTCGGCGTCGCCGGCATGGTCTGCGCCGCCTGATCGTCGAATTCGACGCGCGACTTCAGTTCCAGCGAACGGTGATCGGGATCGTGCTGCGCCCACAATTCGTTGGCGCGCTTCAGCGCGTTGCGGGCGAACCAGTCGCGGGCATAGAGGGTCGGCGTGACCAAAACGGGATCGCCCAT